>NZ_JAOWCH010000036.1:0-29822 GCF_030337065.1 Citrobacter sp. Cb004 | reverse complement strand
CTGTAGATTCAATTGGTCAACGCAACAGTCATGTGAAAACATGTAGTTGCGGAGGATTGTTGGATGAGACGGACATTTACAGCAAAGGAAAAAACATCTGTTTTTGAACTGTGGAAGAACGGAAAAGGCTTCAGTGAGATAGCTAATATCCTGGGCTCGAAACCAGGAACCATCTTCACGATGTTAAGAGATACTGGTGGCATAAAACCCAATGAGCGCAAGCGAGCTGTTGCTCACCTGACGCTGTCTGAGCGCGAGGAAATACGAGCCGGTCTGTCAGCTAAAATGAGCATTCGAGCCATCGCTACAATGCTGAATCGTAGCCCTTCGACAATCTCACGTGAAGTTCAGCGTAATCGTGGCAGGCGCTATTACAAAGCCGTTGATGCGAATAACCGGGCCAACAGAATGGCTAAAAGACCAAAACCATGCTTACTGGATCAGAATATGCCGTTGCGAGAGCTTGTTCTGGAAAAGCTTGAGATGAAGTGGTCCCCAGAGCAAATATCAGGATGGTTAAGGCGAGCGAAGCCGCGTCAAAAAACACTACGAATATCACCTGAGACAATTTATAAGACGCTTTACTTTCGTAGTCGTGAAGCGCTACACCACCTGAACGTACAGCATCTGCGCCGATCGCACAGCCTCCGTCATGGCCGGCGCCATACTCGCAAAGGTGAAAGAGGCACTATCAACATAGTGAACGGAACGCCAATCCACGAACGTTCCCGGCATATCGATAACAGACGCTCTCTGGGACACTGGGAAGGCGATTTAGTCTCGGGTACAAAAAACTCCCATATAGCCACACTTGTAGACCGAAAATCACGTTATACGATCATCCTGAGACTCAGGGGCAAAGACGCTTTATCAGTGAATCAGGCTCTTACAGATAAATTCCTGAGCTTACCTCCTGAACTCCGGCGATCACTGACATGGGACAGAGGAATGGAACTGGCCAGACATCTGGAATTTACTGGCAGCACAGGAGTTAAAGTTTACTTCTGCGATCCTCAGAGCCCCTGGCAGCGGGGAACAAACGAGAACACTAATGGGCTAATCCGACAGTACTTTCCCAAAAAGACATGCCTTGCCCAATATACTCAACATGAGCTGGATCAGGTTGCAGCTCAGCTAAACAACAGACCGAGAAAGACACTGAAGTTCAAAACACCTAAAGAGATAATTGAAAGGGGTGTTGCGTTGACAGATTGAATCTACAGCGGCTTTTTTTAATATGTCCCGTTCGTCGGTAACCCGCTTCAGCTCTTTCTGGAGACGGCGGATCTCGGCCTGAGCATCTGACTGTTCTTTATTAGTGGAAGAATCCGGACCGTACTTCTTTATCCAGGAGTAAAGGCTGTGGGTGGTGATATCGAGACGTGTTGCAACGCTGGCAACAGAATAACCGCGATCAACAACCTGTTTGACTGCTTCAATTTTAAACTCTTCGGGATAACGCTTACCGCTCATGGGCACCTCTCTTTAAGTCATCTTAAATGACTCTGAGGTGTCTGTTAAACCTGTGGCGATTCACGGTGCTCATCAGAACTACCTTCTATACCCCGCAGATGGCAAGGCATTTAGAGTACCGAATCACATGCCTCTTTATGCAGCCGCCGCAATGGGTGTTGTGGTGAGAACAGCGGCTGATGCCTTCTTTAATCTATTGGGCTATCCCTTGATTGGTAAAGAAGAACAGAATCCTGAAGGTATTCTCCTGATCTGGGGAGGGACAACTTCTATCGGACTCTCTGTGCTACAGTTTGCACGTGCTCGTAGTGTTTCACCAATATTTGTCATTGCGGCCAAGGAATACTTTGAACTACTGAAACGTTTAGGGGCGGATGAATGTTTCGATTACGAGGATTTTGACGTCGTTGAGCAGACTCGCCAACGCGCAGCAAGGTTAGGGAAGCCAATTTCGAAAATTCTTGATGCTGTCGGCTCACCATCGGCTAAAACAGCGGATACAGCGGCGGCATGTGGTGACAAGAATTCTGAAGTCATTACTATGACAGTGCACTCGTGTTATAAAATGCCATTCTGTACCATGTACAAGGACACTCAATTAAATGTTGATGGTGTTGGTTCCGTATTTATTCCTAAGCGCGAACAAGATGCAGAAAGAGCATCCGAGGCATTTGCTTGGGTAATAGAACATTATGGGAATGGTTTTGAGTTTCCCCAGATTGCTCTGACCAGTGGCTTGCTCCCGCTATCGAAGAATGTGGCCTCAGGACAGAGCGCGAGCGTTGGTTTCGGCAAGAATGTGATTACTCATCCGATTCGTGCATGAGTCTGATGTCACCAACGGTGCAAAATTGAGCTTTCCGCATTTAGGGTAACGAAAACACAATGAAGCTTTTTTGTTAACAAAAATCTAAGTTATTTTAAATTATGGATATCCGTCAGCCATTTCAGCAGTTCTGCCAGTAGAGACTGCCAGAACTGCTTTTCCGCCACACTGTAGTGACGTGATGGACGCCCTTTAGTGAAGCAGCCAATGCCTTACTTTTGCTGACTCTCTTCTAAGAGTCAAGTCGTTATTTGAGTACTTTTGCTCTGCCTGTTTTGATTACGTAGCAGTGTATAGATTTCACATGAGATATAGCATTTCTGGCAGTGTATTGCTTCCATTTTGATATGTCCTCCGGCTACACACCTGACTATATTCTTTTGTTTGTAAGCAATGAGGACATCGCATCACTGGACAAGGGCGATACAAAAGCTCGGTCATAAAGCGATCCAACTTCCGACTCAGCATGTCAGAGCTTATAAGCGACGCCAGAAAAATGATCATAACGATGCACAGACTATTGCTGAGACCTGTCAGTATGGAACTATCCGGCCAGTACCAATAAAAATGCTTGATCAACAGGATATCCAGTCGTTTTTAAAAATTCTCCATTTTATTTCAATGGGTTGCGGTAAGAATAGCCGTTACCGGCTCCCCCGCACGGATCCGGGCGTGGAAGCAATCGGATGTGGGTGGACTATTCCAGGAGATGGCAACCAACGTTTGCATAACTGGCCGAAGCGTTTCCATGTCATTTTGTGCCTCTGGCTCTGTCGACGCAGTGACTTCAGCCACAGTAGCTTCACTTCCCCCACAAACTGACTTAGGGCCTTCATGTTGAAAGGAACTCTATAGTAATTTA
Organism: Citrobacter sp. Cb004; assembly: GCF_030337065.1. NCBI lineage: Bacteria > Pseudomonadati > Pseudomonadota > Gammaproteobacteria > Enterobacterales > Enterobacteriaceae > Citrobacter > Citrobacter sp. Cb004. The sequence goes on along the minus strand of NZ_JAOWCH010000036.1, from coordinate 26,661 downwards.
TGTGTCCTTCCACTCCTCGCCTTAACCAACGACCGGGTTCCCCCGGCCTGTCGTGCAGGCGTTTACGAAGTGTCTGTTTGATCGTCTTCAACTGTGCCTGGCGGCGGCTACGTTTGGTCCTGCTCATCACGACCGCGCTTCCTGCCCGGTTTAGCCCTATATAGTGGGTAAAACCCAGAAAATCAAACGTCCCGGGCTTTCCCTACTCTTCCCTGTAGTGGCTCAGGGCAAAGTGCCCAAAACGAACCAGTCGGGTTCTCTCCGGGGGGACTTTCAGTCCAAATTTCCCCAACCGCTGTTTCAGCGGCAGCGGCTGACAAGCACTCCAAGGTATCCCGGTGTTTCTGGAATCCCAATACGGAGTCGTCGGCGTACCTGACCATCACAACGTCCCCCTGCGCATACTTTCGGTTTTTGTTTAGCCACAGCTCAAAGCTGTAGTGTAGATAGATGTTTGCAAGCAACAGTGAACACACCGCGCCCTGCGGGACACCAACGCGCGAACGCTACCGATGACCACGTTCATCCATCACATCAACCGTGATCCACTGCCTTATCAACCTCAGTATATACGGAACCTCAATCCGGTGCCGGAGAAACCTGAGCAGCCAGTGGTGTTCCACCGTATCGAAGAACTTACTGATATCCAGATCCAGCACCCAGTTTACCTTTTGTATCATAATCGCTGTGTGCAAGGCATCCAGCGCGTCGTGCTGACCTCTTCCCGGCCTGAATCCGTAGGCCTCGTTACCTTCCCTTATACTTGAAGTGTTAGCCAGCCAGACCCGGCATGATTCCTGCCCCCCAGTCGTCCATGATCCGGGGGGATGTAACCGGGTCTGGTGGGGCGCAGGTAACCGCTGATAGCAAAGGGTCAGGTCAGGCACCTTTGTCGGGACCGTCTGTAACGTGGATGCCGGTGCCTGCTCCCCGTGGTTATCTGGTTAACCCGTATAAACAGGGAGACAGTATGACCGAATCCAGCGATGACGAATCTGCCCAGGTCTTTATTGGCGTTGATGTTGGTAAAGACACACATCACGCCGTTGCCGTTAATCGTTCAGGTAAACGCCTGTTCGATAAAACATTACCCAACGACGAAACCAGACTCAGGTCGCTCATATCTGAGCTGAAACAGCATGGTCAGATACTGCTGATTGTTGACCAGCCTGCCACTATCGGTGCGTTACCCGTCGGTGAAGCCAAAACCGATGCCCGCGATGCGGCCATCATCGCCGAAGCTGCCCGTACCCTACCTCACGCGCTACGCACGCTAAAACTGGCTGACGAGCAAATCGCCGAACTCTCCATGCTCTGCGGCTTCGATGATGATCTTGCTGCACAGACAACGCAGACCTGCAATCGTATCCGCGGCCTGCTGACCCAGATACATCCGGCTCTGGAGCGCGTTCTCGGTCCGCGACTGGATCACCAGGCTGTGCTCGATCTGCTCCAGCGATATCCCTCACCCGAAAAACTCGCTTCGCTGGGTGAAAAGAAGCTGGCAACCCAGCTCTGCAAACTCGCGCCCCATCTGGGAAAGCGCCTTACTGCAGATATCACCCTGGCACTGACACAGCAAGCCGTCGTCGTTCCCGGCACGAACGCCGCTGTCGTTGTTCTGCCACATCTGGCACTCCAGCTCATCACTCTGCGTAAGCAAAGAGACGAAGTAGCCCTTGAGGTGGAACAGCGAGTTCTTACTCCCCCTCTTTACCCGGTTCTGACCAGCATGCCCGGAGTCGGTGTCAGGATCACAGCCAGACTCCTCACAGAGGTCGCCTGCCGCGCCTTCGCCTCGACCGCACATCTCGTAGCCTGGAAACCCGACATTCCGGCTCATACATACGCGGGGAACATCCCTCGCGACGGGGTAATAAAATCCTCAAACGGGCGCTGTTTCTGTCGGCCTTCGCGGCGCTCAGAGATCCGATATCCTGGGCTTACTACACACGCAAAATGAGCTTGGGAAAACGACACAACTAGGCGCTTATCGCTCTCGCAGGACGCCGCAGTGACGCTCTGTTCGCCATGATGCGTGACGGGACTTTTTATACCCCTGCTGTGTCATAAACATGCTTGACAACTTAATAGGGGTCCCCCCAGAAAGTCAGCCTCATAGATTTAGTTCAACACTGTCACCACCGCCTGCTGTACGATTTTATCCTCCAGACAGAGAATGCTCAGTTGCCTTTCTGATCCATCTCCTTTGGGAATGAACTCCTGCCTTGCCAGCCGGGGTCTGTATTGCCTCCTCTGAAGTCTGCTGTGGAATTCTCTGAGGTTGTCATGCGAGTTTTGTGCATAGCTGTCCCATGTCATTCCGTCGCAGCTCGGTACATCCTGATGTTTGAGTTGATGGAAGCTCTGCAACAGCAGGACTTGCCGCACTTTGTTATGCTCAGTGAAACCTACTTGCCACCGGTGCTGAACTTGTCGGGGGACTAGCCTCAGCATAGCAGAGGTATCTCTTACACGTTTAAATTGTTTCCCATCACCCATCCATCTTTTTATCGCCTGGCAGACCAGAGGTCCCCCTGGAAGAGTTAACAACCGTTTCCTTGTTGCGAAATAACAGCGCACCTTTTTCTTGGTTTTCGGCACACCGTTAATCGGTTAGATCTGCGTCAGGATCGCCTCCACACTCGTTTTCGCATCGCCGAACAACATGATGGTGTTTTCTTTAAAGAAAAGTGGGTTTTGCACGCCAGCGTAACCGGTATTCATCGAACGTTTGAACACCACCACCTGCTGCGCCTTCCATACCTCAAGTACCGGCATACCTGCGATAGGGCTACTTGGATCTTCCTGTGCGGCCGGGTTGACGGTATCGTTGGCGCCGATCACCAGCACCATGTCAGTATCGCTGAAGTCGTCATTGATCTCCTCCATCTCCAGCACGATATCGTAGGGGACTCTGGCTTCGGCCAGCAGTACGTTCATATGTCCCGGCAAACGCCCGGCTACCGGATGGATACCGAATCGTACCTGTACGCCTAGCGCAATCAGCCGGCTGGTCAATTCCTGTACCGGATACTGCGCCTGGGCGACCGCCAGTCCGTAGCCGGGGGTAATGATAACTGAACGGGCGTTTTTCAGCGCTTCAGCTACTTCCGCAGCGCTGCATTCGCGATGTTCTCCCTGCGGGGCGCTATCGTCAGTTGCCGTACCAGCGCTGCCAAAGCCGCCGGCGATGACGCTGATGAACGCGCGATTCATGGCCTTACACATAATGTAAGAAAGAATAGCCCCGGAAGAGCCAACCAGCGCGCCAGTCACGATCAGCAGGTCGTTACTGAGCATAAAACCCGCCGCCGCCGCCGCCCAGCCGGAATAGGAATTGAGCATCGAGACAACCACCGGCATATCTGCGCCGCCTATTGAAGCGACAAGATGCCAGCCAAACGCCAACGCAATTAGCGTCATAACGCTTAATGCCAGACTCTGCCACAGCAGGCTGTCGCTTCGTACAAATACGAGCATTAAGGCGAAAGAGACCAGCAGAGCCGCGAGGTTCATACCGTGGCGACCTGGCAATATCAGCGGTTTTGACGCGAAGATCCCGCGCAGCTTACCGAATGCCACTACCGAACCGGTAAAGGTTATGGCTCCGATGAAGATCCCCAGAAATACCTCCACAAGATGGATAGTCGTCATGGCCGTGTCATCGAGCGGCGCATGGCCAAGGTAGCTATTAATACCCACCAGCACCGCCGCCAGGCCGACAAAGCTGTGCAAAATCGCCACCAGCTCCGGCATTTCGGTCATTTCCACCCGCTGCGCGAGAAAAATACCGATGCCTCCACCGGCCATCATCGCTACCAGGATCCATGCGACATTGGCTGCCTGGGGACCGAGGATGGTCGCCGCCAGTGCAATCACCATCCCGGCGATACCAAAAACGATCCCTGCTCGCGACGTCTCATGCTTCGATAAGCCGGCCAGGCTAAAAATAAACAACAGCGCGGCAACAATGTAAGCCGCAGTAACAAGACCTCCAGACATAACGACTCCTTAGTTTCTGCGGAACATTTTCAGCATGCGGCGGGTGACGTAAAAACCACCGAAGATATTAATACTGGCGATAAAAACGGCGATAAAAGCCAGTGCGGAGATCCAGCCTCCCAGGCCGATTTGCAGAACCGCGCCAACGATAATGATCCCCGATACCGCATTGGTGACCGACATCAACGGCGTATGCAGGGCGTGATTGACGTTCCACACCACGTAATAGCCCACTACGCACGAGAGGGCGAAGACGGTAAAATGGGTAAGAAAGTCCGCCGGTGCGATATGCGCCAGCCCGCCGAATAGCGCAATAACCAGCGCCAGAAAAAGGTATGGACGCCACGGTGCGGCGCGCGCACTTTTAACCGGCTCTGCTGGTACGGGTTTGGGCTGCTGCGGCTGGGCGGAGACCTGAACCGGCGGCGCGGGCCAGGTGATTTCACCCTCGCTCACAACGGTAACGCCGCGGATAACGACATCATCAAAATCGATGGCGATATTGCCGTCTTTCTCTTTACACAAAAGCTTCAGCAGATTGACAAGATTGGTGCCGTAAAGCTGTGATGCCTGGGCCGCCAGCCGGGCTGGCAGGTCAGTATAGCCGATGATCTTTACACCATTATCGCTGGTGATGCACTTGCCCTGTACCGTCAGCTCACAGTTGCCGCCGGTCTGGGCGGCCAGGTCGACGATAACGCTGCCGGGTTTCATGCTGGTGACCATGTCGTGGGTAATTAACTGCGGTGCAGGCTTGCCGGGAATGAGCGCGGTAGTGACGATAATATCGACCTCTCTTGCCTGGGAGGCGAACAGGGCCATTTCCGCCTCAATAAACTCGGCGGACATCTGGCGGGCATAGCCGTCTCCGCTGCCGCTCTCTTCTTCAAAAGTGAGTTCCAGAAACTCCGCACCCATGCTTTGGATCTGCTCTTTAACCTCCGGGCGAGTGTCGAAAGCGCGCACGATGGCGCCGAGGCTTCTGGCGGCGCCGATAGCTGCCAGCCCGGCAACGCCTGCGCCAATAACAAGCACCTTCGCTGGCGGGACCTTTCCGGCGGCGGTAATTTGTCCGGTAAAGAAACGACCAAATTCGTGGGCTGCCTCCACGACTGCCCGGTATCCGGCGATATTAGCCATTGAGCTTAAGGCGTCCAGCGACTGGGCGCGAGAAATACGCGGTACGGCATCCATTGCCATCACCGTCACGCCGCGTTCGGCGAGTTTCTCCATGAGTTCAGGGTGTTGCGCAGGCCAGATGAAGCTGATTAACGAGCAGCCCGGTCGCAAAAGAGGAATTTCATCCGCAAGAGGCGCATTAACTTTCAGGATAATATCGCTCTGCCAGACCTCATCCTGCGAACACAGCGTTGCACCTGCGGTCTGCCATGCGTCATCAGTAATATTTGCTGCTGCACCCGCGCCGCGGGCGATGGAGACCGTAAAGCCCAGCTTCAGCATCTGTTCAACGGTAGCGGGCGTGGCGGCGACCCGCGTCTCACCCGCCAGCTGTTCCCGGGGAATCGAAATTTTCATATGAGGGTTCTCGTTCAGATATTGATCGAAAGCGATCGCCTGCGCATTAAGAGAGGCGATCGGCGTTCAGTAAAAAGGATCGCAATCAGACGCTAACCGGCTGCTGGCGTATCAGGCCAAGGATGGCGCGGGTCTCATCAGGGGTAGCGATACTTTTATCCACTTCTGCAGCCAGCCGCTTAACGCGCTCAACGAACCAGGTATTGGATTGCGCCAGTTCACCTTTGCGATAGAGAATGTTGTCTTCCATGCCAACCCGGACATTCCCTCCTAGAGCCAGCGTGGCTAGGACAATCGGCAGATGACCGCGACCAATGCCCAGAGCAGACCAGGTGAAATTATCGCCCAGATGCTGTTTGCAGGTATCGAGTAAGAACATCAGGTTACGTACCTCCGCCGTCATTCCGCCCGGTGCGCCGAGGACGAACTGAAAGTGTGGATTACCCTTGATCAGTCCTTTCTTCATGTAGTACAGGACGTTGTAAATCATCCCGGCATCGAAGATTTCAAACTCCGGCTTCACCTGGCACTCGCTCATGCTGACGGCGAGTTTCTCCAGAAAGCGCGGGCTATTTTCGAATATTGTTGAGTGGGCCCAGTTCATGGTTCCGGCATCGAAAGAGGCCATTTCGGGCCGCAATAACTGGAATGGCTTCATGCGAATTTCGTCGCTCAGGCCAAGCCCGCCGGAGGTCGTCAGATTTATGACGATATCGCAGCGCGCGCGTACCAGGCGCACGGTCTCAGCGAATTGATCAAAATCCATCGAAGCCTGACTTTCCTCATCACGCACATGAATGTGGGCAATGGAGGCTCCGGACTCACAGCAGCGGACGATTTCATCGGCCTGGTCCTGCGGGGTGAGCGGAATATACGGGGTGTCACTCTTTTGCGGCCAGGCCCCGGTACAGGCGACGGTCAGGATAACGCGGTTTTCTACGGACATAATTAACTCCTTGATCCTTATTCTTTTTCAACCACCATGGCTAACCCCATCCCGCCGCCGATACAGAGCGTAGCGAGACCGTAACGAGCGTGGCGGCGCTGCATTTCATGAACCAGTGAGACCAGAATGCGTGCGCCGGAAGCGCCGATAGGATGGCCGAGGGCGATTGCGCCGCCGTTGACGTTGGTTTTATGTGGGTCAAGCCCCAGTCCTTTCATGACGCTCAGGCACTGGGAGGCGAAGGCTTCGTTAGCCTCAATGACGTCGAGGTCATCCACCCGTAAACCCGCGCGGGATAAGGCCCTGCGCGTTGCGGGTACCGGCCCGTAGCCCATGATGTTGGGATCGACCCCGCCGCAGCCCCAGGCGCGGATCGTTGCCAGCGGCTGAAGCTGGAGAGCGGCGGCTTTTTCACGGCTAATCAGGACCAGCGCGGCGGCGCCATCGTTAATGCCGGAAGCGTTGCCTGCAGTCACCACGCCGTCTGGCCGAAACGCCGGGCGCAGCCGGGCGAGGGTTTCACGCGTGGTACCGTGGCGGGGGAATTCATCGGCTTTGACGTAACGCTCTTCTTTGCGGGTAACGATTTTTATCGGCACAATTTCATTGTCGAAACGACCGTTTTTCTGCGCCCATTCGGTACGCTGCTGGCTTTCAGCCGCGTAGGCGTCCAGATCTTCCCGGGTGAGCTGGTATTTTTGCGCCAGGTTTTCAGCGGTGATGCCCATATGCTCGCCGGAAAAGGCGTCTGTCAGACCGTCGCTAATCAGGCTGTCAATAAGCGCACTGTCTCCCATGCGCTGTCCCCAGCGGGCCGCGGCGGATAAGTACATGGCGTTGCTCATGCTTTCCGTCCCGCCAGCCACCACGATTTCCGCATCGCCCAGCGCGATGGCCTGTGCGCCAAGAATGGTCGCCTTGAGCCCGGAACCGCATACTTTGCTGACGTTAAAGGCGCTTTTTTCTACCGGGATCCCGGCGGCAATCGCGACCTGACGAGCGACGTTCTGGCCCAACCCGGCGCCCAGCACGTTGCCCATAATCACTTCGTCAACATCGCCTGGCTTGATGGCGGCGCGGGCGATAGCGGCGGAAACCGCATGTTCACCCAGCTGGACAGCTGAGAGATCCTTGAACGCGCCGCCAAAGCAACCGATGGGCGTACGGGCGGCGCTGACAATGACAACATCTTTTATACTCATGTGGCTGCTCCTCCGATGCAGAGTGACATTGATATTGAATAATGAAAAAAATATGGCTGCAACGTTATTTCGGTATAAGAACACCATACGCCCGGCATAATGAAAATATTATTTAGGGCGCAGGTATTCTTCTGCTAAATAGCGAATTAATCAGCTCGTTTATTTATGCCATGTTGATTCAGAGAACTATTGTGTTTAATTAAATACAGCCCCCGTAGCTATAAGTTCTTTCCGGAACATCATTCATATTATCTTCATCAATTTCCGCCACGCAGCGGACCATAGAGCCATCGCCTAAATACCAGCGCAGCGGGAAACAGAAGAAGCGGAAGCGCTTGCCGGAAACCTTATCCAGATTGCCCCCAAGGTTCTCAACGCCGACAATACCGTGGCCGAGCATCTGCTTATGGCACGGCTCCCAGGTGCCCCAGCAGCCGATAGCCTCCAGGTCACCGAACTTTTCATCATAGGCGGCCTGGCCGTGGAGTTGGATATACCGCTCTTTATCAAATTCGGCATACGCTTCTTCACCGAACTGTTCAGTATATTCTTCGGTAAGCGGACGCCCGGATGCACCGAGTAAATTCATGCGCGTGGCGCCGTTATTCCCCATCGCGGTATGTAACGGGTGGTCTAATGCCTGCATATCCATGGCAACGCATTTGACCTTATTTTTGACAAACCATTTCCCGGCTTCCACGCCGGTACCGCAGGAATAGTGATAATACTCTTTTGAGTCATCAAATTTGCGGTGCATACCGGTATTCAGGCATACCACCATTCCGGCTAACTCTTCCGGTTTGATATTTGCACGGAGGCAGGCATCTTCCAGATGATGTGGCTGAATTAATTCCCAGCGCCCGACGTTAATTTCCAAGCATACCGCCTCACCAGTATAAGCATCGACCGGCATTTCATGCGTATAGCGCGCTCTTTTACCGTCGAATTCTATTTCCATCACATGACGCGGAGCATCGCAGTGGGTGCCGGTGTGCATGGTGCAGGAAATACGCTGGGTTAACACGCCGCCTTTTGCCATAGTATGTGCACTGTCGATCAGCGGCTTATCGAAGTAGGGCCAGCGCGGAGTGTCGGCGCTAAACGGATGCGTTAAATCGACAAAAACTTTCTTACCCATAGTGTTACTCCTCAGGTTGCTGAGTGACGCGCTGCAGATAGCTCAGCAGGCGCTCACGGCTTTCGTTAATTGATGCGTCGTCCCAGGTCTGAAATCCACCGCCGGATTTGAAGCCCAGCTTGCCTTCGCTCACCAGTCGGCGTAGCAGAGGCGAGGGAGTTGTCGCGTTATTCAGATGCGGAAAAATATATTCATGAATCGCCAGGGTCAGGTCGGTTCCCACCATATCGGCGTTTTCCAGCGGGCCGAGAGTTGGTAGCCGGATACCAAAACCGTAGCGGATGCCTTCATCCACGGTGCGCGCGTCGGCGATCCCTTGTTCCACAAGGTAAATCGCTTCGCGCCACAGGGCGTGCTGTAGCCGGTTTACCAGGAACCCCGGCACATCTTTATTAACCCGCACCGGGCGTTTTCCTGCCCAGGCGAGGATGTCGAATGTGCGTTCGAATAGCGCATCGTCGGTCCAGCGCGTGCGTATGACCTCCACCAGCGGGATCAGGAAGGCCGGATTCCAGAAATGGGTGCCCAGTACGCGCTGTTTGTGGGTCACGTCTCGGGCGATCTCGCTGATGCTGATGACCGACGTATTGGAGGCGAGAATGGTTTCTGGTGGACAAAGCGCGTCCAGCTCGTGAAACAGCCGCTGCTTGAGGGCCAGCTTTTCAGGTACGCATTCGAAGACGATTTGCGCCCCCTGAACGCTCTCCGCCAGCCGGTCGCAAAAAACGACGCGACTAACGACCTCTTCGATGGCGGCATCGTCCGCCTGCATACGCTGCAGGTTGCTGCGGATGGTGTCCGGCGCGGTCCAAGCGCCAGCGTCGATATCATAAATCGTGACTTCCACGCCGCAGGCGGCAAAGATCTGCGCGATACCGCTGCCCATCAGGCCGCCGCCGAGAACCGTGACGCGTGTGACCGGATTGTTCATAGCCACCTCCTTAACCCGCCGTGCAGCCGCCGTCGATGTAAATGACCTGACCGGTGATAAAATTTGCGGCAGGTGAGCAGAGGTATACGACTGTGCCGACCATATCTTCCACAACGGCAGCCCTGCCCATAGGGATACGATCGAGGAAGATCTTTTTCAGCTTTTCGTCTTCCAGAACTTCCTGGGTCAGAGGCGTCCAGAAGATGGTCGGTGCGACGGCGTTAACGTTGATGTTGTATTTCGCCCATTCGGTAGCAAGCTGCCTGGTTAATAGATTGATTGCCCCTTTCGATGTGCCGTAAGCCGCGTAGCCACCGGGGTGTCCGGCAAAGGCGCGCACCGATGAGGTATTGACGATTTTCCCGAATCCTTGCTGGATGAACAGTTGGCCAAATACTTTGCAGGGAATAAAGGTACCTGTGATGTTGACGTCCATTACTTTGCGGAAATCATTAACGTCAAAGGCCTCCGCTGGATGCCGGATAGCAATGCCGGCAATATTGATCAGAAAGTCGACTTTTCCCCAGACTGCGATCACTCGATCGGCCAAGGCTTTAACCGCCGCTTCGTCGGTCATGTCGCCATCAATAGCGAGGGCCTCGCCGCCCGCTTCTTGCACCTGCTGAACGGTTTTTTCCAGGGTGGCGATGGTACGGCCGGTTACCGCGACTTTAACGCCGTAGTTCGCAAGGCCGCGGGCTACACCTTCACCGAGCGCTCCTGCACCGCCGGTGATAACCGCAACTTTACCTTCAAGCTTGAACAGCGCTTTGACTTTGCTATCCCATGTTGTGTCCATAATGATCCCTTACTGGTTACGCATTGCTGGCAATGACCAGCATGCTGGTCGGATAATTGGTATGGTTAACCACTTCGCGCCCCTCAAACGGCGCGAGGAAAACGGCTTCCCCTTTACTGACGACGCGGGTTTCCTCTCTAGTGCGAATGGTGATGGCGCCGTCCAGTACCACGTAGAGCTTTTCCGTCGGCGAATCGTCGTAAGCCCACTCGGCGCCGCCGCCAGGTAAAAAATGCGAAAGTCCGCACCAGAACTGGCGGGCGTTGCATAACGCGCCGTCGCAAAGCTTCAGTGCCACCATGGCGTGGTGCAGCGGCGGGTTGTAGGGGCTGGCTTCACTAATCGGTATCACTTTCATTGGCTGCGTCCTTATTCTTAGGAAAACTGGATTAATGATTCAGAGATGCGTAACGGTGCGGCAGTCTGGGCAACGACTTCCCCGACGCTGGTATCCACGGCGATTTCGCGCAGAATCAGGCCATTGTTGACTTCAATGACCGCTTTTTCCGTCACGATCAGATTGACCTGGCCGACGGCGGTCAGCGGAAGCTGGCAGCGGGGCAAAATTTTTGACTGGCCTTTTTTATCGCAGTGCTCCATGGCGATGATGACGCGGCGGGCGCCGTTGACCAGATCCATCGCCCCCCCCATCCCTGGCACCATCTTGCCGGGGATGATCCAGTTGGCGAGGTTGCCCTCCTGGTCCACCTCCAGCGCCCCCAGTACGGTCACGTCGACGTGGCCGCCGCGGATGATGGCGAATGACAGGGCGCTGTCGAAAAACGCCGCGCCGGGTACGGCGGTGACCGGCTGCCCGCCGGCATTGGTTAAATCGGCATCAATATTGTCGCTATCCGGCATGGGGCCTAGTCCCACCAGACCATTTTCGGACTGGAAGATGACGCCAAGATCGTCGGCGACGTAGTTGGCGACCTGTGTCGGCAGACCAATCCCCAGGTTAACCAGGTCCCCTTTGTGAAGCTCTTGCGCAACCCGGCGCGCAATGCGTTCTCTTACGGCATTTTTATCCATGGCGCTCTTCCTCCTTCACCAGGTAGTCGATAAAGATGCCGGGCGTGTTGTAACGATCGGCGGCGGTGCAGTCCATCGGCACAATGGATTCGCATTCGGCGATTGTCAGGCGCGCGGCGGTGGCCATCACCGGGTTAAAGTTTTTGGTGGTTTTATTGAACACCGCGTTACCGGCGGTATCGGCAATGGAGCAGTGGATCAGGGCGATATCAGCCTGCAGGGGGTGCTCCAGCAGCCAGGTCTGGCCGTCAATAATGACCTGCTGTTTACCATCCTCCACGACCGTGCCCAGCCCGGTCCGGGTGAGTATGCCCCCCAGTCCGGCACCGCCGGCGCGGATACGCTCAACCAGCGTTCCCTGGGGAACCAGCTCTGCTTCAAGCTCGCCGCTGGACATCTGGCGTCCGGTTTCCGGGTTCAGGCCAATATGCGAAGCGATGATCTTGCGGACCTGTTTATTGACCACCAGCTTGCCGATCCCCCGATCGATAAAACCGGTGTCATTGGCGATGATGGTTAAATTACCCACGCCTTTTTCCACCAGCGCATCGATAATTTTTTCTGGCGTGCCGACTGCCATAAATCCGCCAATCATAATGGTCATTCCTTCTTCCACCATGGCGGCAGCGCGTTGCGGCGAAATAATCTCTTTTTCCAGCATGGTATGACTTCCTGAATAAGTGACGTTAATACTCGTGAACCGGCGGTTTACGAATACGTTATTCCCTGACGTGAAGCTATAAAATATTTATCCGGCGACGACGGAATCCGTTTTGCCTTTGCATTTATCGTTAATCATGAAAATTAACAGGGCCGCAATAATATCCAGCACGATAAAAAAGATATAAGCTCCATCATAATCACCGGTATATTTCAGGCTGACGGCAACAACCGCAAAACAGCTGACCCGGAACAAACAGGCAATGGTTGAAACCAGACGGTTGACGGCGGAAAAGTCGTAGCGGCCATACACGGATCCAACCATCGATGTACAGAGCTCTTTGATACCTGCGATACTGGCGCCAACCATTAATAGCGTGAAGTAGGTGAAGTAGTCGTTACCGCGAACCAGCAGGCAGGCGTGAGTCACGGCAAAGAAAAAGGCGTACGCGATACTGGCTTTTCGGGTGCCGACTTTCACATCCACCCAGCCCCAGAAGTAGCTGAAAATGGCGCAAATCAGCGCGGCGGAGGTGAACATCCAGACGGCGGTTTCTTTATCATAGCCAACCGAAATCAGCCGCGGGATCAGCTGGCTGACGACGCCAATATCCACCAGCCACAGCAGGCCGAAGCCGACGGAAATCAGCCACATTTCGCGGTCGCGAAACAGTACGCGGTAGGTAAAGGGGCTATGATAGTCGGTCTGGGCCGCGAGGTTTGCTGCCTGCTGTTCACGGGAAATCGGTTCATTGTCCGGGTACAAACCCAGTTCTTCCGGAGTATTACGGATCCAGAGTATGGAGATGATGCCGAGGGTAATTAACGTCCCACCGACAACAGCATAAGCGCCGGGCACACCGAAGCGGTCAAAGAGGAAGAACATGATAGGGATCAGCGTCGCGGTACAGAATGACATCCCCATGGTTGCCCAGCCGAGAGCCAGGCCTTTTTTCCTTGGAAACCAGCTATTAAGTAGGGTGGCGGGAACGTTGAAACAGCACCCGGTGGCCAGCAGATTCATCAGCGCCAGACCAATAGCATATTCGGCGTAGGAGGTGACGCGGCCAAACCAGATCATCGTCAATCCCAGCGCCAGCAGACCAAAAATAGCAACGATTTTCGCCCCTTTGCGCTTGATCATTTCTGCGATCACCAGCGCGCCAATAACGCCAATCCAACCGGCGGGCGTTGAGAAAGAAAGAAGCGTGGCGAAATCCCAGCCATGGAGATCGACAAAGCTTTGAACGATGACATTCAAGCCGTCGGCAGTCCATGCGGCGAAGTTGTAGTACATCAGCATACTGAAGCCAACCATGCTCCAGCCCCAGCCTCCAAAATTACTATTTGTGCTGGAATAATTTACCGTTCTTTCGGCAATGTTATTGGTATTTTGCATAATCTTCACCCAGTTAATAAATTTAACCAACCTCTTACCACCAGATTTTAAATCAAATAATAAGAGGAGATGTGTCATAAAACATCAGTAATGGGCAATATCATTATTATAAAAAACAAACCAAAATAAGATTAACAATACGGTTATTGTGTTTGAAAACTAAAAATAAAAAGTGCGTTTGCAAATACGAAAAGGGAGGCTGGCGTTTTTTTAATGACTCTCTGTTCGCATTTGGTGAAAGGTGGCAGTGTGTTGCTCAATCAAAAAATGTTTAAAAGAGGATACGTATGCAGTTAGCTGACTGCGAACCGAATAATAGCGATTTAATAACCATTTTGATGTTTTCATCTCTTTAAACAAGCAGGTCAGTTTGCCATTGCGAATATCTCGCTTCACAACATATTCCGGCAGGTAGGCTATTCCGGCACCTGAAATCACCGATTTTCGTAACAGGGTGCTGTCGCACGCCTCAAGTGATTTGGGGATTTCGAAAAAATGGCGCTCGTTATTGATCTCATAGGCCCAGTCATTGCTGCCGGTTAGCGAGCTGGCGAACAGACAGCGATGATGCATCAGCTCGGACAGGTGCTGTGGCGTGCCGTTCATCAACAGATACTGCAGTGAGGCAACGGTCACGAACGGTTCGGCGATAAGATTACATTCCACCAGCGGGAGTTCCTGATCCCGCTGATGGCTTAAGACATTGACGGCGCCGATGATGATATCGTGGTCTTTCCAGCTCTGAATACCGAAGGCTGAGACGTAGACGGCGATATTGGCCTGGCGGTTACCGGCCAGATAGTTGGCGACGATAGGCATCAGATATTGTTCGGCATACACCGAAGTACAGCAGATGCGAATCGTTCCCCGACGCTGGGTGGAAAAATGGGTCAGCTCATTTTTTAGCTGGCCGACTTTCTCGCCGATTAAACAAAAATTGCGATACAGATAATCACCGGCATCGGTCAGCGGCATGGCTTTATTGTTACGCCGATAAAGAGAACAGCCGATTCCTTTTTCCAGATCGGACAGCCAACGTAAACCTGAGGAGATGGATATTCCCATACGCTCTGCCGCAGATGAAATAGAACCGGTCGTGACCAGACTTACGAAGAACATCATTCTGGTCATGATATGCGGATCGGAAAGAGTGACATCCTGCGACAGGGCGGGGGCTGACTCCTCGTAACGATAATCTTCACAGTACATGGTCGGTGTCTCGCTTCAGATTTGCCTGGATTTATCTTGGCAGATAACCCGATGAGCAAATGGAAAGGATTAACATTTATCGCGCGCCATAGTTCACAATTCACACAATTTCACGGCTGGCGACCTGCTGTAACCTATCAAGATCGAGCACTTCGATGTTGCTGTAGTTGATCGCCACCATCTGGTGGTTGGCAAAATGTCCTAGGTTTTTAGTGACAAAGAGGAGCGAGAGGTGCAATAAGCGAACCAGACGCCCGGTTTTTGTCTTTTTGTTGCCGAGCAACAGAACCGGTATACCTAGTGTAAAAGACAAGGTGTGCTGAAACAGCGCTTTCGACTGGGCAGTGAGCGTGCTGGCAGTAAAGCGTTAAAGCATACAAAAACAAACAGCGTTATGGTGCATCATGGCTGATAGATGAGCCGTATACAGGGCCTGATATACAACATTAACACCATGGCAGCAGGGCGCGTTGGTAGGGACTGCGAGCGAAGTCCTTGCACCGATGAAAACTGGCTTTACCTAGCCGTGGTTATCGACCTGTGGCCGGGAGCAGTCATTGACTGGTCGACAAAATGTAAGTTGATACCAAAAAGACTAAGCGTCAATTAATAAATATTTTGCCTTAGGATAAGAATATTTCGAGCTATCATCCCCATGAGTCACTGAGTAATCTTACACCAGAAGAGTAATGATGTTATGGACGCCCCTTCCTAAGGTAGTCATGCCATACTTTTACTGACTGCATTAATCCGGGAGTAACATCACATGAACACGATCCAAATTGCAGGATACCGTTCGACAATTTGAGCCTGGAACACTTCTCGCCATGGAGGCTTGTTCAACCTCTCATTTCTGGGGAAGAACGTTCAGTGCGATGGGATATTCCGTGAGGCTGATTCCTGTACAACATGTGAGAGCCTTTGTCCGCAGCCAGAAGAACGATGCCAACGATGCGCTGGCAATTTGTGAAACCGCACTCCGCCCGGTATTCATTTTGTTTCGGTTAAAACTACGGAACAACAGGGTACCAAGGCGCTTCGAAACACACGTCAACTGATGGTTGAGCAGAGAACGGCGCTGGCCAACCAGCTTCGTTCCTCTGCTCGCTGAATATGGCGTTACCATACCCGTCGGGATCCAGCAGCTCCGGCAACAGCTGCCGGAGCTGATTGAAGACGCATCAAACAACCTGACCTTCACTCTTTGCCATTTGCTCTCTTCATTGCGGGCAGATATTCAGGCGCTGAATGAACGGATCGCCAGCCTGGACAGTGAAATTGCAGCGTTGTCATCACAACAGACCGTGTACCGTCATTTATTAACAATCCCGGGCGTAGGCCCCCTGATTGCTGCGGCGTTTATCAGCGAAGTTGATGCGACTCAATTCTCGAGTGGATGAGAATTATCGGCGTGGTGTGGCCTGGTTCCTCGTCAGTACAGTTCGGGCGGAAAACAACGGCTGTCTTCTGTGACGAAAAATGGCAACTGGAGCCTGAGAACGCTCATTATCCATGGTGCCCGGTCAGTAATGCGATGTGTAAAAAAGCGTGATGACAATCTGGGGCGATGGTTGCAAAAACCTGAAGCCCACTGTGGATTTCTGAAAACAATGGTCGCACTGGCAAATAACCTGACCCGAATTATCTGGCACGTACTGACTGACTCGGTTGATTTTAATATGAATAAGGCATTTTCTATAGTTTAACCCAATATGAGACTGACAGTAAAAATGTACCATTGAGTTTGCAGGCACTGATGAGGAAACGGCTACCGTCCCTGTAACAGCCTGAACTTAACCTGGGTAATCAAATACTGGAGTAATGATTAGGAAACAGGGTTCGGATGACATCATGGCGCAGGTCATTGAACCTACTAACGACGCCGGATATATGGTCGCAAACCACATCGAAGCAGTACTTGCATCACCAGGGGCGTCCATATATGGTTAAACAGTAGAAACCTAGAGATCTCAAAATGCGCACGGAATTAAAAAACGGCAAGCTCACGCATTTACAGGATTAAACTCGCAATTTTGTGTTTTATATAATAAATTATACATTTCATATCAGTTTACGATATTTTATCTCATAAATACATTTTCTTGATACAGGGGGAATACCCGTTAATTTTTCAACATCACCATGTTCAGTAGATAAATAGAGATATTCAATACTTTGTCTAAATGATGATTCGCGATTTCAACAAATTCCTTTTCGGAGAGTAATTCCGGACCTGTAATCACATGAATTTTTCTCCTCCTTTACCAGTTTGTTAATGCAGTTACCAAGTATGGCACAATCATCTCAGAATACATAGGCACCCCGGACGCCATTAATATTGCTTGTCCATATTTATTTTTTTAATAGCTAACAGAACGAACATAGAGAAATCACAATAAAGATCATTATGTTGAATAATTCTAGCCGAGACACTATAAGTGCAAGTTCTGTATCTCTATGAACGCTCGCAACAACAGAGTGTAAACTTCAATCTGACTACCGTTAACCGTAGTATAAGTAACATGCTTAATTCCTGCTCTTTTTTCAACCCTGATACCTCTCAATATTGCTTTCTTCTGGCCATACCACTTTGCCACGTGGATATAAGAAGAGAGCACTCAGCACCCTGACAGGACTCTACCATCTGGTTGAAATGAGCATAACTACCTTCCCTGATCTCTATCCTAAGATCAGTCCACTTTTTCATGTCCCCTTCACTAATTCCATTGACATTCAAGGAATGTAGAAATAAGCTCCTTAGGAGAAAGGAGATACAGTATTTCATTAACTGCTACACTACCAAGATATCCATCAGTTCTATTCAATGAATATTTCACACTATCACCATTACCATATTGACATATAAAACTCATGGAAGAATAGTTCTTCTTTACATTATCCTCCGTTGCTGAAAAATGGGATATTCACTCTATAATGAATATCCCATTGATTTATTTCTCTATTGTATCCAATGTGTTCAATGATATTTACCGGCATAATAGTCCTTCAGTGAAGGAAGTAATTATCTATGACTACAAATGCGACAATCTATGTATTTCATACATGTATTCATCTGTTTCCAACACCATTATTTAATTCATAATAGATTTTAAATAACGCATACCACCAGATATGGAAGTAATTTCACTGGATGACTTCGTATTTTTGAAACAAGAAGTTATTGTTATAACAATCCAACACCTACTACCTAAGGAAAGTTAGTTTTTGGTCTCAAGACCTTTCGTGATTTTCATTTTGTCACGACTTGCAGATCCACTGCGGATATTTTTTCTTAATCATAAAGTGATATTTATGTGTCGTAGTTCGCTGGTACAGGTAAACATCTTCCACTATTGGAGTTGTAGTATTAAAGGGGGGAAGAGAAGAAGTCAAAAGGACAATTGCGTATAAAAGTCATGTAATGATATGCCGAAGAGTAGTGTTTTTGAATATCTCTCATATACAAAGAATAAAACCAGACTAACTTATGAGATTTAATGACTATTGATAATAAAAAACGAACAAGCTTATATATTACAAATAACTCTGCCATAAAATATCAGCACTTTTTACTAAGCATTCATAATTTCCTGTACTATAATAAAGATAGTTTCACATTTAACTGTGTTATTCTCATGATATCCCTTTTATCATGGCCCGTAGTGTAGAGCGCAGAACCACTACGGGTTCTTTTTCGTATGTAGAAGTACGATTCTATTCGTTAGCACTTTCCATCATCCTTTCATCCTACTTGTTTTGTGTAGGAATGAATACATTAATATTCTTAATGTGATTATGATAGATGACAAGTTGACGGAAATATTCAAACGAATATTTCAGAAATGATAGAATATCTCACTCACACCTTACATTTAATTTCACTCATTATACACCAGAACTTAATGCAATCATCTTTTTCTCTTCATGTATAGCACAATAAAAGCTACACTTCCGAAAAATTAACCTGATAAGAGAAATATTAAACTCAACCTTTATCATTAATGGCATTATTAAATTTCCACTATCGTCAAACACACGCAATAAAGTTTCATTATCAATAAATATTTCCATAAATTGTTTATGCTTAGGTAAAAAAATTTTTTGCGCTTCTGGAAGCTTAATAAATGTCAACGCACAATGCAGTCGATAAAAATCAGTTTGCTTTCTCAGACTTCCTGTATCCAATTGCCAATAATAATTCAGGATTTCTCTTATAGATATTGATACCCCATATAAATTGTTGAGCTTCTGCAGAGCTAATAACACAGGAGCAACTTCCCTGCAAAAAAGCCTTTTCTTTTGTGCCTGTTGCAACCATTTCATAATAAAATTCCGCTCCTCTTCCTGGGTTTGTACTCGTCCATCAGAACGAGCTATTTCAACCGCAACCAGAGCGCACCAGACAAAATGCGTAACTTTTTCTGACATAAAAAGGTTCCTCCTTTTGTTCAGTATCCAGATATTCCTCTGAGATAAAAACAGATCTCTCAGCCCGAACCCACATACTTTTAAAAATTCATGTTCAGCATGTCTGAAATTACTATTCTCGCGTACTCACACATAACCCAATGAAGCTTGACATAACTTACTATTTCATCCAATTTATTCATTAGTAAAGTTTCGATATGCAGCAGGAGGGGTACCAAAACGACGAGTAAACGCCCTTGTAAATGTCTGCTGAGAATCAAACTGGTATTTTAAAAGCAATATCCAAGACAGGTTCAGTAGTAGAACGTAGTTCTTCAGCTGTATTGTTCAACCGACGCTCTCTGATATACTTTCCGAGACTAACACCAGTGATAAGTGTAAACAGTCTCTGTAAATACCATTTTGAATATCCGGCTCTTTTTGCCACAATATCAACTGAGAGTTTCATCTCAAGATGAGCATCAATCCATTTGACAAGATCATAGATATCAGAGCTATTTTTCATTATAACGTGCCTCTTTATCGACGCCTGTGAATGTTGACAGGATCAATTCCAGCACCATGCTACCTTCTCGGAAGAATAATTCATTTTCAGGCAACAGAATACAACTCCGTACCACCCCCGTAAACACAGAAAAAACCAGGTACGCCAGAGTCTCACTACGAAGTTCTGTGTATATTTCCCTGTGTGATTTAGCTGTTTCAAAAATATAACTCAGTAATTCTATAAACTTGCCACTGTCAATCATTCCCTGCAAGTAATCAGCCTTTATATCATCCGGGCATTCTTCACAAAAAAACACAATATAAATCACATTTCGTAAGTGCACATCATATTGCAACTTAATCAGGTTGTGGGATAAGCAGCGATACATCGCCCTAACCGGTTCAGAAACTTTCCCGTCTTTGATGGCTTTAAGCTCGTCAAATAATGGCAGTGGTACACGCTCAATAACCTGTCGCAACAGGTCATTTTTTTCGTTGAAATGCCAGTAGATCGCACCCCGCGTACAACCGGCCCGCACCGCGATCATCTCCAGCGTCGTCTTCGAGACTCCCGTCTCACAAAAACAGATCTCTGCTGCATCCAGGATTTGTTTACGAGTTTCCTCCGCTGCAAATTTTGTGCGCCGCACCACTGTTGAAATCTCCATTGACATTCTGTTTACGAATATATCTCCGGGGTATTGAGTACCATGCCAACTACCGTTTCTTCAGGTGCAGTTTGTTTGCTACACCTGAAGATTTACTCATATTTGTGATTATTCAGCTTCGGTCTTATCAGATGTTTTCTTACTTCTGCGGCTGAAGAACCCGGCAATTAACATATAGAAGAAGGGAATATAAAAGATTGCCAGTATCGTGGCAGTGATCATCCCTCCAACCACACCTGTACCGATGGCATGTTTACTTCCGGAACTTGCTCCAGTCGACACAGCAAGCGGGATAACCCCCATTACAAATGCCAGCGAGGTCATGATTATGGGTCTTAACCTCACTCTCGCCGCTTCAACTGCCGCTTCTTTTATGCTTAGTCCCCCTTTCTCATGCAATTCACGAGCAAACTCCACGATAAGTATGGCATTTTTCGCAGACAGCCCAATTGTTGTTAACAAACCAACCTGGAAAAAGACGTCGTTGCCAAGACCGCGCAACAAAGTAGCGCAGACAGCCCCCAGGACACCAAGCGGAACAACCAGCATAACGGAGAAAGGAATGCTCCAGCTTTCATATAATGCTGCCAGACACAGAAAGACAATCAACAGGGAAAGTGCATATAGTGCAGGAGCCTGAGAGCCTGAAAGTCGTTCCTCAAAAGACAAACCTGTCCATGAAATATGGAAGCCTTCAGGAAGTCTGGCAGCAATGTCTTCAATTGCCTTCATTGCATCCCCGGAGCTGTATCCTGCCGCAGGCTCCCCCAGAATTTCGACAGCAGAGATACCATTATATCGCTCCAGTTTTGGCGAACCATAAATCCATTTACCTGTTGCAAAAGAGGCAAAGGAGACCATATCACCATCGCTGTTGCGGACATACCATTTATCAAAATCCTGCGGTGAAATACGTGAGCCAGGTTCGCCCTGAATATAGACTTTTTTCACCCGTCCACGATCGTTAAAATCGTTTACATACGTTGAGCCCCAGGCCGCTGACATTGTATTATTGACGTCGCTCATGCTCAGCTTAAGCGCCTGAACTTTTTCGTCATCAATCAGAATCTGGTACTGAGGTTCATCGTTCATGCCGTTAGGGCGAACCATGTTTAACGCCGGGTTTTTCGCCGCTTCAGCAAGGATTTGATCTCGGGCATGGATAAGCTTTTCATGGCCGGCTCCGCCACGATCTTCGAGGAACAGGTCAAACCCTGTAGCATTCCCCAGTTCCGACACGGCCGGGGGAGCAAAAGCAATAGCATTCGCTTCCTTGATGGTACTGAGATACCCCATCGCGCGGCCGGACAGTTCGAAGACACTGCCTTTACGCTCTCCCCATGGTTTCAACTGAACAAATGCCATTGCTGAACCCTGTCCACGACCAGCAAAGTTGAATCCATTAACCAGCATCACTGAGGAAACCATATCCTTTTCCTTGTTCAGGAAATATTCGGATACTTTCGACAGTACACGTTGTGTCTGCTGTGCACTGCTGTTTGGAGGCATCTGGACCTGAACAAACAGGTTTCCCTGATCTTCATCAGGCAGGAAAGACGTGGGTATTTTGGGAAACAGTACCGCCAGCAATGCGATAATGAGCAGGAAGAAAACCATGGCCCTTTTCGGTGCCCTCAGTGTTCGTTCCACACCATTATGATACAGCTTCGTACTGTGCTCAAATCCCCAGTTGAACCAGCCGAAAAATCCTTTACCTCCATGTCCATGTTCGGTGGGTTTCAGCAAGGTAGCACAGAGCACGGGAGTGAATATCAATGCAACAAGTACCGACAGTGCCATCGCGGAAACAATTGTGATGGAGAACTGACGATAAATTACCCCTGTGGAGCCTCCGAAAAACGCCATCGGCACAAATACTGCTGACAAAACCAGGCCTATCCCTATAAGAGCCCCTGAGATCTGGTCCATGGATTTTCGCGTCGCCTCGAGAGGAGATAACTTCTCCTCTGTCATAACACGCTCGACGTTTTCCACCACCACAATCGCATCGTCAACCAGCAGACCTATGGCAAGCACCAGCCCGAACATAGTGAGTATATTGATGGTGAAACCAAACGCCGACATCACCCCGAAAGTGCCAAGCAGAACAACGGGAACAGCAAGCGTGGGAATAAGCGTTGCACGCCAGTTTTGCAGGAACAGAAACATCACCAGAAATACCAGCACAATCGCTTCAATCAGGGTATGCACAACCCCCTCAATAGATTCACTGATAACCGGCGCGGTATCGTAAGGGTAGACAACCTCAACTCCCTGAGGAAGTTCTGCTTTCAGCTCCTCCAGTCTTTCCCGAACGGCTGTAATAGTCTCCAGCGCATTACCGCCGGTTGCGAGTCGTAGCGCAATCCCGGTACTGGGCAGGTTTTTGCCATATTTGGCCTGGATAGAAAAGTTTTCCGAACCAAGCCCGACTTTAGCAACATCTTTAAGCAACACCCGGGAGCCGTCTGGCTGGACTTTCAGGAGAATATTTTCAAACTGCTCCGCGCTGGTGAAGCGTGTTTTACCGATGACTGTGGCATTCAACTGGACGCCGTCCTCAGTGGGTAGTCCGCCAAGTTGGCCCGATGAAACCTGGACGTTCTGTGCCTGAATTGCTGAGCTGACATCCAGCGGGGTCAGGTTATAGCTGTTCAGCTTCGATGGATCCATCCAGATACGCATAGCGTACTGTGACCCCATCATCATGAAGTCGCCCACACCATTAACGCGTGACAGTGGATCCTGTAATTTGGAGACCATAATGTCCCCCAAATCGAAGCCGTTAAGCCGACCATCGGTCGAAACAAGCCCGACGACCAGCATGAAGTTAATCTGGTACTTGGCTACCCTGATCCCCTGTTGCTGAACTTCATCAGGGATAAGCGGCGTGGCAAGAGAGAGTTTATTCTGCACCTGCACCTGAGCGATATCCGGATCGGTTCCCTGATCGAAGGTGACAGTGATAGTAAATGAGCCATCTGAGTTACTTTCCGACTTCAGGTACCGCAGATTATCGAGACCATTGAGTTGCTGTTCGACAACCTGAACCACAGTATCCTGCACCGTATCGGCCGACGCCCCCGGATAGGTACCGCTGATCTGAATGGCGGGTGCCGCAATATTAGGGTACTGGTTAACAGGGAGATTGATAATAGCCAGAGCCCCTGCCAGCATAACTACAAGCGCGATAACCCAGGCAAAAACCGGGCGATCGATGAAAAAACGTGACATGTCGGCTCCTTATTGCGGCTGAGAGGAGGCCGTGGCATCGGCATCTGCTGCAACAACTTTGACTTCACTGCCCGGCTGTGCCTTCTGAACACCATCGACAATGACTCTGTCTCCTGCCCTGAGACCGTCACTTATGAGCCACTCATTACCGATAACCCTTTCCGTTACCACGTTCTTTAGTTCAACTTTATTGTCATTATTTACAACGAGAGCTGTCGCCTGCCCTGTACCGTTCCGTGTAATACCACGCTGTGGAACCAGCAGAGCGTCTTCCCGTACGCCTTCCTGCAGTTTTGCCCGGACAAACATACCTGGTAGTAGTCGGTTGTCTGGATTTGGAAAAACGGCGCGAATGATGACGGCGTTGGTCCCTTCATCAACAGTAACTTCTGAAAATTTAAGTTTCCCCGGTATAGGATATTCCGAGCCATTATCAAGAACTAACCTCACTTCAGCCTGTTGATTGCCCTTTTGCTTTATGCGCCCCGCGGCCAGATCGTCCTGCATCCGCAGCAATGAAGTTGATGACTGTGGAATATCAACATAAATGGGATCCAGTTGCTGAATGGTCGCCAGCGCATCAGACTGATTCGCAGTCATCAGGGCACCCTGTGTCACTGAAGAACGCCCTATCCGTCCTGAGATCGGGGCTGTAATTTTTGTGTATCCCAGATCGATTCTCGCCGAATCAACAGATGCTTTCGCCTGCAGCCAGGATGAACGCGCATCATCGCGGTCCTGCTGGCTGATGGCACTGGTTTTCACAAGCGCTTCATAACGCCGGGCCAGTAAACGGGAGGATTCCAGACTGGCTTCCGCTTTTGCAAGCTCAGCCTGATAGGGAGCCGGATCAATCTGATACAATACCTGCCCTGCATTAACCATACTGCCTTCTTCAAAAAGGCGTTTATGGAGAATGCCTCCGACCTGTGGTCGGATTTCAGCAACCAGATAAGGTGCCGTACGACCCGGTAATTCCGTTGTCAGTGCGACATCTTTCGCTGTAAGGGTGACAACACCAACTTCCGCTACCGGTGCCGCCGCTTGCTGTTGTGGCTTATCGCATCCGGAAAGAGAAAGTACTAGAAATGCTGACAATACAGGCCATCCTGTGTGGCGTGAACAGACAAACATCACATCATTGCTCCATTGAGTATGAATATTCATTCTAGTATATTCATACTACATTTTTTTTTGCAAGCTCTGACAAGGTCAGAAACCAACCAACAGAGGATGAAATATGAACGACTCTCAGGCAGAGGACATTCGGGGAAAAAGTCAGGAAAGGAGGAAGCAGGTGCTTGACGCAGCAGCAGAATGTTTCAGCAAGGAAGGATTTCATGGCTGTAGCATCGCCAAAATATCAAAAGCTGCCGGCATGAGCCCCGGGCATATCTACTATCACTTTGAAAACAAAGAGGCCATTGTTGAAGCGCTGGTCAGACAACAGGAAAATTCACTGCTTGATATGATTAACGAGATCAAAACTTCTCCGGCAGAGGAGGCGTTGGTCGAAATACTTGTCCGGCACACGGCTGAATATGTTGAACGACATACCTCTGACAGGTTCATTGGTCTCTGGCTTGAAATAGCTGCCGAGTCAGCACGTAACCCCGGTGTGGCTTCGTTACTGATTCAGTCAAGAAAAGTTATCATTGAGCAGTTTGCTGAACAGCTACGCTTAAGATGCAATGTGAAAAATGAAAAAGAGATGATACGCCTGAAAGCAAGCATGGAAGTTATGTCGGCAATTTTTGTGGGGCTTTCTGTAAACACGCCACAATACTCTGCCGAAACCGGGATAGCGAAAAACCAACTGGTTGACGTTATTAATGATATTACCAGACATCTTTTCGGGCACAAAGATACTTAACAGCTGAAGGTATACACAGGTTAAGTTTCTGATCCCCCAGACATTTACAACCGTAGCATTCAATAAGGATAATTAATGATTTCAGAGGTTCTTCAGGCAGTAAGCCTTGGATTGGTTCTCATTCTTCCACTGGCTAATCCATTGACCACAGTTGTATTGTTCATCAGTTTATCTGGTGGGTTTTCTGACAGAGAGCGTAACCTGCTTGCCTTAAAAACTTCATTCTATGTATTGTGCATCATGATTGTCGCTTTTTATGCTGGTCAGGCCGTTATGGACTCCTTTGGTATATCATTACCCGGGTTAAGAATGGCAGGAGGCATGATTGTTTCGTATATTGGTTTCAGGGTGATGCTGCCAACTTACTGATTTAGTGTATGATGGTGTTTTTGAGGTGCTCCAGTGGCTTCTGTTTCTATCAGCTGTCCCTCCTGTTCAGCTACTGACGGGGTGGTGCGTAACGGCAAAAGCACTGCCGGACATCAGCGCTATCTCTGCTCTCACTGCCGTAAAACATGGCAACTGCAGTTCACTTACACCGCTTCTCAACCCGGTACGCACCAGAAAATCATTGATATGGCCATGAATGGCGTTGGATGCCGGGCAACCGCCCGCATTATGGGCGTTGGCCTCAACACGATTTTCCGCCATTTAAAAAACTCAGGCCGCAGTCGGTAACCTCGCGCATACAGCCGGGCAGTGACGTCATCGTCTGCGCGGAAATGGACGAACAGTGGGGATACGTCGGGGCTAAATCGCGCCAGCGCTGGCTGTTTTACGCGTATGACAGGCTCCGGAAGACGGTTGTTGCGCACGTATTCGGTGAACGCACTATGGCGACGCTGGGGCGTCTTATGAGCCTGCTGTCACCCTTTGACGTGGTGATATGGATGACGGATGGCTGGCCGCTGTATGAATCCCGCCTGAAGGGAAAGCTGCACGTAATCAGCAAGCGATATACGCAGCGAATTGAGCGGCATAACCTGAATCTGAGGCAGCACCTGGCACGGCTGGGACGGAAGTCGCTGTCGTTCTCAAAATCGGTGGAGCTGCATGACAAAGTCATCGGGCATTATCTGAACATAAAACACTATCAATAAGTTGGAGTCATTACC
>NZ_JAOWCH010000035.1:0-27028 GCF_030337065.1 Citrobacter sp. Cb004 | reverse complement strand
GCTTTTTTGCGTTTGTGCGGAATGAAAATCGCTGGATGCAGCGTACCATTTTATCCAGCCCATCATGTTGTAACCGGTGTTCAGGCCTGAGAAGCGCAGCACACCAGGCTCTCCCGGCAGCACATTGCCTGCTATCCGTGCACGGGGTTGAGTAACAGGTACTGTCGCTCGAGATCGTCCACTTCTGTACATCCCATCACGTTAAACCCCATCTTCTTATAGAACCCAGATGTCAGCTTGTTAACAGGCACGACTAATCTTACGTATGGATTTTGTGAGGGGTAGAGCAGTAAAGATATTGAGAGATGATCGGTTGGAAAGTATCAGAAACTATAAAAGCAAAAACCCGCCTCTAGGGCGGGTTCTTTAAATAGTGGTGCCCGGACTCGGAATCGAACCAAGGACACGGGGATTTTCAATCCCCTGCTCTACCGACTGAGCTATCCGGGCAACGGGGCGCATTAAACCGTATTCACGTCTGCCAGTCAATCAAATTTCGGGAAAAGATGTTCAACCGCTTAATATTGCGGCAATCTGCGCGATTATGCCTGAAGTTTGCACAAAACTTCCAGGCAATTTACCTATCTGACCTTCTATCTCAATGAGCAAAGGCTGACGAAAACGTTACGCGGCCTGTATTACTCCCGCACACTACCGCAAGTTGTGCACAAGCCTTTTCGACGTTTCCAGTAACTAACGGTGCAATTGCTGCGGCAGGACCCGCTGGTGTGTCGGGCGATGAGTTGGGCGGGCGGTTAACAGAGTATATTGCACCACCGTGGCGATGGTGCGTTTTAGAGACTGATGGCGCTGTGTTTACTCATTTCGGCCTTGCGGGCATGCTTGCTTAGGTCAGCGCACCGCCCATACGGCACTGAGCAAAGCGCAGGATATCTTCAGCCAGACGGTGTGCCGTTTCGACATCAGCATGGCTACGATTCACCAGCATGCGGCTCAGACAGCCCTCCAGCACCAGTTCCATCTGTTTGGCAACCATTGCAGGGTCGTCAACTTCCAGCGTCGTCAGCAGCTCATGGGTGAAGTCATGTGCCGCCTTTTTTTGCTGATCGGCTAACTGATGGATCGGATGCCCGGGATCGGGGTAAAACGTACAGGCGGCGATAAACAGGCAGCCTGGGTAGCGATTATTGCTCACGCATTCGGACAGCGCGGTGTAGCGTGCCAGTAATTTCTGTTCAGCGCTCAGGGTGTCATCCAGCAAAAGTTGACGCCGCCAGATATCCACCCGCTGGCTGAGGTAACGTAACGCATCGTACAGAATGGCCTCTTTGTCGGGCCAAAAGCGTTGTAGTTCATCAAGAGGATAATCGATACGATCGGCCACCATTTCCAGTGTGGTATTGGCTATCCCTTGAACCTCAAGTAATTTCAGGGCTTCTCCCAGGACATCTTCACGTTGCACGGTATTCTCCTCCGTATTTCTTGTTGCAAGTGTCGCTCACGGTTGGCGATCGCGCAAATGTGCGCTGAAGGTCGCGGCATCCATAAAGCCGGTTACCCGAGCCTCCGGATGCTCTTTCCCCTCGGCGTCAAAGAACAAAATAGTCGGCAAACCTAAAACCTGTAGATGTTTAAGCAGAGCGACATCCTGGGCATTATTTGCAGTCACATCCGCCTGCAAAAGCACCGTGTC
This sequence comes from Citrobacter sp. Cb004, assembly GCF_030337065.1. Lineage (NCBI taxonomy): Bacteria > Pseudomonadati > Pseudomonadota > Gammaproteobacteria > Enterobacterales > Enterobacteriaceae > Citrobacter > Citrobacter sp. Cb004. The sequence goes on along the minus strand of NZ_JAOWCH010000035.1, from coordinate 25,374 downwards.
GCCTAGCGCTTGCTGAACCTGCTGATTGCTAAACGTATACTTCTCAAACTCCTTACAGGCCACGCACCAGTCAGCATACAGATCCAACATCACGGGCTTGCCTTTAGCTTGTGCCAGCGCCTGATTTAGCGCATCCACCGAAGCCACAGGCGTGAAGTTAAGGTGTGTCTGGGTTTGAGCTTGCGGCACGCCGAACGCCCAGTCCTGCAATGGCCGTACGCTTACCAGCGCTGCAGCTAACAGGATAATCTGCACGATGCGCATCCAGGCGTGCTTTGCCTGCAGGCTGGTGATAAATGCCCAGCTAAAGAATGCGACGCCCAACAGCGACCACAGGCGAACGCCCCAGTCGTCACCAATGATGCGTTCGAGTAAGAAGACGGGGAGCGCCAGAATGACAAAGCCAAAAGCGGTTTTGACATGTTCCATCCATGGGCCGCTTTTAGGCAACAGACGATTACCGAATACGGTAATTAGCATCAGAGGTAATCCCATCCCTAGCGCGTACAGATACAGCGTGCCGCCTCCCAGCCACATGTTCCCGCTCTGAGCGATATACAGCAAAATCGCGCTTAGCGGGGCCGTTGTACAAGGAGAACAGATGAGGCCGGCAATCGCCCCCATCGCAAAGACGCTACCGGGGGAACCGCCTTGCTGACGGTTACTCAACAATGTAAGGCGTGTTTGCAGCGATGAAGGGAGCTGCAGCGTGAACAAGCCAAACATCGAAAGGGCCAGCAGCGTAAAGACGACGGCAAGGCCAATCAGGACGTAAGGATGCTGTAGCGCAGCCTGGAACTGCAATCCGGCGGCCGCAACAACCAGACCCAGCGCGGTATAAGTGAGCGCCATTCCCTGAACGTAGAAAAACGTCAGCAGCAGTGCACGTCCGGTTGATAAGCGTTGCTTGCCGCCCAGCACGATACCGGAAATCAGCGGATACATCGGCAATACGCAAGGTGTAAACGCGATGCCAATTCCGATTAGCAATGCCCACAGCGCAGAGAAGGGAAGCTGGGTTGCGGGTTGTGGTCTCTCTTGCAAAGCATCGGTGGCAGGCACTGGCACAGGTGTCGCCCTGGTATTGGCAGACACTTCACTTAATGGCACCGTTTTAGTTTCAGGCGGATAGCAAAAACCGGCGTCGGCACAACCTTGGTATGTGACCGTTAATGTTGCGCCAGATTTAGCCTGATTAACCGTGACCGGGATAGTCAATTGTTTACGGTAAATCTCACTTTTGCCATAAAACTCATCTTCATGCCAGACGCCTGGCGGTAGTTTTACCTCGGCGATATCGGCCTGAGATGGCGTAATGCTTATCTGTTTGCGATACAGATAGTAGCCATCTTTAACCTGCCATGAGAGGTTCAGATCGTGTTGGTTTTGCTGAAAATCAAAAACAAACGCCCGATCGGCAGGAACAAACTGCGAGCGGCCAGGCGCGTCAAATAATCCGGCAAAGGTAGATGTGCTGCACAGCAGCAGGATCAGCGTAAGGATGCGTTGAGCCATGAGCGGTAATCAAAGTCTCCGTGAGTGACGGGTAAAACCAGAAGTTCAGGCGTTTGGTATGGATGATGTGACTTCAGGCAATCGAGAAGGGCTTGCTGGTGTGTGACGGTGGTTTTTAAAATCATCTGGACTTCATATTCCTGCTCCAGTTTACCTTCCCAATAATAGAGGGAGGTCGCGCCAGGCAGCAGCGTCACGCAGGCAGCCAGTTTTTCCGCCAGTACTTTGGCGGCCAGATCCTGGGCGGTTGCTTCATCCGGGGCGGTACAGAGCACCACAACGGTATCGGGGATGGAAATATCCTGACTCTTTACATCAAGCATAAACACCTCGAAAGAACAGAGTAACCAGCTAAAGAGTGGTCACTATACAACGGACGAGGGAAGGATGTTAGTTAAAGCGGGATGATGAGGAGGAGGAACTGCAGGGCGCGAAGGCACCCTGCAGTAAAGTCTTACAGCATGAAGCTGCCCAGCAAGAAGCCGAAGCAGACAGCCAAAAGCACGCCCAGAGTACCCGGGATGAAGAACGGATGGTTAAAGACGAATTTACCGATGCGGGTTGTACCGGTGTCATCCATCTGCACCGCCGCAACCAGAGTTGGGTAGGTTGGCAGAATGAACAGGCCAGAAACAGCTGCGAAAGACGCAACAGCAGTCAGTGGGGAAACGTTCAGAGCCAGAGCCATCGGCATCAGTGCTTTAGCGGTTGCAGCCTGAGAGTACAGCAGCGCAGAAGCAAAGAAGAAGATGACAGCCAGCAACCACGGATGACCCTGAATTACGCTACCTGCAGTATCTTTGATCCAGTCAATGTTGTGAGATACGAAGGTATCACCCAGCCATGCAACACCCAGGATACAAATACAGGCGCTCATACCCGCTTTAAAGGTGCTGGAGTTCAGGATGGAGTCAGTTTCAACGCGGCAGACGATCGTAGTCAGCGTCGCGACGCTCAGCATGATGATCAGGATTGCGTTGGTGGTGTTCATCAGCGGTTTAGCGACCAGGCCGAGGCTTGGGCTGTTGATGATGGCGTATACAACTACGCAAATCACGCCCAGCAGGAACAACCAAACGGAGGTTTTCGCGCCAGCTTTGATTTCAACTTGTCTTTCACCACGCAGTTCAACCAAACCTTCTTCCAGACGCTTACGATAAATCGGGTCGTCAGACAGTTTGGAGTTGAACAGCATCGTTACCAGGAAGGACATCACCAGAACGGCCAGCAGAGTGGACGGAATGACCACGGACAGCAGGTGAATGTAGCTGATGCCATGACCTTCCATTACGGAAGACATGTAAACCACGGCTGCGGAGATTGGCGACGCCGTAATCGCAATCTGTGCAGATACCACTGCGGTAGAGAGCGGACGGCAAGGTTTGATACCTTGTTCCTTCGCGACTTCAGCGATAACCGGCAGAGTTGCCAGAGAGATGTTGCCGGTACCGGCAAAGATAGTCAGGAAATAGGTCACGATTGGTGCAAGGATCGTGATGTATTTCGGGTTTTTACGCAGCAGTTTTTCAGTTTGATGAACCAGATAGTCCAGACCACCGGCAATCTGCATGGCAGAGATGGCAGCGATAACCGCCATGATAATGGAAATAACATCGAACGGAATATTACCCGGTTTTACGCCAATAGCGGCAAGAACCAGAACACCCAGCCCACCTGCAAATCCAATACCGATACCCCCAAGTCTGGCACCTAAAAAGATTGCCAGCAAAACGATGATAAGTTCTAAAACTATCATATTAGCCTTCCTTGTTGTTTAACAAGTTGATATTAAATTGTTGTTTTTAAGTAACTTCGAGTAAGAAAAAAGGCACGTCATCATGACGTGCCTTCTCCGGTACTACCCTACACGATTACTGTTCGCTTTCATCAGTATAACGTTTTGCTTTATAAGCAGGGTGCATCAGGTTCTGTGCAGAGAAGATATCGTCCAGTTCAGACTCGGTCAACAGACCGCGTTCCAGGACAACTTCACGTACGCTCTTACCGGTTTCGGCACAAATTTTACCGACGATGTCGCCGTTGTGGTGACCGATGAACGGGTTGAGGTAAGTAACGATGCCGATGGAGTTGAATACAAACGCTTCACAGACTTCTTTGTTAGCAGTGATACCACTAACGCATTTTTCCAGCAGGTTGTAGCAAGCATTGCTCAGAATGTGAATGGATTCAAACATTGCCTGGCCAATGACCGGCTCCATTACGTTCAGCTGCAGCTGACCAGCTTCAGATGCCATAGTAACGGTGATGTCGTTACCGATGACTTTAAAGCAAACCTGGTTTACGACTTCTGGAACAACTGGGTTCACTTTTGCTGGCATGATAGAAGAACCAGCCTGCAGTTCCGGCAGGTTGATCTCGTTCAGACCAGCACGTGGGCCAGAGGAGAGCAAACGCAGGTCGTTACAGATTTTGGACATCTTAACAGCCAGACGTTTCAGTGCGCCGTGAACCATAACGTATGCGCCGCAGTCAGAAGTTGCTTCAATCAGGTCTTCTGCCGGAACACAGGCGAAGCCAGTGACTTCAGCCAGTTTCTGTACTGCCAGCGGGGAGTATTCTTTCGGCGTGTTCAGACCCGTACCGATTGCAGTTGCACCGAGGTTAACTTCCAGCAGCAGCTCAGCGGTACGACTAATGTTTTTCACTTCTTCTTTCAACAGTACGCTGAAAGCATGGAATTCCTGACCGAGGGTCATCGGTACAGCATCCTGCAGCTGGGTACGGCCCATTTTCAGGATGTCCTGGAATTCAACAGCTTTTTGTTCGAAGCCTTCACGCAGCTGGTTCAGGGCATCGATCAGTTTGATGATGGATGCGTATACCGCGATACGGAAGCCAGTTGGGTAAGCGTCGTTGGTAGACTGACATTTGTTAACGTGGTCGTTCGGGTTCAGGTACTGATATTCACCTTTCTGGTGACCCATCAGTTCCAGACCGATATTGGCCAGCACTTCGTTGGTGTTCATGTTGACGGAGGTACCCGCACCACCCTGGTAAACATCTACCGGGAATTGATCCATGCATTTTCCGTTATTCAGGACTTCATCACACGCCGCGATGATGGCATTTGCCACACTCTTAGGAATGGTTTGCAGCTCTTTGTTGGCCATTGCCGCTGCCTTTTTAACCATTACCATACCGCGAACAAATTCAGGAATGTCGCTGATTTTGTTGTTGCTAATGTAGAAGTTTTCAATCGCTCTCAGAGTGTGAACACCGTAGTAGGCGTCCGCTGGAACTTCCCTGGTACCCAACAAGTCTTCTTCGATACGAATGTTGTTTAACATGTGAACCTTCTTTTTCAAGCTGCCAATGATTTGACTAAACACACAGGATATATGTGATTTCGATTGTTTCTCGACCGACGATTATCCCCTGCATCGGTCTGATACTCGAGATCATATGCTGGTTCAGGATTTCTACCGTAATCTGGATCACTTAAAGCGTGGAATTTACCCCTTATTTATTATTCTGTGAAATGGATCACCCCTTTAGGATTAATACTAAAAATAAGTGTACAAGCGACTTGAAATTTTGCTAACCACCTCAACATCTAATTGATGTGAGTCACATAATTCATCGGGCAGGCGTTGAAAAAAACGACTGTTATTGACAGGAGAACCCTTTGCGCTGGATACCATTACTTGCCATTTTTCTCTATGTTTACATAGAGATATCTATTTTTATTCAGGTTGCCCATGTCCTGGGTGTCCTGATGACGCTGATTTTGGTTATTTTTACGTCGGTTATCGGTATGTCTCTGGTTCGTAACCAGGGATTTAAAAATTTTTTACTGATGCAACAAAAAATGGCGGCTGGTGAAAGTCCTGCTGCAGAAATGATCAAGAGCGTGTCGCTGATCATTGCTGGTCTGCTGTTGGTACTGCCCGGTTTTTTCACCGATTTCCTCGGTCTTCTTCTTTTATTACCCCCGGTGCAAAAACATCTGACGATGAAACTGCTGCCGCATTTGCGTTTTTCGCGTATGCCGGGCGGTGGTTTCAGCGCCGGAACTGGGGGCGGTGAGACCTTTGATGGCGAATTTCAGCGCAAAGACGACGATCGCAACCGTATTGATCATAAAGACGATCCTCGGGATTAAGCATCAGTATGCGGGCCGGATAAGCGTGAGCACCATCCGGCAAAATGCTTATCTGCCGGATGACGGCGTCAACGTCGCCTTATCCGGCCTGCGGGGTAAAAACAGCCACAGCCCTGCCAGCATAATCAGCGCATACAGGCTCTTCCAGCCAACCATTGCCAATAGCAGCAGACACAGTAGACCGCCAATGACCGCCAGCATGCGATAATGCCCTTTCAGTAATCGACATCCCGCCAGCATGCACAGCAAATAAATCATAATAAAGATGCCGTTAGCATAGACGATTAACGCATCGAGATTGATTTTCAGCATATAGATGCACAACGTACTGATCACGCAGCAGCCCAATACGGCGTTTAGCGCATTGCGCGGAAGGTGACGGGGAGACAGACGCGCCAGATGACTTTCCGGCTTATATTGCGCTTGCGACCAGACGAGCCGGGCGAAGCTTTGAATATAAATGTTGAGACTGGCAAAACAGGCCAGATAACCAATGATGCAGGCGACCCACAGTGCCTGTACGCCAAATAACTGCACGACGATCTCTGGCAGTGAGGCCGCCGCCGCCATTTGCTCACCGTAGGCGCCAAAATGAAGCACGACGACGGTGCATGCCCAATAAACAGAGCCCGCAAGCAGCAGGCCGATCATCAGCGCGCGCGGGAAATCCCGCTCCGGGTTTTTGAATTCAGATGCCAGATGGGCAAACGCTTCAAGGCCAACAAAACACCAGAACATCACCGACAGCGCGGCGAACAGTCCGGGGAGCTCAATCTCGGTTATCGCAGGGAAGGGGATTTCGCCAGGTTTCACATCGCCCGCCCACCAGATGGCGACAATGAGGGCAACAATCAATCCGGCAATGACCGTTTGCAGATTAGCGCTAGAGCTGGCACCGTGGGAGCCGATATACCAAACCAATGCCAGCGTACCGAGCTCTGCCAACAGAAGCTGTTCGTCATGCCAGCCAAACATCGCCTGACCAAATCCGGCGGCAATATGTAATGCCGCAGGCAAGCCGACGGGAATCACCGACAAAAATAGCCATCCGGTGACGCGCTCCAGGCGTGAGCCAAAGGCCATACCAACAAAATGCGCCACGCCACCCGCGCTGGGAAAATGACGACCCAGTACGGCAAAGACAATCGCCACGGGAAAGACTAGAACAATCAGCACCGGCCAGGCCCACAGGCTGTTGTTGCCAGCCACCAGCGCGGCTAGCGCAGGGACGGCGAAAACGCCTGTACCTAGCAATGATGTCGACAACAGGCCAATGCCCTGAGCCAGTCCCAGCTCTTGTTTCAGTCCGCTCATAAGTTGTTATCCGGTTATGCCCATTGACCGGGCTACAGCGCAGATTTTTGATGGTATCACAATCGTATTTGCTTATGACGACGTGACTGAAATCGTTATAAAATGTGATGCGCGTCGGCGTTTTGACGGAATTTTCTGCTGATATAAATTTTTTTTCGCTTGCCCCCTTGAAGGTACAAAGCCCCATCCCCACTTCTCTGGTCACTAGCCGGGAAACCGTTCACGGGCCGGCGTCACCCATAACTGATAAAGACTTTCTCAAAGGAGAGCTATCAATGAGTATTCGTCCGTTACATGATCGTGTGATCGTCAAACGTAAAGAAGTTGAATCTAAATCTGCTGGCGGCATCGTACTGACCGGTTCTGCAGCAGGTAAGTCAACTCGTGGCGAAATCATCGCTGTCGGTAAGGGCCGCATCCTGGACAACGGTACCGTACAGCCGCTGGACGTTAAAGTCGGCGATATCGTTATTTTCAACGATGGCTACGGTGTTAAATCTGAGAAGATCGACAATGAAGAAGTGTTGATCATGTCTGAAAGTGACATCCTGGCAATTGTTGAAGCCTAATCCGCGAACGACACTGAACATACGAATTTAAGGGAAAGAGAAAATGGCAGCTAAAGACGTAAAATTCGGTAACGACGCTCGTGTGAAAATGCTGCGCGGCGTAAACGTACTGGCAGATGCAGTGAAAGTTACCCTCGGTCCAAAAGGCCGTAACGTAGTTCTGGATAAATCTTTCGGTGCACCGACCATCACTAAAGATGGTGTTTCCGTAGCCCGTGAAATCGAACTGGAAGACAAGTTCGAAAACATGGGGGCGCAGATGGTGAAAGAAGTTGCCTCTAAAGCGAACGACGCTGCAGGCGACGGTACCACCACCGCAACCGTACTGGCGCAGTCCATCATCACTGAAGGTCTGAAAGCCGTTGCTGCGGGCATGAACCCGATGGACCTGAAACGTGGTATCGACAAAGCTGTCGCTGCTGCCGTTGAAGAACTGAAAGCACTGTCCGTACCGTGCTCTGACTCTAAAGCGATTGCTCAGGTTGGTACTATCTCCGCTAACTCCGACGAAACCGTAGGTAAACTGATCGCTGAAGCGATGGACAAAGTCGGTAAAGAAGGCGTGATCACCGTTGAAGACGGTACCGGTCTGCAGGACGAACTGGACGTGGTTGAAGGTATGCAGTTCGACCGTGGTTACCTGTCTCCTTACTTCATCAACAAGCCGGAAACTGGCGCAGTAGAACTGGAAAGCCCGTTCATCCTGCTGGCTGACAAGAAAATCTCCAACATCCGCGAAATGCTGCCGGTGCTGGAAGCAGTAGCAAAAGCCGGTAAACCACTGCTGATCATCGCTGAAGATGTTGAAGGCGAAGCGCTGGCAACTCTGGTTGTTAACACCATGCGCGGTATCGTGAAAGTCGCGGCGGTTAAAGCGCCGGGCTTCGGCGACCGTCGTAAAGCAATGCTGCAGGATATCGCTACTCTGACCGGTGGTACCGTTATCTCTGAAGAGATCGGTATGGAGCTGGAAAAAGCAACTCTGGAAGATCTGGGTCAGGCGAAACGCGTTGTTATCAACAAAGACACCACCACCATCATTGATGGCGTGGGTGACGAGGCTGCAATCCAGGGTCGTGTGACTCAGATTCGTCAGCAGATCGAAGAAGCAACTTCCGACTACGACCGTGAAAAACTGCAGGAGCGCGTAGCGAAACTGGCAGGCGGCGTTGCGGTTATCAAAGTTGGTGCTGCGACTGAAGTTGAAATGAAAGAGAAGAAAGCCCGCGTTGAAGATGCCCTGCACGCGACCCGTGCTGCGGTAGAAGAAGGCGTGGTTGCTGGTGGTGGTGTTGCGCTGATTCGCGTAGCGTCTAAAATTGCCGGTCTGAAAGGTCAGAACGAAGACCAGAACGTAGGTATCAAAGTTGCGCTGCGCGCAATGGAATCTCCGCTGCGTCAAATCGTACTGAACTGCGGCGAAGAGCCGTCTGTAGTGGCTAACACCGTGAAAGCGGGTGACGGTAACTACGGTTACAACGCTGCAACTGAAGAATACGGTAACATGATCGACATGGGTATTCTGGATCCAACCAAAGTAACGCGTTCAGCTCTGCAGTACGCGGCTTCTGTTGCGGGTCTGATGATCACCACCGAGTGCATGGTTACTGACCTGCCGAAAGGCGATGCGCCTGACTTAGGTGCTGCTGGTGGTATGGGCGGCATGGGTGGAATGGGCGGCATGATGTAATTTAATCTTCATACTTCAAGCCGCAGGTTTATTGGCTGCGTTCGTTTACCCCAGTCACTTACTCATGTAAGTACCAGGGGATTCATGAACTTGCCGCCTGCCTGCAACTTGAATTATTTGATTAAATACGTATCTCGCGAAAAATGAGAAACCCTCGGGCAGAAATGTCCGGGGGTTTTTCTTTTGGTCATCTTTTTAGTATATGATTCAGCTACGGACATAACGTCCAGCTCATTGATTATGGGGAATGACATGCACGTGAAATATTTAGCAGGGATCGTTGGTGCCGCGCTACTGATGGCGGGTTGTAGCTCCAGCAACGAACTGAGTTCAGCCGGGCAAAGCGTACGCTTCGTCGAAGAGAAGCCTGGCGCAGAGTGTCAACTGATTGGCACTGCAACCGGTACGCAAAGCAACTGGCTTTCTGGCCAGCACGGCGAAGAGGGTGGCTCTATGCGTGGCGCAGCAAACGATCTGCGTAACCAGGCTGCGGCAATGGGTGGTAACGTGATTTATGGCGTCAGCAGCCCATCACAGGGAATGCTGTCCAGCTTTGTTCCTACTGCCAGTGAAATGACCGGGCAGGTTTATAAGTGCCCAAATTGATAAATGCTGTTGATGCCTGATGGCGACGCTAAAACGTCTTATCAGGCCTACGATACAAATTCGTCGGCCTGATAAGCGCAGCGACATCAGGCATTTTGAGCGTTATGCGCTGACTGAGCGCGTAAATGATGCAGCGCGCGCAGGCACTGATCCTGATTGAGCTTTTGCGCCTTATCACGCGTTAACGTTCTGACAAACACCTGGCACGGTACACCAGCAAGCTTTTTCAGCCGTGGGCTGAAATCGAGAAGACGGCGAGTAATGGCTTCGGCCTCTTTGCTGCCGGAAGGGGCGCGAGTTTTTACTACCGAACCACAGAACTGGGCTTTTCCTTGATCATCTGTATAGCGGTAAATAATCGCCAGATAATGATTAAACAGGCTTTTTTTCCATTCGGGGTGCGTATAAGAGTCGTATTCCAGATTGTCGTTTTCTTGGCAATCAACATCGTACAGCGGCAGGAAATCCAGCAGCGATGTAATTCGTAGCGCTAATTCCCGCATGCCAGCATTATTTATTGCATGAATAACAGCATGGACCAGCACCCGAATCTGTCGTTCATTAATCAGTAATTCACGCGTTTGTCCATCATGCAGTGTCAGAGAAAATGTTAAGTTTTCGCCTTTGTCATCCATTAACATCAGCGAATTTACGCGACGATTAATGTCGGCATTTTTTAGCTCATCTTCCTGAATCAAAGGAATATTTTCGTGCATCTTTTTGCTGACTTTATCGCATTCCTTCTCATATTGCGCATGCTCTTCTTCGCTAAGCTGATGTTTGACGGATAGCCTGCTTTCCAGGGCGATAAGCAGATCTCTTAGCCCAAGCGGAGAAAGAAAAAATAACGACGTTTTATTCCTTGGTTCTTTTATCTTTAATGCTAAAGCAATAAATTCATTCTTTTGACGAATAACACCGGTATTAATGCCTTTAATACTTATAGCCATAAAAGGTTCTCCCTAACCATATATTTATTAATATTCTGGATTTTGCTCTAATTATAAAAATTATGAATTAATAACTTTATAGCGCTAATTAAAATAGCACAAATTAAAAGCGTGGCTCCACTTGTGAGGATTTAAATAATAAGTAATCGTGGTGAGTGTCCGGATTCGGACACTCAATAATCATTATTGTTGGCGTAGTTGCAGATCCAACGGCGTTTTACTTGGCTCTCCGCCAATTTCACGCGCCAGTTTGGGGACCATATAGCCGGAAACCAACGTCAGCAGTTCACGCATAATGTGACGTGCCTCATCGTCGCTGACCATAAAGTGGGCGGCACCTTGCACTTTGTCCAGTACGTGCAGGTAATAGGGCATCACCCCCGCATCAAACAGGGCGTTGCTCAGGTTCGCCAGCGTTTGTGCGTTATCGTTCACGCCACGCAGCAAAACGCTTTGGTTGAGTAGGGTGACGCCAGCGGTACGCAGTCGGACCATCGCCTGGTGAAACGCCTCATCGACCTCATTGGCGTGGTTAATGTGGTTGACCAGCAGAACCTGCAGGGAGGAGCGCGCAAAGCGCTGGGCCAGTCCTTCAGTAATGCGCGCGGGGATCACAATCGGCAAACGGCTGTGAATGCGCAGACGCTTAATGTGCGGGATGGTTTCCAGTTGCGTGAGTAACCAGTCCAGTTCATGGTCCTTGGCCATTAGCGGATCACCACCGGAGAAGATAATCTCATCCAGCTCAGGATGCGCGCTAATGTAGTCCAGGGCGACCTGCCAGTTGCGCTTATTGCCCTGGTTTTCGGCATACGGGAAGTGTCGGCGGAAGCAATAGCGACAATTTACCGCGCAACCGCCTTTAACCAACAACAGCGCCCGATTGCGATATTTATGCAGCAAACCGGGGACCACGCTGTGCTGTTCTTCCAGCGGATCGGTCGAGTAGCCAGGTGCAGCAACAAACTCTTCCTGGGAAGTAAGTACCTGACGCAAAAGCGGATCGTCCGGATTGCCTTTTTCCATACGAGCAATAAAGGCGCGCGGTACGCGCAGGGCGAAAAGTCGTCTCGCGTCGCGCCCGGCCAACAGTTTTTCATCTGCGTCTATATTCAAAAGATGCAGAAGTTCATCAGGATCGGTCACAACATCGGCAAGTTGCGATAACCAATCTTCTCTGGATGGGGTATTTAGGGTTACAATATGCGCCATTTTGTGGCTTAGCTACCAGTTAACAATTTTCAGAGGGCCTTATGGCAACGTACTATAGCAACGATTTTCGTGCTGGTCTTAAAATCATGTTGGACGGCGAACCTTATGCGGTTGAAGCCAGCGAATTCGTTAAACCAGGTAAAGGCCAGGCATTTGCGCGCGTTAAGCTGCGTCGCCTGCTGACCGGTACTCGCGTAGAGAAAACCTTCAAGTCTACCGACTCCGCTGAAGGCGCAGACGTAGCCGACATGAACCTGACCTTCCTGTATAGCGACGGTGAGTTCTGGCACTTTATGAATAACACCACTTTCGAACAGCTGGCTGCAGACGAGAAAGCGGTAGGCGATAACGCTAAATGGCTGCTGGACCAGGCTGAATGCATCGTGACCCTGTGGAACGGTCAGCCGATCTCCGTGACTCCGCCAAACTTCGTTGAGCTGGAAGTCGTTGAAACCGACCCAGGTCTGAAAGGCGATACCGCTGGTACTGGCGGCAAACCGGCTACTCTGTCTACTGGCGCAGTCGTTAAAGTTCCGCTGTTCGTACAGATCGGTGAAGTGATCAAAGTGGATACTCGCTCCGGCGAATACGTTTCTCGCGTAAAATAAGATATCTATTTGATCTTATGGCGCAGGTTGCTGCGCCATACTTTTTCCAGGGCAGGAATGATGAAACGTCTTCTCAGTCTTGTAATGCTCATCCTTTTCACCAGCACTCTCCTGGCGGGTTGTAATACCGCGCGCGGCTTCGGTGAAGACATCAAACATCTTGGCAATTCAATCTCTCACGCCGCCAGCTAACACTCTCTCATAGTCTTAAAAACGGTTGTTTATCCATCACACTTGCGGATCTTGTCTATTATTAATGAGCTATACACAAACAATATTGGCTAGAAAAGGAAGACGTTATGGTTAAAAAGACAATTGCTGCGATCTTTTCTGTGTTGGTTCTTTCTTCAGTGTTGACTGCGTGCAATACCACGAAAGGTGTTGGGCAGGATATCTCTGAGGGCGGTAGCGCAATCTCTGGTGCAGCGACAAAAGCTCAACAATAATCATGAACGGTACGACGTCACGTCGTACCGTTAATTCCCCTTCCCGGGGAGTGAGAGAAATGGTGAGAAGCGGTTCCCCATGTGCAGTTTCATGCGGATATTCCGTTTATAGGTGTAGACCGTCTTGCCATGAATGCTGAGTGCGGCGGCTATCGCATTGTTACTCACACCATCCATCCACATCGACAATACTTTCTCCTCCTGCGGCGTAAGCAGCGGAGTCGCGTTTTCGGCTATTTCTAATGTGGGGCGAAGCTGTAGCGCCTCCTGAATCGTGTGTGAGAGCGCGTTCAGCGTGGTGTGCTTGGTTAAGACCGAATAGGCGACGGATTGAGAGGAAGCCATTGAGGTGTGCTGTCTTTCAACTGATTGCAGTAAAATCAGCGGGATGACGCCGCAGCTCATGAAAAAGGGTTTAATTGGCGGGCTGGTATGCGTCTCGCTAATAAAACTGTATAAATCCGCGATCACCAGATGCGGCTTCCACTGCAAAATATGCTCTTTTGCTAACAGGAGATTATTGATCCCTGACACAAGAAATGAGGAGCTGAACCTGCCAGAATGATTAAGCAAGGCCTCAATCCCTGTGCGGGTAAAGTGGCACCGGTCAATCACTAAAATTTTAAGCATAACCTTTTCGCATTCAGAAGAGAGGCAATCGACTTTCCGGATTCAGAAAGCCCTTCATCATAGAGAACTCCGATGAGTGCCAAATGCGGGAACTACGCCGCTAATTATGCTTAATTCTTGCTTTTAGCGGGCAGCGAATAAAAAGGTTGAAATTCATTTTCTCTCGGGCAAAAATGCCATTTCACACATCAGCTTTGCAGGACGACCTGCAAATGCTTCTTTCACCGGGGACGGCCCCATTGTTCTGGAGCCTGATATGTCCTGGATCGTATTATTAATTGCAGGTCTGCTCGAAGTTGTCTGGGCGATTGGCCTGAAATATACCCACGGTTTTACGCGTTTGACGCCAAGCATTATCACTATTGTGGCAATGATCGTCAGTATCGCCATGCTCTCCTGGGCAATGCGTACGTTGCCTGTAGGAACCGCCTATGCCGTATGGACCGGTATCGGCGCAGTCGGCGCGGCCATTACAGGGATTCTGCTGCTGGGAGAATCTGCCAGCCCGGCGCGGTTACTGAGCCTCGGGCTGATTGTGGCCGGTATTATTGGCCTCAAGCTGAGCACCCACTAAGCGCCAGGCTGTTTTACCCAAATCAGCTTATTCACCTCAAACCCTTCCCGGGTCGCGATGGCCAGCATTTGCTGTTTCATTTCATCTGAAATAGTAGGGGTCCGTGAAAGGATCCACAGGTAGTCGCGATCCGGCCCGCAAACCAGCGCGTGACGATATTCCCTGTCGAGGGCAATCACGTTATACCCGCCATAGAAGGGGCCAAAAAACGAGACCTTGAGCGCAGCGCGGTTTGGGGCGCCAGTGAAGTAGGCTTTCCCCTCCGTTTTCTGCCACATTCCTCTGTCCGGGTTATAGCCCTTGTTAATAACATTGATACCGCCGTCGTCGCGCAGGCTGTAGGTAGCAGTCACTTTTTCCAGTCCGCGCTCGAATCGATGGTCGAAACGCGCAATTTCATACCAGGTGCCCAGATAGCGTGTGGCATCAAAGTTATTTACTACGGTAACACCTTTCGGTGGTGTTGGGGTGCTGCAAGCGACAACCAGAAATGCAGCCGTAACTGCAGCAACGACGGGCAGAATGCGCATGGGATTTTCCTTGCTGGATTTTTGTTAAGTGTAGATGACAGCAGGAAAAAAAGAGAAAGAAAGGAAGCCCGATATCCAGGGCCTCCTTGTCCGTTACTGCAGTTTTTCAAGAATGCGCCAGGCGGCCTCGACGCGAACAGGGTTTGGGTAGCTCTTGTTTGCCAGCATCACGATGCCAAGGTTTTTTTCTGGAACGAAAGCAACATAGCTGCCGAATCCGCCAGTGGAGCCCGTTTTATGCACCCATGAGGCTTTCACGGCAGGCGCGGGCGGGTTTACCTCAACGGCAGGAAGCGCTGCCAGTGCTACTTTACTGTCGCTACCGCTAATTATCGAGTCGGCCTTCACCGGCCAGTTCAGCATCTCCCAACCCAGGCCCTGGTACATATCGCCAACACGCCAGTAACGTGACTGCGCAAGCTCGATGCCCTGCTGGAGCGTTTTCTCCTGAACCTGGCTGGCGTCCATGTTGGCCTGAACCCAACGGGTCATATCGATAACGCTCGATTTCACCCCGTAGGCTTCAGCATCAAGTTGGCCAGGGGATACATGCACAGGCTTTCCTTCGCGATAACCCCAGGCATAATCTTTTTGTTCGCTCTGCGGAACCGTAATCCAGGTATGCGCCAGTTTTAAGGGGTGCAGGACGCGTTTGGTCATCGCCTCTTCGTAGCTCATGCCTGAGGGGTTCACCGCCAGGGCGCCAAACAGACCAATGCTGGAGTTAGCATAAAGACGTTTAGCGCCTGGGGCCCATTGCGGCTGCCAGTTTTGATAAAAGCGTAGTAACGCGGCTTTATCCGTAACGTCGTCCGGAACCTGAAGCGGCAGGCCACCTGCCGTGTAGGTGGCTAAGTGCAGCAGGCTGATACCCTGCCACTGCTTACCCGTCAGTTCAGGCCAGTACTGCGTGACCGGATCGCTGAGCTTAATTTCGCCGCGGGCGATAGCATCGCCGCCCAGCACACCGTTGAACGTTTTACTGACCGATCCGAGTTCAAACAGCGTTTGTTGAGTGACTGGACGGTTATTGGCGATATCGGCTTTACCCCAGGTAAAGTAATAAGGTTTCCCTTGATAGATAATCGCAACGGCCATACCCGGAATTGCCTGCTCCTGCATCAGCGGTGTGATGGTGCGGTTAACGATATCGGCAATTTGTTGTTCTGTTTTTGCGGCGGCAAACGTGGAGAACGAAGCTGTCAGCAGCAGCGCGCAGCATATCGATTTTTTCATCATGAAATCAGTTCCGTAATTAAAAGCGAAAGGGTGTCCGGGCCCGTCAGACGTAATCAGTGTGTTTGATTTGCACCGTGTTGACAAACGGTTAAATTTAGCAGCAGATATAAGTTTTTCTAACAGGCCAGATAATGACGCGTAGCTATATCCCCCTTAACTCGCTGCGGGCTTTTGAAGCAGCGGCCAGACATCTCAGCTTTACCCGCGCTGCGATTGAGCTCAACGTGACGCATTCTGCAATAAGCCAGCATGTGAAAGCGCTGGAGCAACAGCTGAATTGTCAGCTTTTTGTGCGTGGTTCTCGAGGGTTAATGTTGACGACTGAAGGGGAAAGTCTGTTACCTGTACTTAATGACTCTTTCGATCGTATGGCGGGGATGCTGGATCGTTTTGCCACTAAACAGACTCAGGAAAAACTAAAAATTGGCGTGGTGGGGACCTTTGCGGTCGGTTGTCTTTTCCCTCTGTTGAGCGACTTTAAGCGCCACTGTCCGCATATTGATTTGCATATTTCCACCCACAATAACCGTGTGGATCCCACCGCCGAAGGGCTGGATTATACTATTCGCTACGGAGGAGGAGCCTGGCACGATACCGATGCGCAATATTTGTGTAGCGCGCTGATGTCTCCGCTGTGTTCACCGACATTGGCCTCGCAGATTAAAGCACCTGTGGACATCCTGAAATTTCCGTTATTACGATCGTATCGGCGTGATGAATGGACGCTTTGGATGCAGGCCGCCGGAGAAGCGCCTCCGTCACCGACGCACAACGTGGTGGTGTTTGACTCGTCCGTCTCAATGCTGGAAGCCGCGCAGGCGGGGATTGGTGTGGCAATTGCACCGGTTAGAATGTTCACGCATTTGCTCAGCAGTGAACGTATCGTGCAGCCTTTTTTAACGCAGATTGATCTGGGGAGTTACTGGATAACGCGTTTACAATCTCGTCCGGAGACGTCCGCGATGCGTGAGTTTTCCCGCTGGTTGACCGGGATGCTGCACTAATAAAAAGGCCCGCCATTGGCGGGCCTGATAATTAACGCATGCGATTAGATGGTCAGGATCCCAATAGCCGTTACAACGGTCAGGATAGCTGCCAGTCCGTAGAATACCCATTTGCCCGCAGGCACGTGGATTTTCAGGTCATGCATCGCGTGGTGCATACGGTGTAAACCACACCACAGCGGCAGAACGATCATCAGGAACAGAAACGCACGTCCGATGAAGCTCTGAGCGAATGCCAGTACGCGTTCATAGCTGAAAGCATCAGGAACAAAGCCCAGCGGCAGCATAATGCCGACCAGCAGGATCATCACCGGCGCAATGATTGCGCTCCACATACCGCCTGCACCAAACAGGCCCCAGAATACGGGTTCGTCAGAGCGTTTTGGATTTGGATTAATCATTCCGGACTCCTTACCAGAACAGGGCAACAAACAGTATTACTACTGTCGCAACCACAGTAACTGCCCAGAGACCTTTGATGATCGGCTCTGGCCCCATTTTTTCGTCTTTTACGATGATGTTGGCAGCTTTTGGCGCCAGCTCAAACCAGGTTTTGGTATGCAGCAGCGCAGCTGCCAGGGCGATAATATTCAGGATCACCACCACCGGGTTTTGCAAAAAGGCGACAAAGCCCATCCAGGACTCTGCACCATGCTTGAGTGCAAACAGGCCGATAATCAGTTCAATGCTGAACCAGACTGCCGGAACCGCCGTGCCTTCGCGCAGCATGTAAAAACGATAAAATGGCAGCTTTTTCCACCAGGTGGACGTCATTGGTCGCACATAGGGTTTGCGTTTAGTCGTCATCGTGCACTCCTTAGCGTGGTTTCAGGGTAGCGATAAGAAAGTCTTTTGAACTTTCAACTTTACCCTGCTGAATGGCCGCAGCCGGATCGACGTGTTTCGGGCAGACTTCGGAGCAGTAGCCCACAAAAGTACAGGACCAGACGCCGTTCGGGCTGTTCAACTGAGCCATACGCTCCTTCTTACCGTGGTCGCGGCTATCTTCGTTGTAACGATGCGCCAGCGTAATCGCAGCCGGTCCAATGAACTCTGGGTTCAGGCCGAACTGCGGGCACGCGGCGTAGCACAGACCACAGTTGATGCAACCGGAGAACTGATGATACTTCGCCATCTGCGCCGGAGTCTGGGTGTTTGGACCCTGATCCGGTGTACGCGGGTTACCGATGATGTACGGTTTGATCGCTTCCAGGCTTTCGATAAAGTGCGTCATGTCGACGACCAGATCGCGCTCAATCGGGAAGTTGCCCAGCGCTTCAACCTTCATGCCGTTGGTGTAATCACGCAGGAAGGTTTTGCACGCCAGTTTAGGTACATTGTTGACCATCATGCCGCAGGAGCCGCAGATCGCCATACGGCAGGACCAGCGGTAGCTCAGGTCCGGTGCCAGGTTATCCTTGATGTAGCCCAGCGCATCCAGCAGTGACGTGGTTTCATCATAAGGAACTTCGTAGAAAGCACTGTGCGGCGCGGTATCGGTTTCCGGGTTATAGCGCACCACCTCAACTTTCAGGTTTTTCATCTCAGCCATTCGCCTTCTCCTTCTTATCGGCTGCTTCCGCTTCGCCACCGTAAACACGTTTAGCCGGTGGCAGAGTGGTGATTTTCACGTCGCTGTATTCCAGGCGAGTCGTGCCGTCAGCATCGCGGAAGGCGAGGGTGTGTTTGAGGAAGTTCACATCGTCACGCTCGGTGCAGCCTTCATCCAGACGCTGATGCGCGCCGCGGGATTCTTTACGCGCCAGAGCAGAGTGCGCCATACATTCAGCAACGTTCAGACCGTGACCCAGTTCGATGGTGTACAGCAGGTCGGTGTTGAAGACGCTGGAGGTATCAGTGATACGGACGCGCTTGAAGCGTTCCTGCAGCTCCGCCAGTTTATCAACGGTTTTCTGCATGAGTTCCGGTGTACGGTAGATACCGCAACCTTCTTCCATGGACAGGCCCATTTCGTCACGGATCTTAGACCAGTTTTCGTTACCTTCCTGGTTAACCAGATCTTTCAGACGTTTTTCAACGCCAGCAACCTGCGCATCGAGCGCGGCACTGTTTGCAGCGCCAGCCGTTGCAGCACGTTCTGCAGCCTGTTCACCGGCCATACGACCGAAGACCACCAGTTCCGCCAGGGAGTTAGAACCCAGACGGTTAGCGCCATGCAGACCAACAGAGGAACATTCGCCCACAGCGAACAGACCTTTAATGCGGGTTTCACAGTGCTGATCGGTTTCGATACCGCCCATGGTGTAGTGCGCGGTAGGACGTACCGGGATCGGCTCTTTAACCGGATCGACACCCACGTAGGCTTTCGCCAGTTCGCAGATGAACGGTAAACGTTCGAGCAGTTTTTTCTCGCCGAGGTGACGCAGGTCGAGGTGAACCACATCGCCACGCGGGGTGGAAATGGTGTTGCCTTTACGCCATTCGTGCCAGAAAGCCTGAGAAACTTTGTCGCGCGGACCGAGTTCCATGTATTTGTTTTTCGGTTCGCCCAGCGGGGTTTCCGGACCCATGCCGTAATCTTGCAGATAACGGTAGCCGTTTTTGTTGACCAGGATACCGCCTTCACCACGGCAGCCTTCGGTCATCAGGATACCAGAGCCTGGCAGACCCGTCGGGTGATACTGAACGAATTCCATATCACGCAGCGGAACGCCGTGGCTCAGCGCCATGCCCATACCGTCGCCAGTTACGATGCCGCCGTTGGTGTTGTAACGGTAAACACGACCTGCGCCGCCCGTTGCCATCACAACAGCATTAGCACGGATCTGCATCAGCGTGCCTTCCATCATGTTCATGGCAACCAGGCCGCGAGCATGGCCATCATCAACCAGGATATCCAGAACGAAGTGTTCGTCAAAGCGCTGAATCTGCGGGAACTGCAAAGATGTTTGGAACAGCGTATGCAACATGTGGAAGCCGGTTTTATCCGCGGCAAACCAGGTACGCTCGATTTTCATACCGCCGAAGCGACGTACGTTGACGCTACCGTCTTCACGGCGGCTCCATGGGCAGCCCCATTGTTCCAGTTGCGTCATTTCAGTTGGGCAGTGGTGGACAAAGTAATCCACGACATCCTGCTCACACAGCCAGTCTCCGCCTGCTACCGTATCGTGAAAATGGTAGTCAAAGCTGTCATGATCCTGCGCGACAGCAGCAGAGCCGCCTTCGGCAGCAACGGTATGGCTGCGCATTGGGTACACTTTTGAGATCAGTGCGATTTTAGCGTTGGGATTTGCTTGTGCGGCAGCAATTGCAGCACGTAATCCCGCGCCACCGGCGCCTATAATGGCAAGATCGGCTTGAAAGGTTTGCACGACATTCCTCCAGATTGTTGTTATTTCATTCCTGCCTGAAATCAGATGCTTCATCGGCTTCAAACAGGTTATGAACGCGTTTCCACTGCTCCTTTATAGGTACAATAGTATAGTCTCAGGGATGTGCGGGAAATTTGACGTGTTCGATTTTTTTAGCGTGTCAAAGGGGGGAATTATCATTGAATTTGATTAATTTAATTACTAAACCACCCCATGTCGCTTTTTTTATCCAATTGCCAGTGTGGATTATTGGCGTGCGAAATTTGTCTCGTTAACGCGATACGAGTAGACTTCGTGCCCTTGTCTTAAATCGGAGAAACAACCATGAGCGAAACGGCAACCTGGCAGCCGAGCGCGTCCATCCCCAATCTGTTAAAACGTGCAGCAATTATAGCGGAGATTCGCCGCTTTTTTGCCGATCGTGGCGTGCTTGAGGTTGAGACCCCTTGTATGAGTCAGGCAACGGTAACGGACATCCATCTGTTCCCGTTCGAAACGCGTTTCGTCGGCCCTGGACACTCCCAGGGAATGAATCTCTATTTAATGACCAGCCCGGAATACCATATGAAGCGCCTGCTGGTGGCAGGATGCGGCCCGGTGTATCAACTGTGCCGCAGCTTCCGTAATGAAGAGATGGGGCGTCATCATAACCCTGAATTCACCATGCTCGAGTGGTATCGTCCGCACTACGATATGTATCGCCTGATGAATGAAGTGGATGATTTGCTCCAGCAGGTGCTGGACTGCTCACCTGCGGAAAGTATCTCTTACCAGCAAGCCTTCCAGCGCCATCTGGAGATAGACCCGCTGTCTGCAGATAAAACCCAACTGCGGGAAGTGGCGGCGAAATTGGATCTCAGTAATATCGCCGATACCGAAGAAGACCGGGACACCTTACTGCAGTTGCTGTTTACGATGGGCGTTGAGCCGCATATTGGCAAAGACAAACCGACGTTTGTGTATCATTTCCCGGCCAGCCAGGCATCACTGGCGCAAATCAGTACCGAAGATCACCGCGTGGCTGAACGTTTCGAGGTTTACTACAAAGGTATTGAGCTGGCGAATGGTTTCCATGAATTGACCGACGCGCGCGAACAGCAGCAGCGGTTTGAACAGGATAACCGCAAACGTGCCGCGCGTGGCTTGCCGCAGCAGCCTATCGACACCAACCTGCTTGAAGCGTTAAAAGTGGGGATGCCGGATTGCTCTGGCGTGGCGCTGGGCGTTGACCGTCTGGTGATGCTGGCGCTGGGCGCAGAGAGCCTGGCCGAGGTTATCGCATTTACCGTCGATCGCGCGTAACGCACTCTCCTTCCATACAAAGTGGCGGTAAAATGGCCACTTTGTAGCATATTTTTTCATTTACCCTCTAATAGCCACAATTTACTCCTGGATATTTGATATCGTTCAGGTATCAATTCTGTGTTGATTTTTCTATCGCTGAACTCTGAAAAGAGGGCAGTGCCAACCGGTGAGTGGCGTTTGTTAAACGCTTGCCAGAGTAAGGGATGGTTTAATGACCCAAACAATAAAAAAGATGAGCCTAATAGGTCTCATCCTCATGATATTTACGTCTGTTTTCGGTTTTGCGAATAGCCCCTCCGCATTCTATTTAATGGGGTATAGCGCGATTCCGTGGTATATATTTTCTGCATTATTATTCTTTATCCCATTTGCTTTAATGATGGCGGAAATGGGGGCTGCCTATCGGAAAGAAGAGGGCGGAATCTATTCGTGGATGAATAATAGCGTTGGGCCACGCTATGCGTTTATCGGCACGTTTATGTGGTTTTCTTCCTATGTAATATGGATGGTAAGTACCGCAGCGAAAGTTTGGGTACCTTTTTCAACCTTCTTATTTGGCGCAGACATGACGCAGCATTGGCGTTTTGCGGGGCTTGAGCCTACGCAGGTCGTCGGGTTGCTCGCCGTCGGTTGGATGATTCTGGTAACCTGCGTGGCCTCCCGGGGTATTAATAAGATTGCTCGTATTACGGCTGTAGGCGGAATTGCCGTAATGTGTCTTAATTTAGTTCTGTTGTTAGTGAGTGTCGCTATTTTGTTATTAACTGGTGGTCACTTTGCGCAGGATATTAATTTCATCTCCTCGCCTAATCCGGGATATCAGTCCGGTCTGGCCATGTTGTCATTTGTTGTGTTTGCCATTTTTGCATACGGCGGAATAGAAGCCGTGGGGGGATTAGTTGATAAAACAGAAAAGCCAGAAAAGAACTTTGCGAAAGGCATTGTCTTTGCCGCGATTGTCATTTCTGTCGGTTATTCACTGGCCATATTTTTATGGGGCGTTAGCACCAACTGGCAGCAAGTATTAAGCAATAGCTCGGTCAACCTCGGCAATATAACGTATATCCTGATGAAAATCCTCGGGATGACGTTAGGTAACGCGCTGCATGTTTCTCCTGAAACCGCGATGGCGACGGGGGTGTGGTTCGCGCGTATCACCGGGCTTTCTATGTTTCTCGCTTATACCGGCGCTTTTTTCACGCTCAGCTATTCGCCACTGAAAGCGATTATTCAGGGAACGCCGAAGGCGCTGTGGCCAGCGCCAATGACCAAACTGAATGCCGTGGGGATGCCGACGACGGCAATGTGGTTGCAGTGCCTGCTGGTGAGCCTGTTTATCCTGCTGGTTTCGTTTGGCGGCGATACGGCTTCAGCGTTCTATAACAAACTGACGCTGATGGCGAACGTCTCGATGACGCTGCCGTATCTGTTCCTCGCGCTGGCGTTTCCGTTCTTTAAAGCCCGTACGGGCCTGGAAAGACCGTTTGTTGTCTTTAAAACCCGAGCGGCGACGTTACTGGCCACATCGGTGGTTGTGCTGGTGGTGACGTTTGCCAATGTGTTCACCATCATCCAGCCGGTGATTGAAGCTGGGGGCTGGAACAGCGCATTGTGGATGACCGGAGGCCCGATCTTCTTCTCGCTGTTGGCAATGGCGATTTATCAGAACTACAGCCGTCGTATGGTGAAACTCCCCCGGTGGGTGACAGACTAAGGAAAGATAAATATTGAATTTCCGCAAAGCCCGATAGGGATACCGTCCGGGCTTTGTTCGTATTAAATCATTTTTATAATTTATCAAAATGATATTCGTGTGTATATCTTTTGATATATTTATTATGACAATCATCTTGGGTGATATTGTATAATTGGAAATGATTGCTGCTATGAATTTATTTTAAAAAATATAACTTCTGATTTTTCCTTTTATGCTTGTGATGTCTGTCTCATTACTGGTTGAGAATCATGGCTATTGTTAGGTCAATGTTTACATTGCCTTGGTGATTAAATTTTTATGATGATCAGCTCTCCGCCATTTTGTGAGATAGACGAATATGGTTTTCCTCATTGGAACGGGTTGGATTTTTTCCGTTGGTATGCCCTGCCTACCAATTGGCGTTTTATGACTGGGAAATCATATCTTTAGTATTATAAAACGGCTTGGTTAATTCACCATAGAACTATTATAAAACAATGTGCTTATGAAGCAAGAGTCCCAGAATTACTCCTTGCAGGTGTTGCTGTCGCAGAAGTTGGCGGAACTCCAGAGAGATTTAAAGGTGTTGGTGTTCTGCAATTTAGACAGGTAATTGAAGAAGTATTGGGAAAGAGCAGCAATGAATGGTCGAATGCTACATCTGTCGGTTCAGTTGCTATCCAGATAGGCGTTGCAGCAAGAACAATAGGTATTCACCCAGATAAACTGACTCATTTTCAGCAATTCCGCTTGTCGCAGTGTTTGCTTGATAACCACTTTAATATTCGGGTGGTAGCATTCCATTTACGCGATCTTATTTTATATGACAATCCAGATTCTGATACTATGTACTTGACAGATGAACAAATAATATTGGCTGGTTCTAGATATAATCGTGGAACCATGAGAAATAAAAAGGATATTATCCAATCTATTAGTGAACAACCCGGTTTTCCGGATCGTGAGTATAGTGAATATGGTCGTCGAATTATAGAAAAGAAAGATGCAATACTTAAAATTATGCGAGGCGGCTAATGAGTTGGAAGTCTTTTACATTGAATTTCATCTGGGGCATAGTTAGCATTATATTGATAATTATGTTTTCAACTCAGGACAAGGAATGGTTTATTGACGGCAGGGGAATCAATAATGTCTGTGATGTCATGGATTATATTGAGGACGACGATGTTCGTTCTGTGGGCATAATCTTAACACTACCTCTGTTTATTCCTTTTATCTATGCGATCGTATGGAGAAGACGGTGATGCTGCCAACTTACTGATTTAGTGTATGATGGTGTTTTTGAGGTGCTCCAGTGGCTTCTGTTTCTATCAGCTGTCCCTCCTGTTCAGCTACTGACGGGGTGGTGCGTAACGGCAAAAGCACTGCCGGACATCAGCGCTATCTCTGCTCTCACTGCCGTAAAACATGGCAACTGCAGTTCACTTACACCGCTTCTCAACCCGGTACGCACCAGAAAATCATTGATATGGCCATGAATGGCGTTGGATGCCGGGCAACCGCCCGCATTATGGGCGTTGGCCTCAACACGATTTTCCGCCATTTAAAAAACTCAGGCCGCAGTCGGTAACCTCGCGCATACAGCCGGGCAGTGACGTCATCGTCTGCGCGGAAATGGACGAACAGTGGGGATACGTCGGGGCTAAATCGCGCCAGCGCTGGCTGTTTTACGCGTATGACAGGCTCCGGAAGACGGTTGTTGCGCACGTATTCGGTGAACGCACTATGGCGACGCTGGGGCGTCTTATGAGCCTGCTGTCACCCTTTGACGTGGTGATATGGATGACGGATGGCTGGCCGCTGTATGAATCCCGCCTGAAGGGAAAGCTGCACGTAATCAGCAAGCGATATACGCAGCGAATTGAGCGGCATAACCTGAATCTGAGGCAGCACCTGGCACGGCTGGGACGGAAGTCGCTGTCGTTCTCAAAATCGGTGGAGCTGCATGACAAAGTCATCGGGCATTATCTGAACATAAAACACTATCAATAAGTTGGAGTCATTACC
>NZ_JAOWCH010000034.1:0-110842 GCF_030337065.1 Citrobacter sp. Cb004 | reverse complement strand
GGAAGGTGCGAATAAGCAGGTCATTTCTTCCCAAGCTGACTCGCTGATTAAAATTTCGCGGATCTGGGCCGATTTTTTTCCCGCAAACACATCGAATCAGCCTATTTAGGCTATTTTTTCCACCATTTCTGGCGTTATTTCCGGTTTTTACTGAGATCTCTCCCACTGACGTATCATTTGGTCCACCCGAAACAGGTTGGCCAGGGTGAATAACATCGCCAGTTGGTTATCGTTTTTCAGCAGCCCTTTGTATCTGGCTTTCACGAAGCCGAACTGCCGCTTGATGATGCGAAACGGGTGCTCCACCCTGGCACGGATGCTGGCTTTCATGTATTCGATGTTGATGGCCGTTTTGTTCTTGCGCGGATGCTGCTTCAAGGTTTTTACCTTGCCGGGACGCTCGGCGATCAGCCAGTCCACATCCACCTCGGCCAGCTCCTCGCGCTGTGGCGCTCCTTGGTAGCCGGCATCGGCTGAGACAAATTGCTCCTCTCCATGAAGCAGATTACCCAGCTGATTGAGGTCATGCTCGTTGGCCGCGGTGGTGACTAGGCTGTGGGTCAGGCCACTCTTGGCATCGACACCAATGTGGGCCTTCATGCCAAAGTGCCACTGATTGCCTTTCTTGGTCTGATGCATCTCCGGATCGCGTTGCTGCTCTTTGTTCTTGGTAGAGCTGGGGGCCTCAATGATGGTGGCATCCACCAAAGTGCCTTGGGTCATCATGACGCCTGCTTCGGCCAGCCAGCGATTGATGGTCTTGAACAATTGACGTGCCAGTTGATGCTGCTCGAGCAGGTGGCGGAAATTCATGATGGTGGTGCGATCCGGCAGGGCGCTATCCAGGGATAATCGGGCAAACAGGCGCATGGAGGCGATTTCGTACAGGGCATCTTCCATGGCACCGTCGCTCAGGTTGTACCAATGCTGCATGCAGTGAATACGCAGCATGGTCTCCAGCGGATAGGGCCGTCGGCCATTGCCCGCCTTGGGATAAAACGGCTCGATGACAGCGGTCATATTCTGCCATGGCAGAATCTGCTCCATGCGGGAGAGGAAAATCTCTTTTCGGGTCTGACGGCGCTTAGTGCTGAATTCACTATCGGCGAAGGTGAGTTGATGGCTCATGATGTCCCTCTGGGATGCGCTCCGGATGAATATGATGATCTCATATCAGGAACTTGTTCGCACCTTCCCTAGATAACGCAATAACGGTGCACTATTACCACCCCGCGCTTCAATAACCAAAGCGTCATAATCTGATGTCGCTGCAGAGATTTGCATAGGGAAAAGAACGCTTGCCGTAAATAAACAGCTTAAAGACTTAAAACGTTTAATGAAGTTGGCATGTCGACGCATACTTAACATATCTGCCCTTATAACTTACATCAGAGTAAAAATAAGCGTTTTCAATATATTACAGTCAGTTACTTACGGTACCCGACCATGTAAGATGCACTGCCGCTTATTTTGCAATAGGGTTATGAAGCAATTAATTCTTTCGTCTTATTGACTACCCGCGCCTCGCCCTCTAATCGTGGGAAAGCAGGCGTAAACTCGAAAATTTTATCACTCAGCGTAGTTCGTGGCTATGCGATACGAAAACTCTTAGACAAAAAAGTATTTTAGACTAAATAATCCTAATACTCTTGGGATTGAATTCTGGATTTAGATTAAGTTTGCATGACGAAACCTTGTGACGATGATAACTATTGCTGGTTAGCATAGCTACACCGCGCAACTGTTTGCATGGTAACTATTGTGTGCGGATAGAGAAAGTTCTGATAATAATGCCCCTGATAACAACAAAGATAACAATGTAAATAATATAACCTAATTTTAAGTTTCGAACAGGGTCGATAAAATGAAATTAAAGGTACAGTCATAAGCAGAACTAAGTACAGTAAAAACTCAATAAAATCAAATGACTTCTTGAACCTATCCTTGAAATCTACCAAAATTGGTATTTTGGTATCCGCCATAATACGTGCGCGAAGAATTGTGCATTGCTCAACTCGCTAAAGTATTTACCACTCTTGCGTATTATTGACAGTATCAACCACACTCACTTTACCCTTACAATTTGAAAGCTTATTTGCATTGAAAATAATTTATATACCCTCAATAATTCGAGTTACATGAAGGCGGCAAGTGAGTAAATCCCCAGGAGCATCGCGAACTATGTGACTGAGGCGAGCTAACGTAGCCAACGCACATGCAGCTTAAAGAATGACGGGTATAGACGCATAATTTTTTGCACTTACCTTCCCTCCAGCCTTTGAGGTAATTTGGACAAAGATGCCAATGGGAGCTGGTCAATGAAAATCGTTAACGCTGAAAAAAAACACATCCCCGCCATACGCGATATCTACGCCCATCATGTTATTCACGGTACCGGCAGCTTTGAAACTGACCCGCCGGATACCCGCGAGATGCAGGGGCGTCTGGAAAAAATCCGCAGTCTGGGACTGCCGTGGGTTGTCGCATTGCAAGAAGATAAGGTCATCGGGTATTGCTATCTCACCCGCTACCGCGAGCGTTATGCCTATCGCTATACCCTCGAAGATTCGATTTATATTGACCCGACGGCACAGCGTCAGGGGGTGGGAAAAGCGTTGCTACGCCATGTAATTGAGTGGGCTGAAACGCAGGGTTATCGGCAGTTGATCGCTATCGTCGGCGACAGCAATAATCAGGGATCGCTGAAAGTCCATCAGCAGGCCGGATTTACGAAAATAGGCACGCTGACGAACATTGGATTCAAGCATGGGCTCTGGCTTGATACGGTATTAATGCAACGCAGCCTGGGCACAGGAAACAGTACGCTACCAGCGGATTTCGATGCCGCTATTTAACATTGCCAAGGGATGACTTCAGGATACTGTTTTCTGGTAACCCTCAGACAAACAGAACCACAATCAGGTATAACGTAGTTATTAAATAATTCTCCGTTTTTCAACTCGTTAGAACGAAAAAAGCACCCGAACGTTAATGAACGGATGCTTTCTAAATCGAATAACTCAGTTTTACTTAGCGGGCGGCCCCGCCTGGTGCGCCAAAGGCATCGCGGGGCAAACGTCTTTTCAGCCCGAAGATGATTCATCCCTGCGCGTGATATTTCGCCAAATCCCCCCCGACAGTCTCAGGTTTTCCGGCCCGCTATTCAGGATTTGGGTTACACATTTCAGGTAATTGTCTTTCCAGCGCTCAATAAAAGAAGACTGGCTTTCGAACCTCTGCGGATCGACCATTTTCTCCAAAACAAAATGGATGCGCCCGTCTCGCCACACCGGAACACCAAATACGGTGGGTAAGTGCATTTTCCAGGCAAGTCGAGAGCAAAAGGTGGAGTAGGTAATCTGCTGGCCGAAAAAGTCGATAGTCGGCGCGCTCAAATTCAACGCGCCGTCGATCGCCACAACAAGCGACTGCCCACTATGTAAGGCCTGTATGCAAGCCCTGACCACGTCCGCTTCGCTTTTGTCACTAACCGAAATCAACCGCTCGCCGTAGCCCCCTTTGAGCACGCCAGGCGTGGAAGCCACCCATTTGCTGTTCATTTCCAGCAAGGACAGGATCATCGGCCCGGCATACATTGCGCCCATATGAGCCGATACAACAATGCAACCACGCTTATCGAGCTGCAGCCGTTGGAAAAACTGCTCGACATGCGATATATCGGCCAACCGATACATCGGTTCGTCGGCCTGCTCTCCACGGCATTCAAGCCAGTCGAGGAGATAATTATCGGCAAGATACCCCCACTTCGCCCGGCGTTCCCATTCATCGCGCTCGATACCGGACTGTCTGCCGGCAACTTCCCATGCCCAGTCAAGGCGCTCAGGCGGTAGATTAACGGCAGATATTTGCCCATCAAGCGCCAGCAGCCCCTCTTCGAATGACTGAGGCAGATGGCTTGCTCTGGCCTGAATATAGTGCTCAAAGATGCTTTCCGCTTCGCTTGTTTTCCCCGCCTGTAACAACGCCGCCGCGGCATAACGGTTCCATTTACTGGTCACCCCTTTTTCCCTTGCCAGTTGTACAAACTCATCGCTGGCAGCAGCGTATTGCCCAACCTGGCGCAGTGCTCGGGCATACATGGCTCTGACATA
Organism: Citrobacter sp. Cb004; assembly: GCF_030337065.1. Taxonomy (NCBI): domain Bacteria; kingdom Pseudomonadati; phylum Pseudomonadota; class Gammaproteobacteria; order Enterobacterales; family Enterobacteriaceae; genus Citrobacter; species Citrobacter sp. Cb004. The sequence continues at coordinate 106,730 of NZ_JAOWCH010000034.1, read as the reverse complement.
AGGAAGATCAGGATGAGTCGCGAGCGACTGCTGCAGTAACGGAATGGCTTTCTCATTCTGACCCGTTCTGATTAAGGCATCGGCATACAGGGTCACGATCCGTAAATTATCAGGGTTAAATTGCAGGGCATGACGCCAATGCTCAGCGGCCTGAAGCTTCGCTTCCCGGCTGCGGCCAGATTGATAGTGGGCAAGCCCCAGGCTACGACGCAGCGCTGCACCATCCAACCCACGGGCTAATGCGGACTCCCCAGTCTGAATGGCTTCCTGATATTTACCGACAGCGCACAGCGTATCAACCGCCAGCCCCGCCGACTCCTGCTTTTCTAACGCGAAGAAAGGGAGCAATGCGCGGGCCAGGTCATGATCTTCTGGTAGGCGGCTTTTATTTAAGAAACGGAGGCAGGTCTCAATCATATCTCCCCGCGGGGGAACTTCCTGCGCCTGTGTTCTGGCCAACGAGATTGCCTGTAACTCTTTATCCACCAGCGTCAGGCTGCGCAGATGGAGGGCAAAAATTTTGCTATTGCCCGAAAAAGCGAGCCATGCCCGCTCGGCTAAGTCAGCAACAGTCGCATATTGTTTACTCTTAAGCAGCACGCTTGCGACCAGCAGGACATCCTCCGGCTGGCACACATTCACCGCCAGCAGTTTGTTAACCACCTGTAGTACAGCGTCCCGATGATGTGATGCCAGCGGCGAAATAACCCAGCGTCGCAATAAATCACGGCTATTCTTTGCCGTCAGCACACGGTCGGACAACAAAGTCAGCGCGGCATCTGTTTCATCTTTACGCAAACACGCGATAGCGAAGAGAATAATGTTTTGCTCATTTCCAGCACTATCTCGCACTTTTTCGGGATGCTGCCCGAAATAGTGACATAGCCCCTCCCAATCCTCTTGTTTGAGCAGGGTGGTTGGCGATTTTTTTTTACATGTAGAGTGCAAGCTCATCGTATTTCCTTACTCCGCCTTATTCACGCATCCGCCTGATAGTTATCAGGAGAGAAGTCACCAGGTACGCGATGCCCAGCAACACGAAGAACAGTAACCACTTTGTTCCATCGGCATAGCGAGTGGTGTCAGACACCACCATCGGTTGAGAAATGATCAGCAAATACCGTCTCTCACGTAACGCTTGAAGCTTCCCTTGCTGTAAGGTCTGTAAGGCAGATTCCCAGCGTGTTTTGGCGATCTCACTCTGCAGGCGAAGATCTTCAAACAGGGACAGGCTTTCTGAAGAGCCTTGCGACCCTAACTTATTTGACAGGCGGTTACGTTGTTCGCCGATCTGCTTTTCCAGGACCTTGATTTTGGCCGACAGGCGAGGAATAAGGGGGTTCTGATCCAAACCATTAGCCATTAATTGCGCGTATTCCGCTTTCGCCTCCGCCAACTGCGTTTCAAAGCCAGCAATTAATTGATAAATCGCGGTCACGGTTTCCTGCGGTTCAATATCTTTTTGTATATGCTGTATTTTTAGCAATTCAAGCCGAGCTGCCCCCAGATTTTCCTGGGCCGATTTAACATCGTTTTCCAGCCATAAAATTCGTTCCTGCTGCATCCGCGCTGAAACGGTATTAACGTGCTGTTCAGCAAAAGCCAGAATGCGCTGGGCAAAAAACTCAGCCTGTTTCGCACTCCGCGCCTTGACGTTTAAACGCAGCATGCCCTGTTGAATATCGACAGCAACCGAGACTTTCGATAAATAGTAACGATAAGGATCATCATTAATACCCAGCGGTGCATGGTAGCGGGAAAATAATGCGATATCGTCTTGCGCGAAATAAGATAAAAAACCGAGATCTTTTTCCATCCGCTCCATCATTTCTTTCGAAAGTATAAACTCGCGAACCTGAAAGCCCTCCGACATCTCATTGCCTGCACCAAAGAAAGCTGTTCCAGAAAAATTATCCTGGCTGGCATCAGTTTGCACAATAAAGGTGGCATCCGCGCTATAAAAACGCGAAGTTAATAGCCACGACATAAGCATAATAACCAGCAGCGGCAAAGCAATATAAAGAAAGAGCCGACGTAGCGATTGTTTGGCTTGCTGAACACGTCGCTCTTTAATAACCAATGACGCTCTACGGACGGAATCAGCATCCGTCGCGGACCAACCGGCGTCTGGGCGATGTTGACTTTTCGCATCGGCCGTTTTTTCTGTCTGGCGAAGGGCGCGTTCATCCTCTTTTTGTTTCAGTCGCAAGGCTCGGCTTTCTTCTGCTACCTTCGCCCTTTCCTCTTTCCATTTTTTAATACGTTCTGAATTTTCCACTCTCTATCCGTATATTTTCTATTTATATATCAAAGGAATAATTATCAGTTTGAAGCATCGCCTGATTTGACTGATATTGTTCAAAAAGCGCAGATGCCTGTGCTAAATCTTCACACATCGTAATTTTCCCATGCAGCAGTACGCCAAACGCATGACAGTGTTCTTTAATAAGCCGAGGGTTGCGCGTTAGCACAATCAACCCTTTCTGTTGCAGCTCATAAGCTAGCGCCGCCTGCATACGCAACTGTGAGGTATTATCCCCGGTGTACAGCTTGTCATCGGCAATATAAAGGCGACAGGGAAGCAGTAAATTAATGGCAAATGCCAGATGCGCTTTCATCGTGACAGAATATTCACTCACCCTGTCGGTATAGCGCTGTTCAAGCTGGGTCAATTGATAGCAGAAATGTGAAAACTCATCGCCATCCAGGCCATAAAGACTGGCCATCATGCGCGCATTCTCTTCGCCGGTTAACCCCGGCAGAACAAAAGCATTTGCCCCCAGTGGGAGCGCATCACCCCGTAGCCCAATAAAATCCCCTTCATCAGGAGCATCTATACCGCACAGCAATCGGGTTAGCGTCGTTTTGCCTGAACCAGGGGCCGCCAGAATACCGATATGCTCATGGTAATCCATGACAAAATCTGTTTTATCAAGGACCACCCGCGGGCCCTTATCAGACTCAAAATAGCGTGTACAACCTAATAAACCGAACACGAACGCGTCTCTCCTGAAGCCAAAGTCAGTGATTTTCAGTGTCACAAATCAGGTGAAAAATGATGCCCGCGAGGAATAACGTTGCGGAAAATGCCAGAGGGTAAAGAGGTTCAAGGTACAAGGAGTTATATCCCTCAAACATTCCTTCTCTGACTATCTCATTAGCATGAAGTAGAGGGTTCCAGCTGAATATGCTCAATAATGAATAGGGCAATTCATTCGCCGTATAAAAGACAGCTGAAATCAAAAACATCGGTCTTAGCACCACAGGAACGGCTTTGTAGACCAGCGGAAACCGTTCAGACAGTGCGTCACAAAAGTAACCAAACGATAACCCCAGAAGCCATGCGATAACCATCCCTTCAAAAATCAGGATCGGTTTCTGGGCTTCCCAGCGGGAGAAGATAAGAAAGTTAATTAATGAAACAATAATATAAATGATAACCGCATTAACAAATTCGACTGCGGCAAGAGCAAAAATCACATGTCTTTTCTTAACCTGCGAGACAACCGCCAACGATGTGGAGAATGAACGGGTGCGCATGGTTGCGGTAATGGTATAACGAAATAACAGATACGGTAATATACCTGCAATAACAAAGCTGATATCGTCAGTGAATATTGGCACGGTGCGATTTAAATATTGAAAAGAAATAACGGTAATGGTTATCCATACCAGTGGTACGGCCAGCACCATCATATAGTTTAGCAAATTACCGTTATAGCGTGTTTTGATATCGCGTGACATTAACAAAATGATTAACTCACAGACGGTAATGAGTTTCATAAAATAATAAGTATTATTTTTCAAAATATTCATATGGCGACGTTAGAAAGAATTAGAGCCGCGGATCAAAAAGCTATCGAATGCGGCTTTCACCTTAGCGAAATCAGTCAAAGAGGCGTTCGAGATATAGATAACATCGCCGTCTTCCACCCGCATGGCCTGTGCTAAAAACACCGAGTCAGGTTGGCTCATATCGACATGATAGATATTCAGCTTACGCATCTGCTGTTTCGCCTGTTCCGCTTCGTCATGCTTGTACAGAAAAACCGCCTGCGGATCGGCAAGATTGTCGTTTAATCCTTTCGCCAGCGCCAAAGCATCCACTACGCTGGAATGACGCTGAACCAGAGCATGTTTCCCCTGAACACCCGCCGCGCCGAGCACATTAACATACTCGGTCACTTGACGCAGAGTGATACGGTCATCCGGCTGTAAGACAATATCCAACCCGGGATACTGATAAATATCTGACAGTCGCGCATTGAAATAATGCTGCTGGCGCGTCACGTGAACTTCCATCATCTCTGCGCTGGTATTTTCTACTGCCGCCGCCGTTGCCAAAAAATGACTAAGACGATTCATACTCTGTTCGAGAGGGTAGCGACCCGTTTTCCCGCTGCCCTCGACCGTCACCATGGCTCCGGTGCGGGCGGTAAGCGTCACCAGCACCTGAGGATTCAGGACAACGCGCGAAAGTCGCTTTCTGATCTCTTCAGCCAGTTGTGTCACATCCAGCCCGGTAACCGGAATGATCCCGGCATAAGGCACCTGAACGATATTACCGTCAGTCACAAGAATATTTTCAAAATCCGCCCGGTCGCCGCTCGCGTTATTGGATAAGTACCCCGCCCCGCCCGAGGATAAAATAGTGATATGCAGCACATCGCCTTTAGCCAAAGATGTCCAGTGCCAGTTATTTTCGGCAAAGACCGGATCGACAATAGTTTTCGGCACAGTATCGGCATCACTCAGTTTTAATGTCGGTGTGACTTCAACCAGATGATAATGAGGATCGTCCTGATTAATCAGGCTGGATTTAAATACCGCCCTGGGAATAGTGCATCCCGAAAGCAGAAAAAACGTCGTTAATAATATAATAATTTTTTTCATAACTTATTTTATAAATGAAATAGCTGAAAAAATGCTGCCCATTAATTAACGAGGCTGAGAGGCAATGGTTTGTACAAACGTTCCCACCATATGTTCAACGGTGAAGCGTTCTTGTAAAAATGACTGCGTCTGTTGGCAAATACCGGTTCTGCTGCGCCATAAATTGACCAACTGTTCTGCATAGCGGCAAGCCTGGTCAAGATTGACCGTCTGCGCATCATCAAGAATGAAACCCGAAACACCCTCAATAAAGCATTCTGCCGATCCACCTGCAGGGGTTGAAATCACCGGCACCCCGACCATTTGTGCTTCAATGAGCACATTGGGTAGCCCTTCATAACGCGAAAACAAAATGAATACGTCCATTTTTTGCAGCCAATACCCCACGTCACGCGAGACGCCAACGAATAGTATTCTCTCCAGAATCCCCAACTGTTCGGCGCGTTTCTGCGCTTCAGCGCGCAAATCACCATCGCCTACCAGCACAAAGCGTGTGGCGGGGTGGTGCTGTAAATAGCGTGCTGCAAAATCAATCCATGCAAGAGGGTTCTTATCACCTACAAAGCGGAAAACGCCACCAATAGTTGTGTCCGCATCCTGGGTTTTTTGCGTAAACTGCTGCCAGATTTTATGTGGCACCTCAGAAGAGGGCTCGGTAGATGGCGGTAAGACGCCGTTATATACAACCTGGAAGTGCTTCGCCTCCAACTTTAGCCAGTCGGCATAATGGCGGGTCACACAATGGTTGTTACTCATAAAATCAACGCCAGGCACGGCCGCCAGCGCCTGGTAAAGAGGCTCATATTCCGGCTTGAACAGACGCTTTCTCACCACCGGCGGTAAGCCACGTAATCCCAGTTGAATTCTGGGCACGCCAGCAATCAGCGCTGCAAGCGCAATCATCAGACAAGCGCCATCCTGCCAAACGGAGAGATAATCCGGCTTGCGCTCGCATAAGTGGGGGACCAGATGCTTGATGCCGTAGTTACACACCGGCGGCAGATGAGAGAGCAATAAGCGCAACTCCGGAGATTCTATTGTCGCATCGTCAAAGAAGTTTCCGGTAATCTTCGCGATTTCAAGCACCTCGACCTGTTCTTCCAGCACTTCTTTCAGGAAAAAGTCTTGCCTGAGTTCCGGTGCCAGGGAGCGAATAATGAGTTCTACCGGCTCTTCTACTTTCAGGCCGCCAATTTTCCCCTGTTGCCGATATTTTCTGGCGATCTCGATAGCCAGCCTGGAAATCTGACGCTCTGCACCGCCGCTACCTAGCGAGCCTGTACAGAGCGCAAGGCGACCAAAAGATCCGACAGGAAGCTGCCGCGGCTGACGATTTCGATAAAACAAGATGGCATGCTTCATTGCAATAATACGGGTGTTGGTCCCCACAGGGATCGCTTCCCCTTCAAGGCGTTCAAGCAAATCGCAGATCTTATTTATTTTGCCTAAATAATTGTTATATTTTTTCTGCACACCGGTGCTAACCTTTTTAAGAATTAGCTGCGCATCTTTGGCTAGCCCCGTATTATATAAACGCCGCGCATACTCATAACGTGCTTCATCATTGTTTTGTGTAATTAGCGTTTCGTAGAGCGCGTATGCACGCGCCGTTTCATTGAAATCATGAAGAAATTCTGCTTTTTTTAGCATCGCTAATGAAGTTAAAGCCTCAGCCGGTAATTCACTGTCAATTAACGCAATAGCTTGCGCAAGCTTCCTCTCTTGTTTCAATGTTAAAAGCGTTTTCCCTAGCGCAGCTAACTTTTCTTCCTCCGTAATCATTACGACTTCCCTGATGTATTTTTTTGTAATGCGGTTATGCAGGTCGAGATCTGCCTTGTCACCGGCTCCGTTGGCCCATTGACTTTCTCCAGTCGCTGCCAATACTGCAAAGCCTGGGTGTAGTCGCGTAAATGCATTGCATTTAATGCGGCATATTTCAAGGCATAGGCATTTTCGCTATCAAAAACGAGTAATTTTTTCGCATAATCCAGATGTTCATAAGACGCGATAGCGCTGCCGCCATCCTTCAGTGACTCATTAAATAATCTGATAATTTGCTTATATTCACGCATCAGGCGAGAAACATCAGGATCAATTCGTTTCAGGCTAATCAATACAGACAATGCTTCATCCAGACGCCCTTCAGTTTTCTTCTGGCGTACATATTTAAGGGCTCTGGTTGCAACATTGCGACACTCTTTCTCAAACAGCTCGTTCATCGAGGCATTCTGGAATGATGGAGAAATGCTCATGACGTTAGCAATCAAATCAATGAGGAACGGAATGTCGTTAATATGACGTATGCTGCGTAACATAATCGACTGCAGGCTGGTAATGTTCGAGTTACGAATCAAGGTCATGTGGGCCAACGTGCACGCATCCTTCCAGGCACCAAGATTCACCAGCGTTCTTGCACAATATACTGTGCTAACAGGATCGAACTCCAGAAGTGGCCACACAATTTTCGCCCCTACCAGGATATTTTCATAATCCTCACGCTCATACATTTCTCTTAATTTCTCGCGCCATGCCGTTTTAACTTCATTATTAAAGCGAGAAATACGTGCATGGGGATAAACCATAAATGCAGAGAAGGTGTACACCAGCGAAGTACTCAGTGAGACAAAATCATCAACCGAATGTAGCGACAGCGCGGTATTGTTCCATGCCACAAAAACGTCGTGGAGTTTATCTTTATACGAGGTGCTAAGCGCCTGATGATAGCTCATATTCTTGATGCAGAAAGCTGCGTGGATGACGAGACCGGTATCATGAATCGTCGACAATACCGTCAGCGCAAATTCTGACTCATGGCGGAGTAACTGCTCAAGCGCATGCTTGAAAATCAATTCATCACTGAATTTGATTGCCAAAGATAACGCTGTTTCCATAAACGCATCATTTAGGCGCTGCGATTGAATGCCGGCATGGAAAGCTTCGGAGAATGCGTTGCCATCATTGAAATATTGCGTGCTGCTCAGGAAATTAACCCATCCGCTTTGGGTTTCAGGATTCAATAACAGTACACTTTTCCAGTATTGATATGACTTATCAAACAGCTGTAAAGCATCGGCTGAGCCGGCGGCAACGGTAAGGACTTCTTCATCTTCAATTTCATTGGAAAGCATCATCTCGGCCGTCGATAAGGCTTCCCGCCAACGCGCTAATCCATGCAGAGACCTCAGCCGACAACGTAATGTACTGTCCGTCGTACCGATAATTTTCTCAACATCACTAATATCCTGATAAGCCTGTTCATAATAACCTAAACGGCTGAAGATTACGGACCGAAGTTGGATCAGAACGGGCTCTTGCTGCTGATTTCTTAATGCGGCAAAAAGTTGCTGTGATGCAGCAATAATGTCGCCATCGGCAAGCAGCTTAGTGATCGATAATGTAATCTCACGTATTTGGTCTTGTTTCTCTTGCCGCCTCTCATCAAGATGATGCTTAGTATTGTTGATCACTCCCTTAAAAATAGCCGCAACGATCGCATCACCAAACATGTCGGTATAATGAGTAAGATCGTCGCCATTTTTTTCCAGGGCTCGTTTCTGCCCCCACTTTTCCATCAAATTTGTCGGGTTAACGCAGGGAATATCCATCCTGGCGGCGATGGTCTCGACATTTTTAATCAACCGACTGCGGGACTGAATGACGGTTCCAGCACGAGTCACAGCATCAACATGGGTCATAAACATAACGCGATCGCGACCAAGAAGCTGAATGATTTCCATCATATCCTGTTCGATAGCATGCTCATCCATCTGCTCAACATTAATATTGCTTAATAAGGCACGATCGTCTTCCGACATTCCGGCAAAACAGGGATCGTCTTTGAGATAGGCCAGCAGTTTGTGTTGATTCCCTTGCGTGGCAAGCGACCAGTACACACGCGCCCGCTCTGTTTGGCTAAAAAACTCATAAAAATGACGAGTTATATAATTTTGTTGTAAGCACAACCCATAGGCCATAATCTTCTTCTGACTTGAAATCTCAACGATATAGAAATCAGAACGACTATGAACGTCGTTTTTTGAATAATTTACAGCAGTTCTAAAAATAAAAGGCCGGACCTTTTCAGGAATATCTATCAATCCCAAAATAAAACGAACCTGCTGTAATGCCTCGCTGCTCGTATGCGTAAATCCATATATTTTCTTAAAATTAGCCTTAAAATTAAAATAAGGCTGAGCTCTTTTTACCGGACTCGCGATACGGCAACTACCAATGGCGGTAAGCGTAAACATCTCTGACGATTTCATTAAATTCATCCACGTGAAAAGAAAGTGAGTAGTTATACTCAGGAATACAAAGCAGTCTGTTTATCGATATACCATTTTAGAGTCTGCTTAAGTCCTTCTTTGATATCAAACTCAGGCTCATATGAAAGAAATGTTTTTATTCTGGTAATATCTGCCTGACTATGCTTAACGTCACCGTCACGAAAATCTTTATAAATTGGTTCAGCACTAATTTGTTCGTCCCGCCATAAATTCAACCCATCGCGGATGAGATAATAAAGCTCATTTAGCGAAGTTCTGTCTCCAACAGCCACATTATAGACTTTATTTTTTGAGTCTAAATCATTAGTCGTTGCTGATAATAAATTGGCCTGAATCACATTTTCTATATAGCAAAAATCGCGGCTTGTTGAACCATCGCCATTGATATAAATTGGTTCATCTTTAAGAAGCGATAGTATCCAGCGAGGAATGACTGCAGAGTATGCTCCGTTAGGGTTTTGGCGGCGGCCAAATACATTAAAGTAGCGCAGGCCAATAGCGTTAAAATCATAGCTGCGAGCAAACACCTCGGCGTACAATTCATTGACGTATTTTGTAACCGCATACGGGCTTAATGGCCGGCCGATCCGTTCCTCAATTTTAGGTAAATCGGGATGGTCACCATAAGTACTACTGCTTGCGGCATAGGTGAAACCAGATACATGTGCATCTCTCGCCGCCGTCAACATATTTAAAAAACCATCAATGTTAGCGCTATTTGTCGTGATAGGATCCTGCAAGGAACGAGGTACGCTTCCCAGAGCGGCCTGATGTAAAACGTAATCGACATTCTCACAAACAGCCTGACAATCGGCAAATGACCGGATATCCCCATGAACAAAGGTAAACCGCGACCATTGTTCTTCACTGACAGCGGCACGCACATCCTCTAAATTATGTTGATAGCCAGTTGAAAAGTTATCCAACCCAATTACTGTTTGATTTAAATAGAGTAGTTCTTCTAATAATCCAGAGCCGATAAAACCTGCTACGCCAGTAATAAGCCAACGTTTTGGTTCAAGAACGAGTTGTATTTTTAATTCTTCATAGGCTGTCATGATTATAACCTCACATCTGACTGCTCAGGCGAAAGGATATACTTCAAATCATAAAGCACATGTTTATCTTTTCCAAAGCCACGAATATCAGTACTCCCCATCTTCTTAAACTGCTCATGGCCAACGGCAACAATAATGGCATCATAAGAAGCCGCCTTGATTTCCGATACAGGTATAATCCCGTATTCCTCTTCGACTTCCTCAGCATCCACCCAAGGGTCAAAAATATCAACATTACAGCTGTAATTGCCCAACTCTTTTACAACATCGATAATGCGGGTATTCCTGATATCCGGGCAGTTTTCTTTAAAGGTGAACCCCAGAATCAGAACGTTAGAACCCTCAACATTAATCCCTTTTTTGATCATGGCTTTGATCAACTGTCCCGAAACATAGTTACCCATATTATCGTTCAGTCGACGACCCGCGAGGATAATTTCCGGATAGTAACCGATGCCCTGAGATTTATGAGTCAGATAATAGGGATCGACGCCAATGCAGTGACCACCAACCAGTCCAGGACGGAATGGCAGGAAGTTCCATTTACTTCCCGCTGCTCGCAGTACGGCTTCAGTGTCAATCTCTAATCGGTTAAAGATAATCGCCAATTCATTTACCAGCGCGATATTGAGATCGCGTTGGGTATTTTCAATCACCTTTGCCGCTTCCGCGATCTTAATGCTTTCCGTTTTGTACGTTCCTGCCGTGATGATCTGTCGATAGATCTCATCAACCAGACAGGCCGTTTCTGCAGTTGAACCAGAGGTGATTTTCTTGATAGTTGTCAGACGATATTTTTTATCGCCGGGATTGATGCGCTCTGGGCTATATCCGACAAAGAAGTCTTTGTTAAATGTCATCGCTGACATACGCTCAAGGATCGGCACGCATTCTTCTTCAGTACACCCTGGATATACCGTAGATTCATACACCACGATATCCCCCGGCCTCAGTACTTTGCCAACAGTTTCACTTGCCATAATCAAAGGGGTGAGATCTGGTTGCTTATAATCGTTGATCGGCGTCGGGACGGTAATGATGTAAAAATTGCATTCTCTGATTTCATCAATTGATGAGGTAAACGTCAGATGGCGAGCATCACGTAGCTCTTCTTCTGTGGTTTCGAGATTGACATCGATCCCTTCTTTTAGCTCGAGTATACGTTTATGATTAACATCAAAACCAACCACCTGACGAATTTTCCCAAATTCAGCAGCCAATGGTAAGCCAACATACCCGAGTCCAATAATGGCAATTTTTACATCATCTTTGCTGATCATTACTGATAAGTCCCTTATTTAATAATTATTAACTTTAAATAAATCCCAGATGTTTTCTGGAACGCTACCGCCCCTGACGTTCTTAGCCAGCGTATCTATTCTTATCGAAATCACGACAGTTTCTAGTCTAAGCAAGGCTAGAAATTTTATATTTCCTAATTTTAGTTAAATGGAGGTCGTATGCAGTATCCGTTCTAAAACAACAATTAAAGATCGGATCTTTAATTGTAATTCTTAATGAGAAAACGCATAGCATTTTATTCTGGCAATAGAAGATATCGAGGGTCTCGCACGCCGAATTTAAGGGCGATCTCTTTTCTCCAACGATACAATGTTGACGGCGAGTTCATAAATCTATCCTGAAGCTCCTCCATACCGCTTTCGGTTAAGAAGTACTTCATCTTCATGATATCTTTGTTGCTAATCTTAAAGTTACATTCCCTTCGCCCTGCCGTTATCTTGTCACCATTTCGTCGATATAGGCTTATTTTCTTAATCATCTCCGACACAGATGTTGAGGTATCGAAAACAGCAATAACATTTTTGATATTATCCAACCAAAAAAGAGCCAAAGGCATCAACCGTGAGCTGGAAATGATGATTATGATTTTATTGATATTTTTATTCCGTGAGAAAAAAACCAAGGTGCTACGTAAGCTATATTGATTAAGATTCACGAATAAATAATTTCTTTCGTTTGTAATCAGTGACATTTCATCAATAACACTAGCGGCACCACCCCCAAAGTAAATATCATTAGGTGGCCAGAAATGTTGATACTTCATGAAGCCTCCATAACCTCAAAAAACTCTATTTCATCCATGGAAAGGTAAGTGTCTACTTTTAAGCACACCGCCCCTCTAAAAAATACCTAACAATCGAGTAATTGATTTTATTAATATTGCTAAATACATGAGATGAACTTTTACACAACAAGGATGTGATATCAACCCCTCGCCATTCATAGCTAAAAGCTATCAATCACTCATTCTTAGATTTGAATTACTAATGGATATCGGCATTTTAATACGATTATTGGTTGTATTATTAGCACTACCTGTGAAACCGCACTTTCATCTTTTATTCAAAATGAGAAAATTCTCAAAACACAAGGAAACATTTTCTTACAAATTACCAGCATACATACTGGGGTTAAAGGTAGCCTGACTGAATTGTCACCCATGTCTCTACCTTTAAATTCTTAGCTATACCGTGTGAGATTTTAATCAGTACAACTGAAGTCTATCTAACTATATTTGCTATATTTTTCAACAACAATGACATAATATACACAAGGCTAACGAGCCCCCGGGCATAGCAAGCATTCAAAATGGTACAAAGTACTAAACTGACTCGTATATTTTTGTGTATCTACATGATTTCGTGACCGGATAATGAGAACAAAACTAGTCACCTTAAGAAATTATCAGCAGTGATTAAACTCCTGAAGATATTTTTAACAAAATAGATGTCACCATGTTTATCCAGGTAAAATCATACCAAGTCTAAACCATCTAAAACCTGTTACTGCCGATTAGATAAAATTGACCTACAAAAAGGCTACATTACTTATTTATGAAGAATGACCAATCTTATATCGTGTTAAATAAAGATAACTTTGGAATTATAATCTAACAATTAACTACGTGACCTGTATTAACGTTGATATATTTTCAGACAGACAATCAAACATACTCCTTAAAATTTCTTAAATAAATTCAATTGATTGATAGTTGATTTTTTGTACCACGGGGGAAATGCGATATTTAAGACACCAGTATCGCGAATTGTAAGGATTAACCAGCATATACAAGGCTCTACTATCCGAGAACGTCAAAGATTTCTCTTTGGCCCCTGTGGATAGTTAGTTTCATATGAGGTATCTCCCGCCAGGGGGGCTATCGTCTCCCACAATCGCTTTAGCCTGCATAGTCGTGCATTGAGTCTGTCTGACCGTTAAACAAAGAAACACATTGAGATTACGAAGGATAATTGAATCAGGAGAGTCAGTGAGAAGTAAGTCGTGGAGCGGGCGAAGGGAATCGAACCCTCGTATAGAGCTTGGGAAGCTCTCGTTCTACCATTGAACTACGCCCGCATTGGAGTGCGTAAGGGATTATAAACCTTACGCTCTTCTTGGCAAGGGACTAACTGACTGACTGGCGATTAATTCACCGTCAGCATTTTGGCTTACTGCCATTTGGTGGCAAATAACGCAGCGGATCGATAGCCGTCGCCCGATAGCGGATCTGGAAATGCAGCCGCACCGTGGTCGCATCCGAGCTGCCCATCGTCGCGATCTTCTGCCCGGCTTTCACGTTTTGACCGTTGTTCACCAACATCGTGTCATTATGCGCATACGCAGTGATGTAGTCCTCACTGTGCTTAATCATAATGAGATTACCGTAGCCCCGTAGCTGATTACCGACATAAACCACCTTCCCGGCTCCGGCGGCATAAATCGGCGTACCGCGCGCAGCTGAGATATCAATGCCTTTATTGCCGCCGTCCGCGGTTGAATAAGGCAGAATCACTTTACCGCTGGCAGGCCACTGCCAGCAACGCTGTCCGACCGGTGGCCAGGAGGATTGCGGTACGGACGAAGATGGTCTGACCGCCGCCGTTTTGGTTGAGGATTTCGTCGTTGTTTTGCCAGAGCCTGAACTGGTTTTCGCGCCGCCGCTGACCTTCAGCTTTTGCCCCACTTCAATGGTATAGGGCGGTGAAATATTATTCAGGCGTGCAAGCTCTTTTACGCTGGTCCCGGTGGCGCGCGAAATACGGTATAGCGTATCTCCCCGCTTCACGGTATACACGGAGCCGGAATAACTTCCTGTATCAGACGACTTGCTCCCGGAACAGCCAGCTAACAGCAGACCGACACACAGCAGCATCGCGATACTCAGGCCATTTTTCTTCAGGCGTCCTGCACTCAAAACAATACCTCGCAACATTTTCAGACGCTTTATCATAGCAGCCAGAAACCGGATGCCAAATCATATCGCGCAACGAAGCGTCGACTCTGGCATTTCACACCCTCTGTTAATCATTCTGACTTAATAAAGCATATAATGTGAATGCTTAAGATTGATGGTGGACGCTATGCGACAGGAACATGTCATTTTATTGAATGAGCAGGGCCAGCCCTGTGGAACACTGGAAAAGTATGCGGCGCATACCGCCACAACCCCCCTGCACTCTGCTTTCTCATGCTGGATATTTAACGAGCAGGGTCAACTGCTGGTCACCCGCCGTTCGCTGCACAAAAAAGCCTGGCCAGGCGTCTGGACCAACTCTGTCTGCGGTCACCCGCAATTGGGTGAAAGCACCGAAGCCGCTATTATCCGCCGGGCTAGCTTCGAGCTGGGTGCAGACATCGACTCGCTCAGCCCCGTGTATGCTGATTTTCGTTATTGCGCCACGGACCCGAGTGGAATAGTGGAAAACGAAGTATGCCCGGTTTATGCCGCACATATCGTCAGTGAGCTACAGCTAAACCCAGATGAAGTGATGGATTTCCAGTGGAGCAATCTTGAGGATGTTTTAAGCGGGATTGACGCGACGCCGTGGGCTTTTAGCCCGTGGATGGTAATGCAGGTTTCAGACGTTAAGGCGCGAGAGTTACTGCGCAAGTTTGCCAACGGGAATTGATTGCCTGACGGGGCTACGCCCATCAGGCCTACATAACGCATTGTAGGCCTGATAAGGCATCAGCCGCCATCCGGCATTTCACATCTTACTTAACCGGGCGCATTGCCGGGAACAGGATTACGTCGCGGATAGTATGGCTGTTTGTGAACAGCATAACCATACGGTCGATACCAATGCCCAGGCCCGCAGTCGGCGGCAGACCGTGTTCCAGAGCGGTAACATAGTCTTCGTCGTAGAACATCGCTTCGTCGTCACCTGCATCTTTGGCATTAACCTGATCCTGGAAACGCTGCGCCTGATCTTCTGCATCGTTCAGCTCGCTGAAGCCGTTACCGATTTCACGTCCGCCAATGAAGAATTCGAAGCGATCGGTGATTTCCGGATTTTCATCATTACGACGCGCCAGCGGAGAAACTTCTGCCGGGTACTCGGTAATGAAGGTCGGTTGAATCAGGTGCGCTTCTGCAACTTCTTCAAAGATTTCGGTCACGATACGGCCCAGACCCCAGCTCTTCTCAACTTTGATGCCGATAGATTCCGCAATCGCTTTTGCAGAATCGAAGTTATCCAGATCGGCCATGTTGGTTTCCGGACGGTATTTCTGAATCGCTTCGCGCATCGTCAGTTTTTCGAACGGCTTACCAAAGTCAAAGACTTCTTCGCCGTAAGGCACTTCAGTCGTTCCCAGAACGTTCTGCGCCAGCGTACGGAACAGCGATTCGGTCAGTTCGATCAGATCTTTGTAGTCCGCATAAGCCATGTAGAGTTCCATCATGGTGAACTCTGGATTATGGCGAACAGAGATGCCTTCGTTACGGAAGTTACGGTTAATTTCGAATACGCGTTCGAAGCCGCCAACCACCAGGCGCTTGAGGTACAGTTCCGGCGCGATACGCAGGTACATGTCCAGATCCAGCGCGTTATGATGGGTGATAAACGGACGCGCTGCCGCCCCGCCTGGGATCACCTGCATCATCGGGGTTTCTACTTCCATAAAGCCACGACCAACCATGAACTGACGGATACCCGCCATAATCTGTGAACGCACTTTAAAGGTATTGCGGGATTCATCGTTAGAGATGAGGTCCAGGTAGCGTTGACGATAGCGCGCTTCCTGATCCTGCAGACCGTGGAATTTATCCGGCAATGGGCGCAACGCTTTCGTCAGCAGACGCAGCTCGGTACAGTGGATAGACAGCTCACCGGTCTTGGTCTTGAACAACTTACCTTTCGCGCCGAGGATATCGCCCAGATCCCATTTTTTGAACTGCTCGTTGTAGACGCCTTCCGGCAGATCGTCGCGAGCAACGTACAGCTGAATGCGGCCGCCAACATCCTGCAGCGTAACGAATGATGCTTTACCCATAATACGGCGGGTCATCATACGGCCAGCAACGGAAACCTCAATGTTCAGCGCTTCCAGCTCTTCATTTTCTTTCGCGTCGAAGTCAGCATGCAGTTGGTCTGAGGTATGATCGCGACGGAAATCGTTCGGGAAGGGGATCCCCTGCTCGCGCAGGCTCGCCAGCTTCTCACGGCGCGTTTTCAGTTCATTGTTAAGGTCGGCTACCGCGTCAGCGCCCTGTACGTGTTGTTCAGACATGTTGGTTCCTCATAACCCTGCTTTCAAACTTGCTTCGATAAATTGATCCAGGCTGCCATCCAGCACCGCCTGCGTGTTGCGGGTTTCAACCCCGGTACGCAGATCTTTGATGCGGGAGTCATCAAGGACATAAGAACGAATCTGGCTACCCCAGCCGATATCTGATTTGGTATCTTCCATCGCCTGTTTCTCGGCATTCTTCTTCTGCATTTCCAGTTCATAAAGCTTCGCTTTCATCTGCTTCATGGCCTGGTCTTTGTTCTTGTGCTGGGAACGGTCGTTCTGACACTGCGTCACAATCCCAGTCGGGATGTGGGTGATACGCACCGCAGATTCGGTACGGTTAACGTGCTGACCGCCCGCACCAGAAGCGCGGTAAACGTCAATACGCAGGTCCGCCGGGTTGATATCGATATCAATATCATCGTCAACTTCCGGGTAGACAAACGCAGAGCTGAACGACGTATGGCGACGACCGCCGGAGTCGAATGGGCTTTTGCGCACCAGGCGATGTACACCGGTTTCGGTACGCAGCCAACCGTAAGCATATTCGCCAGCAATTCTGATGGTCACGGATTTAATACCCGCCACTTCACCTTCAGATTCTTCAATAATTTCAGTCTTAAAGCCGCGCGCTTCAGCCCAACGCAGGTACATACGCATCAGCATGCTTGCCCAGTCCTGTGCTTCCGTACCGCCTGAGCCAGCCTGAATATCGAGATAGCAATCTGCGCTATCATATTCACCGGAGAACATACGACGGAATTCCAGCTGGGCCAGCTTATCTTCCAGCGTATCAAGTTCTGCTACGGCTTCGTTAAAGGTTTCTTCGTCGTCGGCTTCTACAGCCAGTTCCAGCAGGCCGGAGACATCTTCCAGGCCCTGGCTCATCTGATCAAGCGTATCAACGATGGCCTCGAGGGAGGAACGCTCTTTACCCAGCGCCTGCGCGCGTTCGGGTTCGTTCCATACGTCCGGCTGTTCCAGCTCGGCGTTTACTTCTTCCAGACGCTCTTTCTTGGCATCATAGTCAAAGATACCCCCTAAGAACGTTAGAGCGCTCCGTGAGGTCCTGAATGCGGTTATTTACCGGATTAATTTCAAACATTGTCTGATTTCTTTTATTGGACTAGTCAAAATGCGGTTATAAGAGCGGGATTGTAACTAATCCACACCCTTTTTTATAGCGAATATACACATCATCCTTCAAGCTGCCTCTTTGTTGGCTGCGCGATTTCGCCCCAGTCACGTACTGCTCGTACGCTTATGGAGACTCATCCACTTGCCGCCTCGATGCAGCTTGAATGATTTTGTGTAAAGTGACGCTAAAGTGGCCAGATATTATCGATTATAATCTGCAGGCTGCGGTTGCCGCGAAACTCATTAATATCCAGTTTGTAGGCAAGCTGAACTTCGCGAACACCGTTATCCGGCCAGCAGGTGGTATCAACGTTAAACGCAATACCGTCCAGCAACGGTCCACCACCGACGGGCTCCACCATCACCTTCAGATGACGCTCACCGACCAGACGCTGCTGGAGCAGACGGAAATGCCCGTCAAACAGTGGTTCCGGGAACATTTGTCCCCACGGTCCGGCATCACGCAGCATTTGCGCGACCTCCATGGTCATCTCCGCCGCGCTCAGAGCACCGTCAGACACCACTTCGCCCTGCAGTAAGGCGGGGTCCAGCCACTCGGTTACCAGTTCGCCGAAACGCTGCTGGAAACGCTCAAACTGCGCCTCTTCCAGCGACAAACCCGCCGCCATAGCGTGACCGCCAAACTTGAGGATCATACCTGGATGAAGAGTGTCCAGGCGCTCCAGCGCATCGCGCATGTGTAGCCCCTGAATCGAGCGCCCGGAGCCTTTCAGCGTACCGTCACCGGCCGGGGCAAACGCAATTACCGGACGGTGAAAGCGCTCTTTAATACGCGATGCCAGAATCCCCACCACTCCTTGATGCCACTCGGGATGGTACATCGCCAGACCGCCTGGTAGCGTATCGCTACTGCGTTTCAGCTTTTCACACAGAGTCAGCGCTTCCGCCTGCATACCCTGCTCGATCTCTTTACGCGTCTGGTTGAGTGCGTCCAGCTCATTGGCCAGCACGCGTGCTTCACCAATGTTGTCGCACAGCAACAGCGCCACGCCAACGGACATATCGTCCAGACGCCCCGCTGCATTCAGCCGTGGTCCGAGAGCAAAACCTAAATCACTGGCAGCCAATTTGAGTGGGTCGCGATTGGAAATCTCCAGCAGCGCTTTTATACCAGGGCGGCACTTTCCGGCACGAATACGGCTTAAGCCTTGCCACGTCAGAATGCGGTTATTGGCATCCAGCGGGACCACGTCGGCCACCGTGCCAAGCGCAACCAGATCGAGCAAATCCGCCAGGTTCGGCGGCGCAATTCCTCGTTCATCAAACCAGCCTTTGTCACGCAGGAAGGTGCGCAGCGCCAGCATCAGATAGAAGGCCACGCCAACGCCAGCAAGCGATTTAGACGGGAATTCACAATCGTGCAGGTTAGGATTGATGATCGCTTCAGCACCCGGCAGCGTGTCCCCTGGCAGATGGTGATCGGTCACAACGACCGGGATCCCCAGCGTTCTGGCATGTTCAACACCCGCGTGGGACGAGATGCCGTTGTCGACGGTGACAATCAGCTGAGCGCCCCGGGCATGGGCCTGATCAACAACTTCCGGGCTTAAGCCATAACCGTCTTCAAAACGATTAGGCACCAGGTAGTCCACGTTACTGCAGCCCAACGCGCGCATCGCCAGAATGCTGAGCGCGGTGCTGGTCGCGCCATCGGCGTCAAAATCGCCGACCACGATGATTCGGGTTCCTTCGCGAAAAGCGTTATAGAGGATTTCAACCGCTTTTTCGACACCGTTCAAATGCTGCCACGGCAGCATGCCTTTCACACTACGCTCAAGCTCCTGCGCGCTGCGCACACCGCGGCTGGCGTATAAACGGCGCAGCAATGGCGGCAAGTCGGCAGGTAGCTCGGCGGTCTCGTCGGCTTCACGCCGACGAAGTTGTATCTGTTGTTTCACGCGAATTATTTACCGCTGGTTTGTTTTGCATGTGCGTCGAGGAATTCTTTCATCTCTTTCGGGCTCTGATAGCCAGGCACTACATAGCCATTGCTCAGCACAATCGCCGGCGTACCGCTGACGCCAAACTGTACGCCCAGCGCGTAGTGGTTAGCGATGTCCACATTGCAGGTCGCAGGCTTCACATCTTTGCCAGCCATGGCGTCGTCAAAGGCTTTGTTTTTGTCCTTCGCACACCAGATAGATTTCATGTCCTGCTCGGCCTGGCTTTCCAGTCCCTGACGAGGGAAGGCCAGATAGCGTACGGTGATCCCTAACGCATTGTAGTCTTTCATCTCTTCATGCAGCTTGTGGCAGTAGCCACAGGTGATGTCGGTGAAAACGGTAATGACGTGTTTTTCCTGCGGCGCTTTGTAGACGATCATCTCGTTTTCCAGCGCGTTCAAATGCTTCATCAGCAGTTGGTTGGTAACGTTTACCGGGCTTGCACCGCTCACGTCATACATCGGTCCCTGAATAATATGTTTACCGTCTTCGGTAACGTACAACACGCCGCTATTGGTCAGTACAGTTTTCATGCCCGCAACCGGAGCAGACTGAATCTCGGTACTCTTAACACCCAGCTTCGCTAATGACTGGCGAATCGCCGCATCGTCTGCATGTACCATGCCGGAAAACGCCGTCGCCAGCAGGGTGAACATCATAAAACGTTTTTTCATAACCTATCCTTTCCTGTCAGCACTCACGCTCGCGGGTGATGCTGTTGATGTAGTTGCCGCAAGCGCTCCGTTGCGACATGAGTATAAATCTGCGTTGTCGAGAGGTCGCTATGCCCCAGTAGCATCTGCACCACGCGCAGATCAGCGCCATGGTTGAGCAGATGCGTGGCAAACGCATGCCGCAGGACGTGCGGGGACAGCTTTTCGCTGTCGATTCCAGCCAACACAGCATAGTGTTTGATACGATGCCAAAAGGTTTGGCGAGTCATCTGTTGCGCCCGCTGGCTGGGAAACAGCACATCTATTGATACACCGTTGAGCAACCACGGACGCCCATGCTCCAGGTACGTTTCCAGCCAGTACACCGCCTCCTCACCTAACGGGACAAGGCGCTCTTTATTACCTTTACCGATCACCCGAACCACGCCCTGACGCAGGCTGACGTCACTCATCGTCAGCCCCACCAGTTCAGACACGCGCAGGCCTGTGGCATACAATACTTCCAGCATGGCTTTGTCGCGAAGTTCCAGCGGTTGTTCTATCAGCGGCGCCTGCAGAAGTCGTTCGACCTGTGCTTCGCTGAGATCTTTGGGCAGACGCTGCGGAAGTTTAGGTGATGCAAGCGAGGCGCTGGGGTCATCTTCGCGATATTTTTCACGGTACAGATGCTGAAAAAAACGCCGCATTGCACTGAGCAAGCGTGCGGAACTGGTGGCTTTATATCCCCCATCCATCCGCTCAGCCAACAATGCTTGCAGGTCATCACTCTGCGCGGTCGCAAGCGAGGCGCCGCGGTGATGTAGCCATTCAACAAGCATGGTCAGATCGCGACGATACGCACTTAGCGTGTTTTCCGCCAGATTTCGTTCCAGCCACAGGGCATCAAGAAACTGCTCGATGCGCGCCAGATCCTGTTCCACTCGCGCCCCTTATTTCACTCTCATTTTTGATGCATTATGCCTCATTGTGCCGAGAATGCGGCGATTCTGTTACACTACCCGCAACGCTACAGCAGAATTGAGATGTTTACGTCATGAACATGGGTCTTTTTTACGGTTCCAGCACCTGCTATACCGAAATGGCAGCAGAAAAAATCCGCGATATCCTGGGTCCCGAACTGGTGACACTGCACAACCTCAAAGATGATTCCCCGACCTTAATGGAGCAGTATGACGTGCTCATTTTAGGCATCCCAACCTGGGATTTCGGTGAAATCCAAGAGGACTGGGAAGCGGTCTGGGAGCAACTGGACGACCTCAACCTGGAAGGCAAAATTGTTGCGCTTTACGGTATGGGCGATCAGTTGGGATACGGTGAATGGTTCCTGGATGCGCTGGGTATGCTGCACGATAAACTGGTCACCAAAGGCGTAAAATTTGTTGGTTACTGGCCAACCGAAGGGTATGAATTTACCAGCGATAAGCCCGTCATTGCCGATGGACAGCTGTTTGTTGGCCTGGCACTGGATGAAACAAACCAGTACGATCTCAGCGATGAACGCATTCAGGCCTGGTGCGAGCAAATCCTTGGTGAAATGGCCGAACACTGGTCCTGATAACCATTTTGCCGGATGTAGGCGTAAACGCCATATCCGGCCTACATGCCGCACCGAACCGTAGACCTTAACGCTGCACGCCATCAGGCATTCATCAGCATTATCCCTGCTTCGCCTGTTGCAGTATTAACCGCCGCAAATCCCGCCACTCCGCGTCATCCATACTGTCTGCCGCCAGCCACAAATGCTGACGTTTTCCGGCATCGGAACGTAAACGCAGCATCATGCCTGTTTTGACCATCCAGGGTGCGCTAGCAATAGTCCACTCTTGCCCTTGCCAGCGTAGACGACCGTCCATCAACAGCCGAATCTCGCCCTGACAGGCATTGATTCGGCGCTGGCTACGGACGCTATCGAACACCACCAGAGAGAGCAGAACCAGCCATAATGGGGTGTAGCTCAATGGCCAGGGCATCAATAATATAAATACCGCCACCAGCCCATGAATGAGCAGCGAAAGCCATTGCGCGCGCCATGAAACGCGTAAATCAGATTGCCACTGGACCACGTTCCCGATTCCGTGTCTGGATAAGTCGCACCATCTGCTCTAGCTGAGCATCAGCCGGTTTCCCATGATTCATCAACCAGTTAAATAAGTCTGGATCATCACATTCTAGCAGACGGATAAAGATACGTTTTTCTTCATCACTTAAGCTGTCATATTCATGTTCGAAAAACGGCATGATCGAGATGTCCAGCTCACGCATACCGCGACGGCATGCCCAATGAATACGTGCTTTGTTGTTAATATCCATGTTCTTCTTCCTGTCTCGCGAAAACGAAGTATCCCGCTATTGTAACGTGTTTTTCCCTCATATTTACGGGAATATCAGCAAACGGAAGCGTGCTCGCTAAATAAAACCACATTAAGTCAAAGGATTCAGCATTTTTGGATGTCTCCTCGCAAAGCTTAATATATGGCACAAATAGCCTGTTTAAACCGCTTGCAATGGGCCATAGCTCTTTTACCATTAGTCATTATCACTGCGTTAAGCAAATCAGGACATTAATTATGGCTTTTATATCTTTTCCTCCTCGCCAGCCTTTCGCGTCAACGCGCTTGCCTCTGACGCTAATGACGCTCGATGAATGGGCGCTCGCCACCATCACCGGTGTCGACAGTGAGAAGTATATTCAGGGTCAGGTCACAGCGGATGTCAGCCAGATGACTGAGCATCAGCACGTGTTGGCAGCACATTGTGACGCCAAAGGTAAAATGTGGAGCAACCTGCGTCTGTTCCGCCAGGGTGACGGTTTTGCATGGCTTGAGCGCCGTAATCTGCGCGATGCGCAGCTCACCGAACTGAAAAAATATGCAGTCTTCTCGAAAGTGGCGATTGCCCCGGACGACGAGCGCGTACTGCTGGGCGTCGCGGGATTCCAGGCGCGTGCTGCGCTGGCCAATCTCTTTAGCGAATTACCAAACAGCGATAAGCAGGTCATTACTGAAGGTTCTTCCACCATATTGTGGTTCGAACATCCCGCTGAGCGTTTCCTGCTGATCGTTGATATTGCAACGGCGGAAACCCTGGTAGAGAAGCTGCGCGGTGAAGCGGAGTTAAATAACAGCCAACAGTGGCTGGCGCTGGATATCGAAGCAGGTATTCCGGTGATTGATACTGCCAACAGCGCGCAGTTTATTCCGCAAGCCACCAATCTGCAGGCTCTGGGCGGAATCAGCTTTAAAAAAGGCTGCTATACCGGTCAGGAAATGGTTGCTCGCGCAAAATTTCGCGGAGCCAACAAACGTGCCATGTGGACGCTGGCAGGTGCGGCCAGTCGGGTACCGGAAGCAGGTGAAGACCTGGAGCTGAAAATGGGTGAGAACTGGCGTCGTACCGGCACCGTACTCGCCGCGGTGCAACTGGCGGATGGACAGGTACTGGTGCAGGTTGTGATGAATAACGACATGGAAGCCGACAGCGTGTTCCGCGTTCGTGACGACGCGAAAACGCTGCATATCGTACCGCTGCCGTATTCGCTGGAAGAGTAAATCGCCGGGTGGTGACTTTATCTTACCGGGTCGCGCGTTTTAAAGACCCGGTAAGCACAGCACTGCTGGGTAATGATAATTACGCCTGCCCCACGTACAGGTAGATCGCCAGGAAATGGCAAACGCTGCCACCCAGCACAAAGCCGTGCCAGATCGCATGGTTGTATGGAATGCGCTTACAAACGTAGAAAATAACGCCCAGCGAATACACCACACCACCAACTGCCAGCAACGTCACACCACCCACCGCCAGCTTAACCGCCAGTTGATACACCACAATCAGCGATAGCCAGCCCATCGCCAGGTAGGTTACCAGCGACAGAACCTTAAACCGGTGCGCAATGGTCAGTTTGAATAAAATACCGAGCAGCGCCAGGCTCCAGATAACAATCATCAGTCCATGTGCCAGCGGCGAATCCAGCCCCACCAGCAGAAATGGCGTGTAGGTCCCGGCAATCAGCAGATAAATCGCGCAGTGGTCGAACTTTTTCAGCCAGACTTTCGCTCTTTGATGGGGGATCGCGTGATATAAAGTTGAGGCGAGGAACAGCAGGATCATGCTGCCGCCATACAGGCTATAGCTGGTTATCGCCATGGCGCTGGCGTTGGTATCCACTGCCTGAACCAGCAACAATACCAGTCCGACAATCCCAAACACCAGCCCGATACCGTGACTGATGCTATTGGCTATTTCCTCTGCCAGCGAATACCCCTGCGCAATTAATGGCTTCTGAACCATATTTTACTCCCGAGAAACGAACACTATCGTGATTGCTCCTCTAGCGTAACTGAGAATGGTTCCAGTGAACACCTGTTAGCTAAAATATTTGCCAACTAAATAATAATCCATAAAAATCATGATATTATATTTTAATATTCAGCTAACAGGCGTACCGTTAAAATCAAAGGCATTTAAAATCAATCACATAAAATTGTGTTTGATCCGGGTAAATCTCGGCAATCACGTGTTTAAGTTCTTCTAGCGTCATATTTTCCTGGCGAGCATGTTTCTCCGTCAGCGTATCCAGCGTGACGGTTGAGGTGCCAACAACCTCAATCGTGCAGAAGTACCCCTCATCTTCGAAGCGCCCAACCCGTAGAATGTCACCGGCTTTGAAGTGTGATTCGGACTCGTCACGAATCGTAATGGTTTTGCGTCCGGCCAGAATGTCATCCTGGAAACGCTGAAAAAAAGTGATGTCATTTGGCTGCATGTTATTATTCCCTGTAGATGAAGTCTGATGAGTGAGTTTTGCCATTGTGAGTATGTTCTCCCACGCTGCCATCGCCAGTCTCAACAATCTTGAGATGCTGGTCTACAACTATGTCATCAAAAACCGTGACAAAGTCATGTACATGACCATTCGCGAACTGGCTGATGCCGTGGGCGTTTCCACCACCACCGTACTGCGCTTTTGCCGCAAGCTTAAGTGTGAAGGTTACTCAGAATTTCGCGTACGCTTCAAATTATATTTAGAGCAGAATGAACCGCAACAGGCTAATTTCGGTGCCAGCGAAATTATCAGCTTCTTTAAAGGCGTTAATAACGACGAGTTCGACAAACTACTCGATCAGGCTGTTGATATTATATTATCTTCCGAGCGTATTATATTCGTCGGGGCGGGAACATCCGGAGCCCTGGCAAAATATGGCGCACGTTTTTTCTCAAACGTCGGAAAATTCAGTAACCACATCGATGACCCTTATTTCCCGGTAACTAATGATATGGCCAGAAACGCGCTGGCGATCGTGCTTTCCGTTTCTGGAGAAACCGAAGAGATCCTACGCTTTGCCAGCCAGTTCAGTCTGCATAACTGTAAGGTTCTGTCGGTCACCAGCCATGAACATTCGCGCCTCGCGAAACTTGCCGACTTTAATCTCTCCTGGCACGTTCCACAGACACGCATTGCCGGGGTATACGATATAACCACGCAGATCCCCGTTATTTATATTCTGGAATCACTCGGTCGCAAGCTGGCGAAAAGAATAGCGTAAAAAAACAATCTGTTTTTTTGATGTAACAAATCACATTAACGCTATTTTGTTATATCGTGACATTTATCTTTCCTTTGTTAGACTCAAAATCAGATTGTATTAATTTGAGACTGAGCGCAGATGAAAAAACTTACCTTACCAAACGATTTTTTATGGGGCGGCGCGGTTGCGGCGCATCAGGTTGAAGGCGGCTGGAATAAAGGTGGCAAAGGGCCCAGCATTTGCGACGTACTGACCGGGGGGGCACACGGCGTTCCGCGAGAAATCACTCAGGACGTCGTGCCAGGTAAGTACTACCCCAACCACGAAGCCGTCGATTTTTACGGTCATTACAAAGAAGACATTAAGCTGTTTGCCGAGATGGGCTTCAAATGCTTCCGTACGTCAATTGCCTGGACCCGTATCTTCCCCAAAGGGGACGAAACCCAGCCAAACGAAGAAGGGCTAAAATTCTACGACGACATGTTTGATGAACTGCTGAAGTACAATATCGAACCGGTTATCACCCTTTCCCACTTCGAAATGCCGCTACACCTGGTTCAACAGTACGGTAGCTGGACCAATCGCAAAGTCGTTGATTTCTTTGTCCGTTTTGCTGAAGTGGTCTTTGAGCGCTACAAGCACAAGGTCAAATACTGGATGACCTTCAACGAAATCAACAACCAGCGTAACTGGCGTGCACCGCTGTTTGGCTATTGCTGCTCCGGCGTGGTGTATACCGAGCATGAAAACCCGGAAGAGACTATGTACCAGGTGCTGCACCACCAGTTCGTGGCCAGCGCTCTGGCGGTGAAAGCCGCACGTCGCATCAACCCTGAAATGAAAGTCGGCTGCATGCTGGCAATGGTCCCGCTATACCCGTACTCCTGTAAGCCTGAAGATGTGATGTTCGCGCAGGAATCAATGCGTGAACGCTATGTATTCACCGACGTTCAACTGCGCGGCTACTATCCATCTTATGTACTGAACGAGTGGGAGCGCCGCGAATTCAATATTCGAATGGAAGCTGGCGATGAACAAATCCTTCGTGAAGGTACCTGCGACTATCTCGGATTTAGCTACTACATGACCAACGCGGTAAAAGCGGAAGGTGGTAGCGGCGATGCCATTTCCGGTTTTGAGGGCAGCGTGCCGAACCCGCACGTCAAAGCATCCGACTGGGGCTGGCAGATTGATCCGGTCGGCCTGCGTTACGCCTTATGCGAACTGTACGAGCGTTATCAGAAGCCGTTGTTTATCGTTGAAAACGGATTTGGCGCTTACGACAAAGTGGAAGAAGACGGCAGCATCCACGATGACTACCGCATCGACTATCTGCGCGCCCACGTCGAAGAGATGATGAAAGCGGTAACGTATGACGGCGTAGATCTGATGGGCTACACGCCGTGGGGCTGCATCGACTGCGTCTCGTTCACCACCGGCCAGTACAGCAAACGCTACGGTTTTATCTACGTGAACAAACACGACGACGGCACCGGCGATATGTCGCGTTCGCGTAAGAAAAGTTTTGAGTGGTATAAAGCGGTGATTGCCAGCAACGGCGAGAATCTGTAATTTTTTGCCGGATGGCGCTGCGCTTATCGGATTTACGGGAACTGAACCTGTAGACCAGAGCAAACATTTACGCCGCCATCCGGCAAGCAACGCATTACTTCCCGCCGGCCAGCTCCAAAAAACTGCCCGTGACGTAAGACGCCTTCTCACTCAGCAGCCAGGTAATCGCCTGCGCGACCTCTTCCGGCTGTCCGCCGCGCTGCATAGGCAACATGGATTTCACGCGATCGACCCTTCCCGGCTCGCCGCCTGACGCATGCATTTCCGTGTAGATAAGACCGGGTCGCACGCAGTTCACGCGTATCCCCTGCGCCGCAACCTCCAACGCGAGGCCGGTGGTAAGCGTGTCCACCGCACCTTTTGAGGCTGCATAATCAACGTATTCGAACGGGGCGCCAAGCCGTGACGCCGCCGAAGAGACATTCACAATCGCCCCGCCCTGACCGCCGTGCTTAAACGACATGCGCTTTACCGCTTCCCGACAACACAGAAAATAGCCGGTAACATTAGTCGCCAGGACGCGATTAATACGCTCAGCGGTTAGACTTTCCACCGTGCTCTGTTCAAACAAAATCCCGGCATTGTTCACCAGAGCAGTCAGCGGCTCGCCCTCGCGGTCAATGGACTCAAACATCGCCCCGACCTGGCTTTCATCGCTGATATCTGCCCGCAGAGCAAACGCCTTTCCTCCCGCAGCGGCGATATTGTTCACCACCTCCGTTGCCGCACGAATATTGTGATGAAAGTTAACGGCGACCGTGTAACCCTCTAGCGCTAACTGCATCGCGGTTGCCCGACCAATACCGCGACTGCCCCCCGTAACCAGTGCTATAGCCATCACTATTCTCCCCAAAAATAAAGGCGCCGAAGCGCCTTTAAAAGATAGCTGAATCAGTCGATTACTGATAATCGCTCAGCGGCACGCAGGAGCAGAACAGGTTACGGTCACCGTAAACGTCATCAAGGCGTTTCACGGTCGGCCAGTATTTGTTCGCTACGCCCGCCGGGAAGACGGCGATTTCGCGGCTGTAACCGTGATTCCACTCCGCGACCAGCTCATTTTGCGTGTGCGGGGAGTTAACCAGCGGGTTATCTGTAAGCGACCATTCACCGGCTTTCACGCGATCGATCTCAGCGCGGATTGCCAGCATCGCATTGATAAAGCGATCCAGTTCCATTTTGCTTTCCGATTCAGTCGGTTCCACCATCAGCGTACCCGCTACCGGGAACGACATGGTCGGCGCATGGAAACCGTAATCGATCAGACGCTTGGCAATATCCAGTTCGCTGATGCCGGTCTCTTCTTTCAGTGGGCGAATGTCGAGAATACATTCATGTGCCACACGACCATCGCGACCGGTATACAGCACCGGATAGGCATCTTTCAGACGGCTGGCAATGTAGTTAGCGTTCAGGATCGCCACCTGGCTTGCCTGCTTCAGACCTTCTGCGCCCATCATACGGATGTACATCCAGCTGATCGGCAGAATGGATGCGCTACCGAACGGTGCCGCAGAAACCGCGCCCTGACGGGTGAGCATCCCTTCAATCTGTACTACGCTATGACCCGGCACGAACGGCGCCAGATGCGATTTAACACCGATTGGTCCCATACCTGGGCCACCGCCGCCGTGCGGAATGCAGAATGTTTTATGCAGGTTAAGGTGTGAGACATCGGCACCGATAAAGCCCGGTGTGGTGATCCCAACCTGAGCATTCATGTTCGCGCCATCAAGATAAACCTGGCCGCCAAACTGGTGCACAACGTCGCACACTTCACGGATCGTTTCTTCATACACGCCATGAGTAGAGGGATAGGTCACCATGATGCAGGAGAGGTTTTCACCCGCCTGCGCCGCTTTTTCACGCAGATCGCCAAGATCGATGTTGCCGTTCTTATCACAGGCGACAACCACTACCTGCATACCCGCCATCTGTGCGGAGGCCGGGTTGGTACCGTGGGCAGAGGCCGGGATCAGACAGATATCGCGATGGCCTTCGTTACGGCTTTCGTGATAATGGCGAATCGCCAGCAGACCCGCATACTCGCCCTGCGCGCCGGAGTTCGGCTGCATGCAGACTGCGTCATAACCGGTCAGTTTTACCAGCCATTCGGAAAGCTGGCCGATCATCTGGTGATAACCTTCTGCCTGCTCTGGCGGGCAGAACGGATGCAGTTCAGCGAATTCCGGCCAAGTGATAGGGATCATCTCGGCGGCAGCGTTCAACTTCATGGTGCAAGATCCCAGCGGGATCATTGCCTGGTTCAGGGCCAGATCTTTGCGCTCCAGCGAGTGCATATAACGCATCATCTCGGTTTCGCTGTGATAGCGATTAAACACCGGATGGCTGAGGATCGCATCGTCACGCAGCATACTGTCCTGAATGGAACGGCTATCGAGCGCCACGTCTTTGTCCAGCGTTTCGATGTTCAGACCGTGGCTGTCTCCCAGCAGAACATTGAACAACTGCACCACGTTTTCACGGGTGGTGGTTTCATCGAGCGTAATACCTACCGCATTATGGATATCGCTACGCAGGTTGATTTCTGCCGCTTCAGCACGCGCCAGTACCGCAGCCTTATCGGCCACTTCAACACACAAAGTGTCAAAGTAGTGCGCATGACGCAGCTTCAATCCTTTCTGTTGCAGACCGGCTGCCAGAATATCGGTCAAACGATGGATGCGATTAGCGATGCGTTTCAGGCCAACCGGGCCATGATAAACGGCATACAGGCTGGCGATGTTGGCCAGCAGAACCTGCGAGGTACAAATGTTGGAGTTCGCTTTCTCGCGGCGGATATGCTGTTCGCGAGTCTGCATCGCCATACGCAGGGCGGTATTACCCGCTGCATCTTTGGAGACGCCGATAATACGGCCTGGCATGGAGCGTTTGAATTCATCTTTAGCGGCAAAGAATGCCGCGTGCGGGCCGCCGTAGCCCATCGGTACGCCGAAGCGTTGCGCAGAGCCGAAAACGATATCCGCGCCCTGTTTGCCCGGTGCAGTCAGCAGTACCAGCGCCATAAAGTCGGCAGCGACGCTGACCACTATTTTACGGGATTTCAGCTCAGCCATCAGGGCGCTGTAGTCGTGCACTTCACCGGTGGTGCCAACCTGCTGCAACAGCACGCCGAACACATCCTGATGATCCAATGCTTTTGCCGCGTCATCAACAATGACGTCAAAACCAAAAGTTTGCGCACGAGTACGCACTACGTCCAGCGTTTGCGGATGAACATCAGCCGCCACAAAGAAACGGTTGGCGTTTTTCAGTTTGCTGACGCGTTTGGCCATCGCCATGGCTTCAGCTGCAGCAGTAGCTTCATCCAGCAGAGAAGCGGAAGCCATGTCCAGGCCGGTCAGGTCCAGCGTCACCTGCTGGAAGTTCAGCAATGCTTCCAGACGGCCCTGGGAGACTTCCGGTTGATACGGGGTGTAGGCGGTGTACCAACCCGGGTTTTCCAGCATGTTACGCAGGATAACCGGTGGCAGCTGCACGGCGGTGTAGCCCATGCCAATGTAGGACGTGAAGCGCTTGTTACGCCCGGCGATGGCTTTTAATTCAGCCAGCGCAGCGTATTCGGTCGCCGCCTCGCCCACCTGTGGCGGGGTTGCGAGCTGAATGTCTTTCGGCACAATCTGGCCGATCAGCGCGTTTAACGACTCGGCGCCAACCGCATTCAGCATCTCTTGCTGCTGCGCGGCGTCCGGTCCGATGTGGCGTTCAATGAAAGCGCCGCTATTTTCAAGCTGGCTTAACGTCTGTGTCATGGGCGATGGTTCCTGAAACGTGCAGTGAATCGTAGGTGTCTCTACTTACCTGAATACGCAAAAAATTCGCGTTGCAGGAAGGCGGCGACGCAGCACATCCCCAGGAGCTTACATCAGTAAGTAACTGAGGTGTGCAAGAAAGCCAACACACCTGCAACGTGAAGAATGAAGCGTATTTATTCGTCTTCTAACAAAGCTTCATATGCAGTCGCATCCAGCAGCGATTCAATTTCGCTTTCATCGCTGGCTTTGATTTTGAAGATCCAGCCCCCTGCATACGGCTCGCTGTTGACCAGTTCCGGGGAGTCGCTGAGCGCGTCGTTAACCGCAACAATCTCACCGCCTACTGGCGCATAAATATCGGATGCCGCTTTTACGGATTCCGCAACGGCGCAGTCATCGCCCGCGCTGACGGTTGCGCCAACTTCGGGCAGGTCAACGAAAACCATGTCACCTAACAGCTCCTGAGCATGTTCGGTGATCCCAACGGTGTAAGAGCCGTCAGCTTCTCTGCGCAGCCATTCGTGTTCTTTGCTGTATTTCAGTTCTGCAGGTACGTTGCTCATCAATCAATCTCCAAAAAAGGATGAATTACGCGACGGCTTTGCCGTTACGCACAAAAACAGGTTTAGTCACTTTTACCGGCATTTCGCGGTTACGGATCTGTACGATCGCGTTCTCACCAATACCCGCAGGGACACGCGCCAGCGCGATGCTGTAACCCAGGGTTGGGGAGAATGTCCCGCTGGTGATAATGCCTTCCTGCTGATTGCCGGAAGCATCGGTGAAACGCACCGGCAGTTCATTACGCAGTACGCCTTTCTCGGTCATCACCAGTCCGACCAACTGTTCGTGGCCTTTTTCACGCTGCATTTCCAGCGCTTCCCGACCGATAAAGTCGCGGTCAGTCGGTTCCCACGCGATAGTCCAGCCCATGTTGGCCGCCAGCGGGGAAATGCCTTCGTCCATCTCCTGACCGTACAGGTTCATGCCGGCTTCCAGACGCAGCGTGTCGCGCGCGCCAAGACCGCAAGGTTTGACACCTGCTTGTACCAGCGCACGCCAGAAGTCTGCCGCCTTTTCACTCGGCATAGCAATTTCATAGCCTGCTTCGCCGGTATAACCGGTGGTTGCGATAAACAAATCACCCGCCTGAACGCCGAAGAACGGCTTCATGCCTTCTACCGCCTGACGCTGCTCGTCAGTAAACAATGTGGCTGCTTTTTCCTGCGCGTTTGGGCCTTGCACCGCAATCAGCGACAGATCGTCTCGAACGGTGATGTCGATGGCGTAAGGTTCAGCGTGTTGGGTAATCCAGGAGAGGTCTTTTTCGCGGGTGGCGGAGTTTACAACGAGGCGGAAGAAATCTTCAGTGAAGTAGTAGACAATCAGGTCATCTATCACGCCGCCCGACGCGTTGAGCATACCGGAGTAGAGGGCTTTACCCGTCTTCGTTAGCTTCGCGACGTCGTTTGCCAGCAGATAACGCAAGAACTCCCGGGTGCGGCTACCGCGCAGGTCGACGATGGTCATATGTGACACATCAAACATTCCGGCATCGGTGCGAACAGCATGGTGTTCATCAAGCTGAGAACCGTAATGCAGTGGCATCATCCAGCCATGGAAATCTACCATGCGCGCGCCACATAGCGTGTGTTGTTCGTACAAAGGAGTCTGTTGAGCCATCTTTTCCTCGTTGAATAAGCGGGGCTACCAACTCTTTCGCGGTGAAATTTTCGCCACGAAACCCAGCACCGCAGCCGCTCCAGGGGCCACGACGCAAACGTTCTCTTTGTCCTGAACTTACCACCGAAACAGACGCTAAACCATAAGGCAAAATTAACCATCACATTAGCTTATGGCCAAAAACAGCAAAATCACCGGCAGAACAAAACCCCACCCATACGACAAATAATCAGAACAAAAAATAAATACAAGCTGGAATTAACAGCACCAACCAACATTAAATGTGGAAAAATTGTCAAAAATGGCGTTATGAAAAAAACGTAATATTAAAAAAACTAATGCGAAAAAAGGCGTGGAATTAGATTATTTCAAATGAGAGAAGCACCCCGGCGCGCAGGCCGGGAGTGGAAAGTGTGACGGGTCTCAAACTCTTAAGATTGTCCTTACGGACGCTAGCGTAACCACTCAGGAAGATCGTTCAGTCCCATCGCCTGGCGGATGAGCTGTGGTTTTACGCCTGGCAGGGTATCGGCCAGTTTCAGACCAATATCACGCAGCAGTTTTTTCGCCGGATTCTCGCCTGCAAACAGTTCACGAAATCCCTGCATACCGGCTAGCATCATCGCTGCGCTGTGCTTACGGCTACGCTCGTAGCGGCGCAAATAGAGATACTGACCAATATCTTTGCCCTGACGCTGTAGCCGCTTCAGCTCATCGATCAGCTCCGCCGCATCCATAAAGCCAAGGTTAACCCCCTGACCCGCAAGCGGGTGGATGGTATGCGCCGCATCCCCCACCAGCGCCAGACGATGAGCAGCGAATTGACGGGCATAGCGTCCCGTCAGCGGAAACGCCTGACGCTCGCTTTCAAGGCTGCACAGCCCCAGGCGATTATCAAAAGCGATATTCAGCGACTGATTAAACTCGTCAACGCTTGCCTGCTGCATGCGTTCTGCTTCCTGCGGCGAAAGCGACCAGACGATAGAGCACAGGTGCGGGTCACTGAGCGGCAGGAACGCCAGGATCCCCTCACCGTGAAACGCCTGCCGCGCAACCGCGCCGTGAGCTTCCTGCGTACGGATAGTCGCCACCAGCGCATGATGACGGTAATCCCAGAAAGTGAGCGGAATATCCGCTTTGTTGCGCAGCCAGGAGTTAGCGCCATCGGCGCCGACCACCAGGCGAGCGGTCAGCATTGCGCCATCTTTCAGGGACAGAAATGCCTCATTCTCACCCCAGGCTACCTGCTGTAACTCAGCGGGCGCCATCAGCGTAATGTCCGCTGAACGCTGCGCTTTTTGCCAGAGTGCGTAATGGATCTCTGAGTTTTCAACGATGTGGCCTAAATGGCTGTAGCCCATGCTCTGGTCATCAAACGCAATACGCCCAAAGCTGTCTTTGTCCCAGACTTCCATGCCGTGGTAGCAACAAGCGCGACGGGCAACAATGTCGGACCAGACGCCCAGTCGGCTAAGCAGTTTTTCACTGGCGGCATTAATGGCCGATACGCGAAGCTGAGGAGGTGCATCCGCCGCCAAAGGCTGCGGAACATGTTGTTCTAACACCGCAACGCGCAACCCGCTGCCCTGCAAGCCGCAGGCAACCGCCAGTCCCACCATGCCGCCACCAACAATTGCTACATCAACACTTTGCACTGTTTGCTCCTGAAAATAGGACAATCAAAAACCGTAGGCCGGATAAGGCAAAGCCGCCATCCGGCATTACTTCCGCGACATTGCCTGATGGCGCTGCGCTAATCAGGCCAGCTTCTTTAATTCGGCCTACAGGATATATCTATCGCGCAACCCAACCGAGGGTCCGCTCCGCCAGCGCATCGCGTGCAGGCGTGAATAATTCCATCGCCATCAGCCCGACATTACGCCCAACGATCAGCGGGGCCCAGCGATTGGCAAACAAATACACCAAATTGTTGGTCACACCAATCGTCGTTTCGCGATCGCGTTCGCGGCGCTGCTGATAGCGTGCCAGTACCGCATAATCACCGATATCTTCCGCGCAGTTTTGCGCCTGCGTCAACGTCTCAGCCAGGCTCATCACATCGCGCAGACCAAGGTTGAAACCTTGTCCGGCAATGGGATGCAGCGTCTGTGCTGCGTTCCCCACCAGCACAGTACGATGGGTAATGGCTTTTTGCGCCGAGGTTAACGAAAGCGGATAGGCGTTGCGTTTACCGGCCTGGGTAATACGCCCCAACCGCCAGCCAAACGCAGTTTGCAGTTCGCGGCAAAATTGTTCGTCGGACCAGGCCATAATCTCATCCCGCCGCTCCAGCGGATGGCACCACACCAGCGAGCAGCGACCATCAGACATCGGTAGCATTGCCAGCGGACCATATTGTGTGAAACGTTCAAACGCTCGCCCGTCATGCGCAACGGAGGTCGTGACGTTGGCAATCATCGCCAGTTGTTCATAGGGTTGTTGCTGCCAGTCAACGCCGCAGGCGGTAGCCAGTGCGGAGCGCGTGCCATCGGCGGCCACCAACAGGCGACCATTGATCATCTCGCCATTTTCCAGCGTAACCTCAACGCGTTCCTGCGTGCGTGACACGCTGGCTACACGGTCGGGGCAGTGCAGCGTGATGCCCGGCGCTTTACGCAACAGCGCAAACAAACGCAGCCCGACATCGTGCAGTTCTACCACCTGGCCCAGCGCCGGAATACGGTATTCCTGCGCATCCAGCGTCACAAATCCGGCATGGCCGCGATCGCTGACGTGAACCGTTTTGATCGCCGTTGCGCAATCGGCAATCGCCTGCCATACGCCAATTCGCGCCAGCTGTTGGCAGGCCCCTGCCGCCAGCGCGATCGCCCGGGCGTCAAACCCTGGATGGCGGTCAGTTTCAGGTTCGCTCGCTTCTATCAGGTGAACAGGCAGAGTCCCGTGGCTGAGCTGAGAAATGGCCAGCGCCAGCGTTGCACCGACCATACCACCGCCAACGATAATCACGCTCATTGCAGCCGCGCCGCAGCCATTAAGGCTTCAATGTCATCCGCTTTCTTCACCACGCTGGCGGTCAGGTTCTCATTGCCGTCCTCGGTGATGAGGATGTCATCTTCAATACGAATGCCGATACCACGATAAGCAGGCGGCACATCGGCGTCCGGCGCGATATACAGCCCCGGTTCGACGGTGAGCACCATTCCTGGCTCGAGAATACGTGAGCGGTCCTGACCATAAACGCCAACGTCGTGCACATCCAGTCCCAGCCAATGGCTAAGACCATGCATAAAGAATGGGCGATGCGCATTTTCGGTAATCAGTTGGTCGATCTCGCCGTGCAAAATGCCAAGCTTCACCAGACCCGTAATCATGATGCGCACCACTTCGCCGGTGACTTCCTGGATGGACGTCCCCGGGCGATACAGGCGCAGACTGGTCTCTAATGACTCCAGTACGATGTCGTAGATTTCACGCTGAGCAGGGGAAAATTTGCCGTTTACCGGGAAGGTACGCGTAATGTCGCCCGCATAACCTTTGTATTCACACCCGGCGTCAATCAACACCAGATCGCCATCGCGCATTTCACTTTCATTTTCGGTGTAATGGAGAATACAGCCGTTTTCGCCGCTGCCGACAATCGTGTTATAGGATGGGTAACGCGCGCCATGGCGAGTAAACTCGTGGTGAATCTCCCCTTCCAACTGGTATTCAAACATTCCCGGACGGCATTTTTCCATCGCGCGGGTATGCGCCAGCGCACTGATCTCTCCGGCACGGCGCATGACCGCAATTTCTTCTGGTGATTTGAACAAGCGCATTTCATGGACCATTGGACGCCAGTCGATGATCGCGGCGGGTGCGTGCAGATTTTGTCTGGAGCCTTTACGCAGTTTATCCAACGCCGTGCACACAATCTCGTCTGCCCAGGCATATTCGCCCTGCGCGTGGTACACCGCATCCAGGCCATTGAGCAACAGGTGCAGCTGTTGGTTGATTTCACTGAAGGCCAGCGCCCGGTCAACGCCGAGTTTTGCCGGTGCGGCGTCCTGGCCCAGACGGCGGCCAAACCAGATCTCCGCCGTCAGATCGCGAACCCGATTAAACAAAACGCTGTGGTTATGAGTGTCATCACTTTTAATCAGCACCAGCACAGCTTCCGGTTCGTTAAAACCGGTGAAGTACCAGAAATCACTGCTTTGGCGGTACGGGTATTCACTGTCCGCGCTGCGCGTCGCTTCAGGCGCGGCAAAAATCAGCGCGGCGCTGCCAGGCTGCATTTGTGCCAGTAAAGCCTGGCGACGACGCTGGAATTCTTGCTGAGATATCTCGCTCATCACACTCTCCTTTGCGTTTCGTTCTTAGTGCAGAGTCGGTTTACGGATTTCCGGCGCGGTCGGCTGCTGACGCGTAAACGTGTCATGGCACAGCAAGGCGGCTACGCGCACGTATTCGATAATCTCTTCGAGCGACATTTCCAGCTCTTCCTGATCTTCGTCTTCGTCATATCCCAACTGAGCGATATTGCGCAGGTCGTCAATCGCTTCACCGGTTTCACCGGTCACCTTGTCGAGCTTTGGCTGCGTAACGCCAAGGCCCAGCAAAAAGTGGTTTACCCACCCCGCCAGCGCATCGGCACGATCAAACACGCTAACGTCGTCGCCTTCAGGCAGATAAAGCTGAAAAAGGAAACCGTCGTCCTCGAGGGCATCGCTGGTGGCTGAGTGCATTTTCATCAGTGCCTGAGCCAGCTCGTGACCGAAGGCCAGACCTTCGTTAGTCAGGTCGTGCAGCAGCGGCTGCCATGAGCTGTCGTTGTTGCCGCCGCAAATCATCCCGCTGATCAAGCCGTGCATTTCGGCCGGGGTTAATCCAGCCCCTTGTTGGTTCAAAAACTGGCTAACGTCGTTGTAGCCAGGCATTTCGTTCTGTATAGACATAAGCATTCGTCATCAAAGGGAGGAATATTCATGGTATGCTACCACTTTGGGCCCTGGTGGACCAGAAAAGGGCTTGTATCTTGATACCAGGGTAGCTATAGTGTCGCCCCTTCGCGGACCCAAGGTCTGGAGACGAAGGCAGCGCAGTCAATCAGCAGGAAGGTGGCATGTCTGCACAACCCGTCGATATCCAAATATTTGGCCGTTCACTGCGAGTGAATTGCCCGCCTGAACAAAGGGATGCGTTGAATCAGGCTGCGGACGATCTCAATCAGCGATTGCAAGATCTGAAAGTTCGCACTAGAGTCACAAATACTGAGCAGTTGGTTTTCATCGCCGCGTTGAACATCAGCTATGAATTAACTCAGGAAAAAGCGAAGACGCGTGAGTACGCGGCGAGCATGGAACAACGTATTCGGATGCTACAACAGACCATCGAACAGGCGTTGCTTGATCAGGGTCGCATAACCGAAAAAACGGGCCAAAACTTTGAATAACACTTTTCGGTTTACTGTGGTAGAGTGACCGTGAAGACAAAATTTCTCTGAGATGTTTGCAAGCGGGCCAGTCCCCTGAGCCGATATTTCATACCACAAGAATGTGGCGCTCCATGGTTGGTGAGCATGCTCGGCCCGTCCGAGAAGCCTTAAAACTGTGACGACGCATTCACCTTGAACCAAGGGTTCAAGGGTTACAGCCTGCGGCGGCAT
Source organism: Citrobacter sp. Cb004 (assembly GCF_030337065.1). NCBI lineage: Bacteria > Pseudomonadati > Pseudomonadota > Gammaproteobacteria > Enterobacterales > Enterobacteriaceae > Citrobacter > Citrobacter sp. Cb004. Next base: position 68,014 of record NZ_JAOWCH010000034.1, on the reverse strand, counting down.
CTCGGAGATTCCCTTCTACCTGGCAACAGCCATGACACTACTTTCTGAACTCCCTTTATCCCGGCAAGAAATTCGTCAACTGATTCGACAGCGTCGTCGCGCGCTGACCTCTGAACAGCAACGACACTACGGTCAGCAAGCCGCGACCCGAATGCTCAGTTTTCCCCCTGTTGTACTCGCGCATACTGTGGCGGTATTTCTCTCGTTCGATGGCGAACTCGATACCCAGCCGCTGATAGATCAGCTGTGGCGAGCGGGCAAGCGCGTTTACCTTCCGGTTCTTCATCCCTTCAGTCCCGGTAATTTACTGTTCCTGCACTATCATCCGCACAGCGACCTGGTGACCAATCGCTTAAAGATCCCGGAACCACGGCTTGATGTACGCGACGTATTGCCACTGTCAAAGCTGGACGTACTGATTACGCCGTTAGTGGCATTTGATGAGGACGGGCAACGCCTGGGCATGGGCGGTGGATTTTACGACCGCACGCTACAAAACTGGCAGCAGCATAAGATCCAACCCGTGGGCTACGCGCATGACTGCCAGTTGGTAGAAAAATTGCCGGTTGAAGAGTGGGATATCCCGCTGCCAGCGGTGGTGACGCCGTCCAAAATCTGGGAGTGGTAGCCGTTTTTTGCCGATTGACAGCGCCGTTTTTTTGACCTAAATTCCTCGGTGAAGGGTGAGGGAGGCGAACCTCCCTCCTGCGTACTCTCTGTTAATATGCTGGGCAAGCGATGATTAACAGGATCAGCAGCATGATGACGTATCTCATCATCGTCCCTTTCCTTTTTAGAGCCCCTGCTTCGGTAGGGGCTTTCCCGTTTCAGCGCTATGCTGCGCCCCTATCGTAAATTCCTTTTATTGCTGTACAACACGCAACGCTGCCTTTAGTTGCCAACTGCGGCAAAGCTCGAAAACAGAATGTATGCGTTACAGAAAGAGATTTTGAGGCAGGGAAATCAGAGGAAAGATGGGCAGGTCAACCGCCTGCCCATGTAGAGGAAATCAGTACAGCAGACGAGCGCGAATGGTTCCAGGAAGGGCTTTCATCGCCAGCAGCGCTTTCTCCGCCACATCTTCATCCGCTTCAATATCGATAACCACATAACCTACCTGCGCGGAAGTTTGCAGATACTGCGCGGCAATGTTGACGCCCTGCTCGGCAAAAATCTGGTTCAGTGCCGTCAGTACACCCGGACGGTTTTCGTGAATGTGCATCAGACGACGACCACCGTGCAGCGGCAGAGAAACTTCCGGGAAGTTTACCGCAGACAGCGTAGACCCGTTGTCGGAATACTTGGTCAGTTTCCCAGCCACTTCCAGACCGATGTTTTCCTGCGCTTCCAGCGTTGAACCACCAATGTGCGGCGTCAGGATCACATTATCGAAATCACACAGCGGCGAAGTGAAAGGATCGCTGTTAGTTGCCGGTTCGGTTGGGAATACGTCGATTGCAGCCCCCGCCAGATGTTTAGTCGCTAACGCGTCGCACAGCGCAGGAATATCAACAACCGTACCGCGTGCGGCGTTAATCAGCAGCGCCCCCGGTTTCATCAGAGAAATCTCACGCGCGCCCATCAGGTTTTTGGTGGAGGCATTTTCCGGCACGTGCAGACTCACCACGTCGCTCATATTGAGCAGGTCGGAAAGATGCTGTACCTGCGTGGCATTGCCAAGCGGGAGTTTATTTTCAATATCATAGAAAAAGACATGCATCCCGAGCGATTCCGCCAGAATGCCCAACTGAGTACCAATGTGGCCATAGCCGATGATCCCCAGTTTTTTACCACGCGCTTCAAAAGAGCCGGTAGCCAGCTTATTCCAAACGCCGCGGTGCGCTTTGGCGTTCGCTTCGGGTACGCCACGTAGCAGTAGCAGCAGTTCGCCAATCACCAGCTCAGCAACGGAACGTGTGTTAGAGAATGGTGCGTTAAACACAGGGATCCCGCGCTTTGCCGCTGCACTTAGATCAACCTGGTTGGTGCCAATGCAGAAGCAGCCAATCGCGACCAGTTTCTCTGCGGCGTCAATCACATCTTCAGTCAGATGGGTACGGGATCGCAGGCCAATGAAGTGGGCATCACGGATGGACTCTTTCAGTTGTTCAGTGTCCAGAGCACCTTTGTGAAACTCGATGTTGGTATAACCTGCTGCACGAAGGCTTTCGAGTGCTTTTTGGTGCACGCCTTCAACCAGCAGAAATTTAATCTTATCTTTCTCCAGTGATACCTTTGCCATTTCCCCGACCCTGTCTTTTTTTGTTCAAACTGATGTGTTGTGTGTGGGATTTTCATCCGTCTCTTCAACATATCAAAAAATAATATTGCGGCAATATGAACGTTTGCGTCGCCGTGCTGAAGAAATGTCATTCAACGGGAAATGTCAGAGGAAAATACTGGCGATAACTTTTTCTTTGGAGAGATCGGCAGGACAATATTATAAACGTGACACAAGTCACCAAATTTGCCCTGCCAAAATTTTTTTAACGGGAGAAGACGCTCCCGTCAGATCATTTTACGATAGTTTTCACGCCGTCAGGCGTACCGATCAGCGCGACATCCGCGCCACGGTTGGCAAACAGGCCGACGGTTACCACACCTGGAATCGCATTGATGGCATTTTCCAGCGCGATGGCGTCGAGGATCTCCAGACCGTGCACATCGAGGATCACGTTGCCGTTGTCCGTCACGACGCCCTGACGATATTCAGGACGACCGCCCAGTTTCACCAACTGGCGAGCCACAGCGCTGCGCGCCATTGGGATCACTTCGACCGGCAGCGGGAAGTTACCGAGAATATCGACTTCTTTAGACGCATCCGCGATGCAGATAAATTTCTTCGCCACGGAAGCAATGATTTTTTCACGGGTCAACGCTGCGCCGCCGCCCTTGATCATCTGCATGTGACCGTTGATTTCATCCGCGCCGTCAACGTATACGCCGAGGCTATCCACTTCGTTAAGATCGAACACGTGGATGCCAAGGCTTTTGAGTTTTTCAGTCGATGCATCCGAACTGGATACCGCACCTTCAATCTGACCTTTCATTGTGCCCAGCGCATCAATAAAGTGTGCGGCTGTTGAACCTGTACCTACGCCCACAATGGTGCCGGGCTGTACATACTGAAGTGCCGCCCATCCTACTGCTTTTTTCAGTTCATCCTGCGTCATGATCGTTTCGCCTGTGGTGTGAATATGGTGGGAAAATTCACGCGCATTATAGAACATTGTGCAGAAAAATGTCCCCACACCCGCTCGCAAGCGGCGGATTTCGTCTTTACCCAATCAAAAATTGTGTCATAGTGCAGAACAAGCAAAAATTTCAGGAGTGCGTCAAAGCAATGAAACGTCCGGACTACAGAACACTACAAGCACTGGATGCGGTTATTCGTGAACGAGGATTTGAGCGCGCGGCGCAAAAGCTATGCATCACGCAATCCGCGGTTTCACAGCGCATAAAACAGCTTGAGAATATGTTCGGACAACCGCTGCTGGTGCGTACCGTACCGCCGCGCCCAACGGAACAGGGACAGAAACTACTGGCGCTTCTGCGCCAGGTTGAACTGCTGGAAGACGAGTGGCTGGGCGATGAACAAACCGGCTCGACGCCGCTTCTGCTTTCGCTGGCGGTGAACGCCGACAGTCTGGCGACCTGGTTACTTCCGGCGCTGGCCCCGGTACTGGCTAATTCACCGATTCGACTGAACCTGCAGGTTGAAGATGAAACCCGAACCCAGGAACGTCTGCGTCGTGGTGAAGTAGTCGGTGCGGTGAGTATTCAACATCAGGCGCTGCCAAGCTGTCTGGTGGATAAACTGGGCGCGCTGGACTACCTGTTTGTTGGCTCTAAACCTTTCGCCGAGCGTTATTTCCCAAACGGCGTCACCCGTTCCGCCCTGCTGAAAGCCCCGGCGGTCGCGTTTGACCATCTTGATGATATGCACCAGGCGTTCCTGCAACAAAACTTCGACCTGCCGCCGGGCAGCGTACCGTGCCATATCGTTAACTCGTCTGAAGCCTTCGTCCAGTTAGCCCGTCAGGGAACAACCTGCTGCATGATCCCACACTTACAGATTGAGAAAGAGCTGGAAAGCGGTGAGCTTATCGACTTAACGCCAGGCCTGTTCCAGCGTCGGATGCTGTACTGGCACCGCTTTGCACCAGAAAGCCGCATGATGCGCAACGTCACCGACGCGCTGCTGGCCTATGGCCACAACGTACTGCGTCAGGATTAATTCCTCGAACAGAGGCCGGATAGCGGCGTCACGCCTTATCCGGCCTGCAAGCCTTTCCCCTCTTTTCATGCTATTCCCGCCACGTCTTTGAAATACATCACAAAATAAAACACGCCACACGGCAAAAAACGACGTCCTGTTGGCTATTTTTTGCTGGCGACAAGCCAAATGAAAAAGCACACCGTATTCGCAAAGATTCAACTTATTGCGTAATACGGAGCAAAAAATGGCAAACGTGCAGGAGTGGCAAACACTCGCCAATAAAGAACTCAGTCGACGGGAAAAAACCGTTGAGTCGCTGGAAAGACAGACGGCGGAAGGGATTGTCATCAAGCCGCTGTACACCGAAGCGGACCTCGATAATCTGGAAGTCACGGGCACCCTGCCCGGTCTGCCGCCTTACGTGCGTGGCCCGCGCGCCACTATGTATACCGCGCAGCCGTGGACGATTCGCCAATACGCCGGTTTCTCTACCGCCAAAGAGTCCAACGCCTTTTACCGCCGTAACCTCGCCGCTGGGCAAAAAGGGCTTTCCGTCGCCTTTGACCTTGCCACTCATCGTGGCTATGACTCAGACAACCCGCGCGTAGCGGGCGACGTCGGCAAAGCCGGCGTGGCGATCGATACCGTCGAAGATATGAAGGTGCTGTTCGACCAGATCCCGCTGGATAAGATGTCGGTATCGATGACCATGAACGGCGCGGTGCTGCCGGTACTGGCGTTTTATATCGTCGCGGCGCAGGAGCAAGGCGTGACGCCGGAACAGCTCACCGGGACCATTCAGAACGATATTCTGAAAGAATACTTGTGCCGCAACACCTACATTTATCCGCCAAAACCCTCCATGCGCATTATCGCCGACATCATCGCCTGGTGCTCAGGCAACATGCCGCGCTTTAACACCATCAGCATCAGCGGCTATCACATGGGTGAAGCCGGGGCAAACTGCGTACAGCAGGTGGCGTTTACGCTGGCAGACGGTATTGAATACATCAAGGCCGCGCTTTCCGCCGGACTGAAAATTGATGACTTCGCCCCGCGCCTGTCATTCTTCTTCGGCATCGGCATGGATCTGTTTATGAACGTCGCCATGCTGCGCGCTGCACGGTATCTGTGGAGCGAAGCGGTCAGCAGTTTTGGCGCGACCAACCCGAAATCTCTCGCTCTGCGTACCCACTGCCAGACCTCAGGCTGGAGCCTGACCGAGCAGGACCCGTACAACAACGTGGTACGAACCACCATTGAGGCGCTCGGCGCTACGCTTGGCGGCACCCAGTCTCTGCATACCAACGCTTTTGATGAAGCGCTCGGCCTGCCCACCGATTTCTCCGCCCGTATTGCGCGTAATACGCAGATCATCATTCAGGAAGAATCAGAGATCTGCCGCACCGTCGATCCGCTGGCCGGATCGTATTACGTCGAATCACTCACCGATCAAATCGTGAAGCAGGCGCGCACGATCATCAAGCAGATTGATGAGGCAGGCGGCATGGCGAAGGCGATTGAAGCCGGACTTCCTAAACGGATGATCGAAGAAGCGTCCGCGCGCGAACAGTCGCTGATCGACCAGGGTAAGCGCGTTATCGTCGGGGTGAACAAATACAAGCTGGATAAAGAAGACGACACGTCGGTGCTGGAGATCGACAACGTGAAGGTGCGCAACGAGCAGATTGCCTCACTGCAGCATATCCGCGCCACCCGCGACAATGATGCGGTTAAAGCCGCGCTATCCGCGCTGACCCACGCTGCGCAACAGAATGAAAATCTGCTGGCCGCCGCCGTCAACGCCGCCCGCGTTCGCGCCACGCTCGGCGAAATCTCCGATGCGCTCGAGGCCGCCTTTGACCGTTATCTGGTTCCCAGCCAGTGTGTTACTGGGGTGATTGCGCAAAGCTATCACCAGTCCGACAAATCCGCCGATGAGTTCGATGCCATTGTTGCGCAAACTGAACAGTTCCTCGCAGAAAATGGCCGCCGCCCGCGTATTCTGATCGCCAAGATGGGTCAGGACGGCCACGATCGCGGCGCAAAAGTGATCGCCAGCGCCTACTCCGATCTCGGCTTCGATGTCGATCTCAGCCCGATGTTCTCCACACCGGAGGAAATTGCCCGTCTGGCGGTAGAAAACGATGTGCATGTCGTTGGCGCATCATCGCTGGCGGCGGGTCATAAGACATTGATCCCTGAGCTGGTCACCGCGCTCAAAGGCTGGGGACGCGAAGACATTTGCGTCGTCGCCGGCGGGGTTATTCCGCCACAGGATTACGCTTTCCTGCACGAGCATGGCGTGGCAGCCATTTATGGCCCAGGCACGCCGATGCTCGACAGCGTCCGCGATGTGTTAACCCGTATCAGTAAACATCATGATTAACGCCACCACGCTTGAGGATACCGTCCGCCGCTTGCGACTCGGTGAACGGGCTACGCTCGCCCAGGCGATGACGCTGGTCGAAAGCAATCACCCGCGCCACCAGCCGCTGAGTACGCAATTGCTGGACGCGATTATGCCGTTCACCGGTAACGCCCTGCGTCTGGGGATCACCGGCACGCCGGGCGCGGGTAAAAGCACCTTTCTGGAAGCATTCGGCATGCTGTTGATTCGCCGCGGGTTACGGGTAGCGGTGATCGCCGTCGATCCCAGCAGCCCGGTCAGCGGCGGCAGCATTCTGGGTGATAAAACCCGCATGACGGAACTGGCTCGCGCAGAATCTGCGTTTATACGTCCGGTTCCTTCCAGCGGTCATTTAGGCGGCGCCAGCCAGCGCGCCCGCGAATTAATGCTGCTGTGCGAGGCGGCGGGCTTCAACGTGGTGATTGTGGAAACCGTCGGCGTTGGGCAGTCAGAAACCGAAGTCGCAGGCATGGTGGATTGCTTTCTCTCACTGCAAATCGCCGGCGGTGGCGACGATTTGCAGGGCATCAAAAAAGGCCTGATGGAGATGGCGGATCTGGTCGTCATCAACAAGGACGACGGTGATAACCGTACCAGCGTTGCCATCGCCCGCCATATGTACGAATCCGCCCTGCATATTCTGCGCCGCAAATATGACGAGTGGCAGCCGCAGGTTCTGACCTGTAGCGCCCTGGAAAAACGCGGCATTGAGGAGGTTTGGCAGGCGATAACCGACTTTAAAACGTGCCTTACCGCCAGCGGTCGACTGGAAAAAGTCCGCCAGCAGCAGGCGGTGGAATGGCTACACAAGCAGGCTGAAGAAGAAGCCCTGCATCTGCTGTTTGCCCGGGCTGATTTCGACCGGTATTTCCAGCAGACGCTGCTGGCCGTCAAAAACAATGATCTTTCGCCGCGCACCGGCCTGCGGCACATCAGCGAATTTATCCAGCATCATTACTTTCAATAAAGAGAACATTATGTCTTATCAATACGTCAACGTGGTCATCATCCAGAAAGTCGCGGTCATTGAGTTCAATTACGCCCGCAAGCTCAATGCCCTGAGCAAAGTGTTTATTGACGATCTGATGCAGGCGCTGAACGACCTCAATCGTCCGGACATTCGCTGCATCATTCTGCGCGCCCCGAGCGGGGCCAAAGTGTTCTCTGCCGGGCATGATATTCATGAACTCCCCACCGGACGTCGCGATCCGCTCTCTTATGACGATCCGCTGCGTCAGATAACTCGTATGATCCAAAAATATCCGAAGCCGGTGATCTCCATGGTTGAAGGCAGCGTCTGGGGCGGCGCGTTTGAGATGATCATGAGTTCCGATCTGATCATCGCAGCCAGTACGTCTACCTTCTCCATGACCCCGGTCAACCTCGGCGTGCCCTATAACCTGGTGGGCATCCACAACCTGACCCGCGACGCTGGTTTTCACATCGTTAAGGAGCTGATTTTTACCGCCTCGCCCATCACCGCTCAACGCGCCATGGCGGTCGGGATCCTCAATCATGTCGTTCCAACCGAGGAACTGGAAGATTTCACCCTGCAAATGGCGCATCACATCTCGGAAAAAGCGCCGCTGGCAATCGCCGTCATCAAAGAAGAACTGCGCGTGTTGGGCGAAGCACACACCATGAACTCTGACGAATTCGAGCGCATTCAGGGCATGCGCCGCGCGGTGTACGACAGCGAGGATTATCAGGAAGGGATGAACGCGTTTATGGAAAAACGTAAACCTAATTTTGTTGGCCATTAATCACGCCCGACGAAGGAGACGGCCATGAAACGGATGAGCGCCGAACAGGCGGCAGAAATTATCCAGCACGATGATATGGTGGCGTTCAGCGGCTTTACCCCCGCGGGTTCGCCAAAAGCGTTACCCACCGCAATTGCCCAACGCGCCTGCGAACGGCATCAGGACGGGCAGCCTTTTCAGATCCGCCTGTTGACCGGGGCGTCAATTGGCGCCGCCGCTGATGATGCACTATCCGCGGCGGATGCCGTTTCCTGGCGTGCGCCTTATCAAACCTCATCTGGCCTGCGCGAGAAAATTAACCAGGGCCAGGTGAGGTTTGTCGATCTCCATTTGAGCGAAGTCGCGCAGATGGTTAATTACGGCTTTTTTGGCGATATCGATGTTGCCGTCATTGAAGCTTCCGCCATTGCGCCGGATGGCCGGATTTGGCTTTCCAGCGGTATTGGCAATGCGCCCACCTGGCTGCTGCGGGCGAAAAAGGTGATTATCGAGCTGAATCATTACCATAATCCACGCGTGGCTGAGTTTACCGACATCGTAATACCCGGCGCACCGCCGCGGCGTAACAGCGTGCCCATATTTCATACCATGGATCGCGTGGGCAGTCAGTGCGTGCAGATAGACCCCAGGAAAGTGGTCGCGGTGGTGGATACCGACCAGCCCGATGCCGGGAATGCGTCGGATAAAACCAATCCGGTCAGCCAACAAATTGCCGATAACGTCGTCACTTTCCTACTGGCAGAAATGGCGCACAAACGCATTCCAGCAGAGTTTCTGCCCTTACAAAGCGGCGTGGGCAATATCAATAACGCGGTAATGGCGAGACTGGGAGAGAATCCGGATATCCCGCCCTTTATGATGTATTCAGAGGTGTTACAGGAATCGGTGGTGCATCTGCTGGAAACGGGCAAGATCACCGGTGCCAGCGCCTCCAGCCTGACCATCTCAGCCCCGTCGCTACAGAAGATTTACGACAATATGGACTTCTTCGCCAGCCGAATTGTGCTGCGCCCGCAGGAGATCTCCAATAACCCGGAAATCATCCGTCGGCTGGGGGTCATTGCGCTCAACGTTGGGCTGGAGTTTGATATCTACGGCCATGCCAATTCCACGCACGTTGCGGGCGTGAACCTGATGAACGGGATCGGCGGCAGCGGGGATTTCGAGCGCAACGCCTACCTGTCTATCTTTATGGCGCCGTCGATTGCCAAAGGCGGGAAAATCTCAACCATCGTGCCGATGTGCAGCCATGTCGACCACAGCGAACATAGCGTTAAAGTGATCGTGACCGAACAAGGGATTGCCGATCTGCGTGGGTTATCTCCGATGCAGCGGGCGCACACGATTATCGATAACTGTGCGCATCCCCTTTATCGGGACTACCTGCACCGCTATCTGGAAAAAGCGCCCGGCGGGCATATCCATCACGATCTCAGCCATGCGTTCGATCTGCATCGCAACCTTCTCGAGACAGGATCGATGCTCGGTTAACTTGCCGTACCGTCACGATCTTCAGCAATATGCTGGAGCATGGTGCCGGTATAGCGATGATTTTTCAGAGAATAGAGAAACTCCTGCATATACATGGGGCTGCCGGGCGCGTCGAAATACTTTAGCGTCGACGGATTCACCAGCCGCCAGGCAAAATGAGGAATCACCGTCAAAAACTGCCCGCGCTCCACCGCGCTAATCTTGGCCATAAAGCTGTACGGACGGTAGATAATCGTCGGATTGATCCCGCAGGGTCGCATGTAAGCATCCAGCATTGCCTCAAAGTTGGCGCGATTCTGGAAACGCATTTGCAGCCAGGGTAGCTCGCGCAGCAGATCCTGCGGCTGTTTCTCTTCGTAGCGCCGGGAAACGAGAAACCCCAGACGCAGCGGAGACAGTTCGCTGATCGCCAGATTTTCCAACTCTTGTACGCGAGGAGAAACGTGCTGTGGCGAGATAATGAAATCCAGTTTGCGGTCGAACAGATTATCAATCACCCCATTCTCACTGAATTCAACGGCCTGGGCCGTCACGCCGTCATATTTATCGCCAAGGCTAATCAACTGGTCAAAAATAATCGTTGGATAAGTATTATCGATACCGATGACGATTTCCCGCGAGCGACAAGAGGCGTTATGAATTTCGTTATCAATGGCAGAGAGGCGCTGATAGACGGGAAACAGCTTCTGATACAGCTCCTGTCCGGCTTTATTCAGGCTGATGTTGTTATCTTTACGGGTAAACAGCGTATAGCCGATTTGATCTTCCAGTGCAGCAATGCTTTTACCGAAAGGCGATGCGGTCATATGTATTTTTTCTGCCGCTCTGGCGATGTTATTGGTTTGCGCCAGCAGAATGAAATTACGCATCTTTTTCGAGATAAAAATATCCATAGCGTCCCCTTAAAAATCGCTATGGCCTATCCTCATTACCACGAAAAAAAAGACTGAATGTGAGGTCTCATTTTTACAGTTGCTCACAGAAAAACCGGCTGGAATGTTTTGTCGGCCTGATGAGACGCGTAAGCATCGCCATCAGGCTAAAAACTTGCCGGATGGCGACTTACGCCTATATCAAGACTACTTATTGGTTACTGTAGGCTCAATCTGGAAGACGACATCAACCTGATCGTCAAACTGAATAACCGGCTGTTCGTAGGTTTCCTGAGCAGAGGTTGCAGGCGCTGCATCTGCTTTCATCATCCGTACCATCGGGCTCGGTTGATAATTGGAAACGTGGTAACGCACACTGTAAACGGGACCCAGTTTGCTATTAAAGCCCGCGGCCAGCTGTTCAGCCTGATGAACAGCATCATCAATCGCCGCTTTACGCGCTTTGTCTTTGTAAGCATCCGGCTGGGCAACGCCCAGCGATACCGAACGAATCTCATTCAGACCGGCCTTCAGCGCGCCATCAAGCAGAGCGTTGAGTTTGTCCAACTGACGCAGCGTGACTTCAACGGTGCGCACTGCACGATAACCTTTGAGGATGCTTTTGCCGTTCTGGTAGTCGTAGTCCGGCTGCGTACGCAAGTTTGCAGCGCTAATGTCTTTCTTCGCTATCTGGTTCTGTTCAAGGAAAGACAGATATTGCGCCACGCGCTCATCGGCCTGCTTCTTCGCGGAAGCCGCATCCTTTGCAGCAACGTTCACTTCAATCGCCAGGGTGGCGATGTCTGGTGTTGCATCTACGCTTGCCGTTCCGGAAGTCACGATGTGCGGTCCATTTGGCAACTCATTTGCCTGTACCGATAGTGCGCTGAATCCGACTAATGCCGCCAGGGCCATTATTTTGAACTTCACGGTCGCTCCTCCATGTTTCATTAATTACCCCAAAACTCAGGGCACATGCAGGCAAGCTTAGCCGATCTCGCTGCGTTGTCCATCAGACAACACTTAGTTGAACAGCGCATGAACGTGCGCAACACCTTCTTTTGCCAGTTGAAAAGCGATAAACCACATCACTAATCCTACCAGCGTATTGATGATGCGCTGTGCTTTCGCAGTTCGCAGACGCGGTGCCAGCCAGGCCGCCAGCAATGCCAGACCGAAGAACCACAGGAACGAAGCGCTGACGGTTCCCAGTGCAAACCAGCGTTTAGGCTCAACGTCCAGTTGCCCCCCCAGACTCCCGAGCACCACAAAGGTATCCAGGTAAACATGTGGGTTGAGCCATGTCACCGCCAGCATAGTAGCGATGATTTTCCAGCGCCCCTGCTTCATCACTTCGGCGCTGGCCAGTTCCAGATTACTGCTCATCGCCGTTTTTAGCGCACCGAATCCGTACCAGAGTAAAAATGCGACCCCGCCCCAGGTGACCAGCGCCATCAGCCATGGCGACTGCATCAGCAAGGCGCTACCGCCGAAGATCCCCGCGCAAATCAGCACTAAATCACTGATAGCGCAGAGTAAAGCAATCATGATGTGATACTGACGACGGATCCCCTGATTCATCACGAAGGCATTTTGTGGACCAAGCGGAAGTATCATGGCTGCACCAAGCGCAAGCCCTTGAAAATAGTAGGATAACATGTAAAGCATCTCACATAATTGTCTTGTGGGCAGACTATACTGCGCGGGATTCATTAGAGGAAATGGATAATATTAATCAGTAATTAGCATTATTAATAATACCGCGCACACTCCCCTCCATATTCAGTCTCTGACAATAGCGATTGTGCGTTACCCGAGGTATGCTGAAAGATAAGTCTGTCTATACCAAAGGAATGGGTATGAAGCATAACGCGAACATTTTTCTCTTCTGTGCCTCGCTGGTAGTTACCAGTTTGTGGCCCACTGTCGCCAGCGCAGACAGAACGCTGCGCTATACCGATCACGAGCCGTATGGCAACATGCGTACCCGGCTCATAAAAGAGACTTTTTTTCGCGCAATCGAACAAGAGTCGCTTGGACGTTTGAAAATCGACGCTCACTGGAACGGCGAGCTGTCCACCAGCTATGACGCCTTAAAAACGATCGGCCAGGGCAGCGTGGCGGATATGGGGATCGTGGTCCCTGAGTACACGCCCGAACAACTGCCGCGACACCAGATTTTTAAGAGCTTCCCCCTCGGACCGGGTCGTGGTGAAGCGCAGGTTAACGCCTTTCAGCGGATTTTCCGCGAGTATCGCCAGTTTGGTCGCGAGCTGGAAAACAACAATCTGGTGAATCTTCAGTTTTTCCTCGGCTATCCGGTTGGATTTTTTACTACCAGGCCGAACGTCGATTTGGCACAGCTGAATGCAAGCCAATGGCGGACCGCCAGCTTTTGGCATCAATCATTTTTACGCAACGCGGGCGGCGTGCCGGTCAGCATGCCATGGAATGAAAAAATTACCGATGCGCTTCAGACCGGACAGCTTGACGGCCTGATGGTTAACCTCGACAGCGGAGATGATATCCATGCCCAGCGGGCGGCCCCCTATATTCAGCTCTCCCCTTCGCTCTGGCTCGGACACGTTTATCTTCTGGTGATGAATAAAGACGTCTGGGATAGCCTGGACGTGAAAGATCGCGCAGCCATCAATCGGGCCGCCGCCATGACGCAAAAGCGTATTGGCGCAGTGCAGGACGCAAGCCTGACCGCAATGGCGAAAAAGATGGCAAAAGAGGGCGCACGCGTTCACTACCTGACCAACAGCGAGCTGAATGCGTGGCAAGCCGCTACCGGTTATCAGCACGTTCAGGCCGAATGGATTGCCCAACAGGAAAGTAAAGGAATAAACGATGTTGGCGAGCTGATGCAGGGTGTCAGCGCAATTCTTAACAAGACGAGATAAATTAACGCCCGCCTCTCTCTGGCGGGCGTTTTTAGCTGAAGTTACTCGGTCGCGTTCTCTTTCACGCGTTTAAAGTTCACATCCATCTGCGGGTACGGGAAGCTGATACCGTTGGCGTCAAACTCGCGCTTAATGCGCTCCAGTACATCCCAGTAGACGCTTTGCAGATCGCTGCTGTTGCTCCAGACGCGTACGACGAAATTAATCGAGGAAGCGCCCAGCTCATTCAGGCGTACCGTCATTTCACGGTCTTTTAGGATGCGATCTTCAGACTGGATGATATCAGTGAGGATTTTTTTCACCTGATCGATATCGGAGTCGTAGGCCACGCCGATAATAAATTCGTTACGACGGACCGGCTCGCGAGAGAAGTTAATGATGTTCCCGGCAATGATTTTACCGTTTGGGATCACCACAATCTTACCGTCTACGGTACGCATAGTTGTGGAGAAAATCTGCACGTTAAGCACGGTTCCCGCAACGCCGCCAAGGTCTACATATTCACCCGCGCGGAACGGACGGAACATCACCAGCAGCACGCCTGCGGCGAGGTTGGACAGCGACCCTTGCAGCGCCAGACCGACAGCTAAACCTGCGGCACCGAGAACGGCGATCACGGAGGCAGTTTGCACCCCAACGCGACCCAGCGCGGCAATCAGCGTGAAAGCGATAATACCGTAGCGCACCAGTGCAGAAAGAAAGTCGGCAACGGTGGCATCAATTTTACGCGCCAGCATCAGGCGGTTAACGGTGTTTGATACGATACGCGCCACGATCATACCGATAATGACAATCGCGAGAGCCGCAACGATGTTGACGGCATAGCTCAACAGTAGCTCCTGATTGCGGACCAGCCAGGTGCCCGCACCGTTTATGCTGTCGACAACATTCAAATCTTCCATTCAATATTCCTTTTTTGCTTACCCAAACGGGAGAAATAAAGCCGCCCTAACGGGACTGGCAACCTGACAAGGGTAAACAATAAACTCAGATTTTGCCAAACAGATCACAGAATTCTCTGTCAGCAGCACATTGAAATGGCAATAAAAAAGGCCCGCATTTGCGGGCCTCATGTCACGTTGGACGGCGTAAATTACAGAACGTCAACCGCGTTCAGTTCTTTGAAAGCCTGTTCCAGACGGGTGATCATGGTTGCCTGACCAGCACGCAGCCATACGCGCGGATCGTAGTATTTCTTGTTCGGCTGATCTTCGCCTTTCGGGTTGCCCAACTGACCCTGCAGGTAAGCTTCGTTTGCTTTGTAGTAGTTCAGAACGCCTTCCCAGGTAGCCCATTGGGTATCGGTGTCGATGTTCATTTTCACTACGCCGTAGCTTACGGAGTCTTTGATTTCCTGAGCAGTAGAACCTGAACCACCGTGGAAGACGAAGTTCAGGCTGTTATGCGGCAGGTTATGTTTCTTAGAAACATAGTCCTGAGAGTCGCGCAGGATGGTCGGGGTCAGAACTACGTTACCCGGCTTGTAAACGCCGTGTACGTTACCGAAGGACGCTGCGATGGTGAAACGCGGGCTGATTTTGCTCAGCTCGGTGTATGCGTAGTCAACGTCTTCCGGTTGGGTGTACAGTGCAGAAGCGTCCATGTGGCTGTTGTCCACGCCGTCTTCTTCACCACCGGTGCAACCCAGTTCGATTTCCAGAGTCATGCCCATTTTGGACATGCGCGCCAGGTATTTGGAGCAGATTTCGATGTTCTCTTCCAGAGACTCTTCAGACAGGTCGATCATGTGAGAAGAGAACAGCGGTTTGCCAGTTGCTGCGAAGTGTTTTTCACCCGCGTCCAGCAGACCGTCGATCCACGGCAGCAGTTTCTTCGCGCAGTGGTCAGTGTGCAGGATAACCGGAACACCATAGTGTTCAGCCATCTGGTGAACGTGATGCGCGCCAGAGATAGCACCCAGGATTGCAGCGCCCTGAGGAACGTCAGACTTCACGCCTTTACCCGCGATGAAAGAAGCACCACCGTTGGAGAACTGGACGATTACCGGCGCTTTAACTTTTGCAGCGGTTTCCAGAACGGCGTTGATGGAGTCGGTACCAACGCAGTTAACAGCTGGCAGAGCAAAGTTGTTTTCTTTAGCTACCTGGAAAACTTTCTGTACGTCATCACCAGTGATTACGCCTGGTTTTACGAAATCAAAAATTTTAGACATGTTGCGAGTCCTGTATCTTCGGCCTTGGAAAGGGGGCGCGCTCGACAGCGCGCTAATAATTGGGCAGGTTTCCCTGCCCATCAATGTCTTACTTTTTAGCACGCTCTTCGAGCATGGCTACTGCTGGCAGTACTTTGCCTTCCACGAATTCGAGGAATGCGCCGCCGCCAGTAGAGATGTAGGAGATTTTGTCAGCAATGCCGAACAGGTCGATTGCTGCCAGGGTGTCACCGCCGCCTGCGATAGAGAATGCTTCGCTGTCTGCGATAGCATTAGCAACGATTTCAGTACCTTTGCGGAAGTTCGGGAATTCGAACACGCCAACCGGGCCGTTCCACAGAATGGTTTTCGCATTCTTCAGGATGTCAGCCAGCTGCTGTGCAGAAGCGTCGCCGATATCCAGGATCTGCTCGTCTTCTTTTACATCGCTAACGGATTTAAGCGTAGCCGGTGCAGTTTCAGAGAATTCAGTCGCTACGCGAACGTCAGTCGGGACCGGGATATCGCAAGTCGTCAGCAGACGCTTAGCTTCATCAACCAGGTCAGCTTCGTACAGGGATTTGCCGACGTTGTGGCCTTGAGCAGCAACGAAGGTGTTCGCGATACCACCACCAACGATCAGCTGGTCAGCGATTTTTGACAGAGAGTCCAGAACGGTCAGTTTGGTAGAAACTTTAGAACCACCAACGATAGCCACCATCGGACGAGCAGGTTCTTTCAGCGCTTTACCCAGCGCATCCAGCTCAGCAGCCAGCAGCGGACCAGCGCAAGCTACGTCGGCGAATTTACCGATACCGTGGGTAGAAGCCTGCGCACGGTGAGCGGTACCGAAAGCGTCCATTACGAATACGTCACACAGCGCAGCGTATTTTTTGGACAGTGCTTCGTCGTCTTTCTTCTCGCCTTTGTTGAAGCGAACGTTTTCCAGAACAACCAGTTCACCGGCAGCGACTTCAACGCCGTCCAGGTAATCTTTTACCAGGCGAACCGGAGCAGACAGTTTGTCTTTCAGGTAGTTAACAACCGGCAGCAGAGAGAATTCTTCGTTGTACTCGCCTTCGGTAGGACGACCCAGGTGGGAAGTTACCATCACTTTAGCACCCTGTTTCAGGGCCAGTTCGATGGTCGGCAGGGAAGCACGGATACGCGCATCGCTGGTTACTTTCCCTTCTTTAACTGGTACGTTCAGGTCCGCACGGATAAAAACGCGTTTACCAGCCAGATCCAGATCGGTCATCTTAATTACAGACATGGTGAATCCTCTCGTTGATTCATAAAGTTTTGTCGACGCTCAAGCGTCGAGCCTGAAACCAATAGCAGCCATCGCTAACGTTGTGTCGAGCATACGGTTAGCAAAGCCCCATTCATTATCACACCAGACCAGCGTTTTGATCAGGTGAGCGCCACTCACGCGCGTTTGCGTACCATCAACGATGGCGCTGTGCGGGTCGTGGTTAAAATCTACAGAGACCAACGGTAATTCCGTATAGTCAACTATACCATGAAATGCACCTTGTGCTGCTTTTTGCAGCAACTGGTTGACTTCACTGGCTTTTACTGGTTTTTTCACCGTCACGCTTAAGTCGATCGCCGTCACATTTATGGTCGGTACACGCACCGCAATCGCTTCAAAACGATCGTTAAACTGCGGGAAAATTCGCGTGATGCCCGCCGCCAGTTTGGTATCAACCGGAATAATAGACTGGCTGGCCGCTCGCGTGCGACGCAGGTCAGGATGATAGGCATCAATAACCTGCTGATCGTGCATCGCGGAGTGGATCGTGGTGACGGTACCAGACTCAATGCCGTAAGCATCATCCAGCAATTTAATGACGGGTATTATGCAATTCGTGGTGCAGGAGGCGTTGGAAACGATCCGGTGTTCAGCGCGCAGC
Source organism: Citrobacter sp. Cb004 (assembly GCF_030337065.1). Lineage (NCBI taxonomy): Bacteria > Pseudomonadati > Pseudomonadota > Gammaproteobacteria > Enterobacterales > Enterobacteriaceae > Citrobacter > Citrobacter sp. Cb004. The sequence continues at coordinate 50,285 of NZ_JAOWCH010000034.1, read as the reverse complement.
TGATCCTGATTAACGCCATACACAACGGTTGCGTCGATGTCGTGACTACCAGGATGTGAAAAGAGCACTTTTTTTGCACCAGCGGCAATATGCGCCTCGCCGTGTTCGCGGTTGCCGAAAACCCCCGTACAGTCCAGCACAACATCGACACTCAGTTCGCGCCAGGGAAGCGCATCGAGCGTTCGCTCATGCAGAATGCGGATCGCGTCATCGCCAACGATGAGCTGGTCACGTTCCTGACGAACATCCCAGGCAAAACGTCCATGGCTGGTGTCATATTTCAACAAATGCGCCATGCCTGCAGCATCCGCCAGTTCGTTGATTGCCACCACGGTGATTTCCGCCCGACGCCCGGATTCATACAAAGCACGAACCACGTTGCGTCCGATGCGACCGAAACCATTAATCGCTACGCGTACGGTCATAGGTCTCCTGCAAGGATTTCTCAGAAACGATGTGGCAGACAGAGTAATGCAGCAAATCGCTCAGGGAAACCTTACCTGTCGCAAACTGCGACTAATTGGTTAATTGTCGAACATTTAATCGACTGAAACGCTTCAGCTAGAATAAGCGAAACGCGGAATAAAAGGAATGATTGTCCAGCCAAAGAAAACAGTTATCTGACGTACATCACATTTTTCCCGCTGAGACCGGGGGAAATTATTCCAGTAAGCCGTAATAATCATTACGGCTTAACAGGAATAATTGGCCTTCACGCAATCCGATATTCACCAGATTCCAGCATCTCCAGCGTCAGGTCACCAGGCAGACTCGCTTCCAGTACCCGACGAACATTTGGTCCGTCGGTACGCTCATAAAACGCCTCAGCGTCAGCTTGTGATAGTCCGCCCGCCAGTTTACGGCCTACCAGTCGTGTACGGAGCGCGTTGGCAGGAGCACGAATAAACAGCGAGTAATCACAAAACTCAGCTAACGCCCGCCACCTTTCATCATCGCGTAATAACCAGTTTCCTTCCACAATCACAATCGGCGCGGTCACTGTTATGGCCGCTTCTACCGGATCGTGTTTTTGCCGGTCATACTGTGGCCAGGTGCCCTCCCCTTCCCTTATCAGACGTAGATTCTGTGCAAGTTTATCCACATCAAAGGTTTCCGGCGCACCTTTGTATGCTCGCAGGTTATGAGCATCCAGCCAGGTGTTGTAGTGATGGAAGCCATCCATCGGCAGCGTCTGGATCTCCGGCAGGCCAGGATCCTGACGGGAGAGATATTCCCAGAAGGTGGTCAGCGTCGATTTACCCGTACCAGGCGGTGCGCTGAGAAAAACGATCGTTCGTCGCTGCGGGTGAGTGGCATGTATTTTTGCCAGATGTTGTAATAACGGTTTGTGGACGTTCTCTATCTCATCATCACGGTAATGTGCTTCAACCTGTAGCCCATTCACCGTTAGTTTGATTTTCACGGCGTTAATTCCTTTAAAATCGCCGTCACTGCCAGCGTCATTGCCGTCTTGACCATTGCGCTAAAGCGCACTTCGGACCACGCAGCAAAGTCGGCAAATTTCATCGACTCCAGCGCACCGTAGAGCGTTGCGTTGCGGGTGATACTGTTCACGTTGCTGACAAAATCCCAGGTAATGTCATCGGCAAAACCGGGGATATTATCCTGCTCGTTCAGGTACTGATAAAATTGAGAGAAATGGGTGATGTCGGCATAAAGCCATTTATCCATTTTTCCCAACGCATAAATCAGACGTAACGCAACGTCGATATCGTCAAGCGGTCCACTCTGGGCGAGTAACGGCTTCACTGCATATTCCACGATCTCTTCATCGTTATTAACGAACAGCGACGGTAGAAAGCGCTTAATGCCCTGGAGCAAAATGTTATGTGCCGTCGTCATAAACGAGAGTAAATTATTTTGAGCATCCAGTTGCTCAAGCACATCGTCTTCTGTCAGCGTCGTCATTCGTTTCTCGATAAATCACCATGAATGCAGAGAGTCTATTATATTACACGTTCGATCCGCGCCGCCGATCAGTAAAGTTTGCGTGCGCACACCATTCGCAACCTGTTGGATCCCTTTCACAAGATCGCCGCCCGTGACCCCTGTTGCGCTGAAGAGGATCTTATCTCCCCCTACCAGTTCGTCCAGCGCGTAGATCCGGTTGATCTCAACGCCCATTTCCGCGCAGCGCTGATGTTCCTGTGCCGCAATCAGACGATTATCTGCGTTATTTCCTTTCGCTTCGCAAAAATCAATCAGTTCAGCCTGCATATCGCCCCCCAGCGCTTTAACCGCACAGGCTGAAATAACCCCTTCAGGCGCGCCGCCAATGGTATACATCAGATCATAAGGATTCTCCTGCATACAGGCCAGCACACTGGCGGCCACGTCGCCGTCGGGCAGAGCAAAGACCTTGACGCCAAGCCGTGTCGCCTCGGCAATCGCTGGTTGAAGGCGCGGTTTATCCAGCGTCACCATCCGCAGTCGCTCCAGCGGTTTACCTAACACCTCTGCCACATTACGCAGATTATCTGCCAACGGCAGCGCCAGATTAATCGCCCCTTTCGCAAACCGATTAACAACCAGTTTTTTCATGTACATATCAGGAGCGTGTAACAAACTACCGCGAGGGGCAAACGCCATGACGGCCAGCGCATTGCTTTGCCCCATAGCCACCATTCGGGTTCCTTCGATAGGATCAACGGCGATATCTACCTCAGGTCCGCTGCCGGTTCCCACTTCCTCACCAATCCACAGCATCGGGGCTTGATCAATCTCCCCTTCGCCAATAACGATGCGTCCGCGAATGGCAATACTGTTCAATGCTTCCCGCATTGCCGTCACAGCCAGACCATCAATCTTGTTTTTATCGCCGCACCCGGTTTGCGGCCAGGCTGCCAGTGCAGCCTGCTCCGTGATACGAAATAGCGGCCATGCCAGCGACATCATATCGCCGCCTCCCCGATATCAACGCCAAAGTGTGCCAAAAGGTATTTTTCTGCCTTTTCATTCCAGATACCGTGCGTCTCCTCCACCAGCAGCGCCAGTTCTTTGAATAATGGGTCAGTTTTCCCTTTCTCGGCAAAATCAGCAATGGCGGTTAGTGGCATGGTAACACCGTTATATATCAGCTTCTTACCGCCGGGGATCGCCGGTAAATTCAATACAGTTTCCGGAACTGCATCAAGGCCGCCAATGTGCGTCACCATAAACGACGGTTGCAGTTGGCCGGTTGCACTGAGCGCAATGGCCTCTTTCATATCATCCGTTGAACCACCAGATGTCCCGACAACGTGAGTGCTGTTGTAGTGCACGTTATAAAAATTAAACGGCACTTTGAAGTTACTGTCCGTAGGACCGGCAAAAAAATTCAGGCAACCATCTTCCGCGAGTAAATCATCAGCCATCTCAACAACTGCAGGCACTGCCGCATACACAAAGACATCATCAAAACCTGCGTCATGAGTTAACGCTCGCAGCATCGCTGTCGGAGAATCCATGCCAGTAGTATTCACATAGATGAGCTCAATCCCCTTTTCTGCCGCCCGCTCAACGGGCAACAGTTTTTTAGCCTGCGCCAGTCGTGCTTCGTCAATGTCGACCACCACCACGCGCGACGGCTGAATATTCCCGTTAATGGCATAATCTATTGCACCAATACCCATCGGCCCGGCGCAGGCCAGAAGCGCAATGTTCCCCCCTGGCTTAATCCCCATGCGATGCTCATAAACGTAAGGCGTGGTGTGAAAATTCGCGTTATACGCGCCAATAATGCAGCACATCGGTTCTGCCAATGAGGCGGCAGCAAAATAAGAGCCGTGGTAAGGCAAAACGCATCCCAGGTTAATCGCCACTTCCGGGATAATCATATATGTCGCATTGCCGCCAAAATATTCATAGCTGTATCCTGCTGAATATCCACTTGGCAATCCCATCGCGGGTTGCAACACAAAACGCTGACCTTTCTTATATTTATCCGTCAGGTTTTTTCCCACCTCAACAATAATACCTGCACATTCATGTCCGGTAATCACCGGATGGTTTTCCAGATCGTCCGGTACGCGTTTATGATCGCTCCCCAATGCTGCTGCTTTCCAGGTGGACAAACAAACGCTATCGGATATTACGCTTACTAACAATTCATTATCTGTAATTGCAGGCAGTTCAAACTCGCGGATACGAATATCCTGCTTGCCATATATGGCAGCAACTTTCGTTTTCATATTCACTCCAAAAATAGAAGAAGGCTAGTTCGCAGTAATGCGTTTAAATAAATCATCCAACAATGGGTCACCAATATAGTTCTTAATCAGCACTAATGGCTTTTCACTTACACGTTTAACACGACCTTCAAGACTGGCATGGGTGACAATAATATCGGCATCTTGCGGAACGTTTTCGATAGCATAATGCGTCACAGTAATATTCAATCCCGCTTTCTCCAGACGCTTACGAAACGTGGTTGCCCCCATAGCACTGGAACCCATTCCTGCATCACAGACAAAAGCGACACGTTTAATGTTTTTATAAGAGAATTTCCCTTCCTGCTTCATCGCTTTGACGGTTCTGGCTGATTCAGCAAAGTCATCTTCACTTTCTGTTTCAACGTTCTTTTCTATTTTCAGGATGACAGAGGTAATAACAAAAGTAACAACGGTTCCCGCGGTGACTCCTGCAATGGTCGCGAGGAAAGAACCTTTCGGCGTTAATGCCAGATAGGCGAATATAGATCCTGGGCTTGGCCCCGCAACTAACCCACCGTCCAGCAGGTGGAATACCCACGTCCCGGTCATTCCCCCGGCAATCATCGCGATCAGGGTCAGAGGCTTCATCAGCACATACGGGAAATACAGTTCATGAATACCACCGAGGAAGTGGATAATCATGGCGCCTGGCGCAGACTTTTTACTCATCCCTTTGCCAAAGATAGCAAAGCCGAGTAACAAACCTAATCCCGGCCCTGGGTTAGATGCCACCATGAAGAAAATCGATTTTCCCGTTTCAGAAGCTTGCTGCATCCCCAGCGGATAATACACCCCCTGATCGATGGCATTGTTCAGAAAGAGGATTTTTGCCGGCTCATTGATTACGGATAGCAACGGCAGATAGCCCGCATGAACCAACGCTTCAATACACTCCTTCACGAAATTATTGGCAATGAGAACCGCTGGGCCGATAACTTCAAACCCCAGCAAGCATAAAAGCATTCCCGCAATACCAAGAGAGAAATTATTGATAACCATCTCGAAGCCTGCAGGAATGCGTTTTTCCAGCAGACGGTCGATATGCTTAATCACCCAACCGCCAAGCGGCCCCATTACCATCGCGCCAAGGAACATCGGGATATCCGCGCCCACAATAACGCCAATAGAACCAATGCCCCCCATTACCGCACCGCGTTTCCCGCCAACCAGATGCCCCCCAGTGGAGCCAATCATGACGGGCAGTAAATAGGTAATCATCGGACCGACAATTTTGGCGAAATGCTCATTCGGCATCCAACCGGTAGGAATAAATAATGCGGTAATAAAACCCCAGGCAATAAATGCGCCGATGTTGGGAATGACCATTGCAGTCAAAAACCCACCAAAAGCCTGGACTTTGGCACGAGCAGACTTGTTTTCCATAATAATGTCCTGAAAGGAAACCGTTAATTATGCTTGAGCGATAATATCCGCCAATTGTTTTTCTGATTTAGCCGCTAACAAAGCGGTTAGTGCTTCCTCTTCACATAATAATTCGCTTAAGGCCTGAATAGCGCCAATGTGTGAATCAGCATTAGCCGCCGACAATCCGATTAATAATCTGATACCTTCATCATCTTCGGCAAATTTCACTTCCTGTTTGAGAAGCGTTAATGACATACCGGTTTTTAACGCGCCACACTCCGGTCGAGCGTGCGGCATGGCGACGCCTGGCGCTAAAATATAATAAGGACCATTGTTAGTCGTTGAGTCTTTAATGGCCTGAATATAATCTGAATTGACATAATGATTGGCGAGTAAGGATGACATAGAAAAGTCAATTGCCTCCTGCCAGTTCTTTGCTGAATTTTTTATTGAGATAGATGATTCGGGAAAGTAATCAATCAGCCGCATACATTTTCCTTATTTTATTTTTAGGGTACGAGTTAGCGTTAAAAATAAAATACGCGCACGGCAAAATGAAATCAATCGAGGAGAAAACTACATACAGCGCAGAATGTTTTTTGGTGATGCCTTTAAAAACAATGAATTGAGAAAAGAAATATAAAAATCAACAGCAATAATGTGATTCAAGCTGCAAATATAAAACATCGCTAAATATCATATTTGTGATGCAAATCTACATTTTTGGGTTGCGAACGATCAAATAAATTTACTTACTTTAAAAAAACGGGCCGCATAAGCGACCCGTTTTCACCTGTAATCAAAATTACAGCAGTTCTTTTGCTTTCGCGACAACGTTGTCGACAGTGAAGCCAAACTCTTCAAACAGCAGCTCAGCCGGTGCAGACTCACCAAAGGTAGTCATACCAACGATAGCGCCGTTCAGGCCCACGTATTTGAACCAGTAGTCTGCGATACCCGCTTCCACTGCAACACGTGCGGAAACAGCTTTCGGCAGTACGGACTCGCGATAAGCGGCATCCTGTTTGTCGAACGCGTCGGTAGACGGCATGGAAACCACGCGCGCTTTAACGCCTTCAGCGGTCAGTTTGTCCCAGGCAGCCACAGCCAGCTCAACTTCAGAACCGGTAGCGATGAAGATCAGTTCCGGCTGACCGGCGCAATCTTTCAGCACGTAACCACCGCGCGCGATGTTCGCCAGCTGCTCTTCGGTACGTTCCTGCTGTGCCAGGTTCTGGCGGGAGAGGATCAGCGCGGTCGGACCGTCCTGACGCTCTACTCCGTATTTCCATGCAACGGCAGATTCAACCTGGTCACACGGACGCCAGGTGCTCATGTTCGGGGTCACACGCAGCGAAGCTACCTGCTCTACCGGCTGGTGAGTCGGGCCATCTTCGCCCAGACCGATGGAGTCGTGGGTATAGACCATCACCTGACGCTGTTTCATCAGCGCAGCCATACGCACCGCGTTACGGGCATATTCCACAAACATCAGGAAGGTGGAGGTGTACGGCAGGAAGCCACCGTGCAGGGAGATACCGTTAGCGATAGCGGTCATACCGAATTCACGTACACCGTAATGGATGTAGTTACCGGCAGTATCTTCGTTGATAGCTTTAGAACCAGACCACAGAGTCAGGTTACTTGGTGCCAGGTCAGCGGAGCCGCCGAGGAATTCAGGCAGCAGAGGACCAAACGCTTCAATCGCGTTCTGAGACGCTTTACGGCTGGCGATTTTCGCCGGGTTAGCCTGCAGCTTAGCGATGAACTCGTTCGCTTTTGCGTCGAAGTCAGACGGCATTTCACCTTTCATACGACGGGTGAATTCAGCGGCTTCCTGCGGGAAGGCTTTCGCATAAGCAGCGAACTTCTCGTTCCATGCAGCTTCTTTTGCCTGGCCTGCTTCTTTCGCATCCCACTGCGCGTAGATTTCAGACGGAATTTCAAACGGCGCGTATTTCCAGCCCAACTGTTCGCGGGTCAGTGCGATTTCTGCATCACCCAGCGGTGCACCGTGAGAGTCGTGGGTACCGGCTTTATTCGGGGAACCGAAACCGATGATGGTTTTGCACATCAGCAGGGACGGTTTGTCGGTCACAGCGCGAGCTTCTTCAACTGCGCGCTTAATCGCGTCAGCATCGTGACCATCAACGCCACGAACCACGTGCCAGCCGTAAGCTTCGAAACGCTTAGCGGTGTCATCGGTGAACCAGCCTTCAACGTGGCCATCGATAGAGATGCCGTTGTCATCGTAGAACGCTACCAGTTTACCCAGCTTCAGCGTACCGGCCAGGGAACATACCTCGTGAGAGATACCTTCCATCATGCAGCCGTCGCCCATGAAAGCATAGGTGAAGTGGTCAACGATGTCGTGACCAGGACGGTTAAACTGCGCCGCCAGCGTTTTTTCGGCGATAGCCATACCCACAGCATTCGCAATGCCCTGACCCAGAGGACCGGTAGTGGTTTCAACACCCGCGGTGTAACCCACTTCCGGGTGACCCGGCGTTTTGGAATGCAGCTGACGGAAGTTCTGCAGCTCGGACATCGGCAGATCGTAGCCGGTGAGGTGCAGCAGGCTGTAAATCAGCATGGAGCCGTGGCCGTTGGACAGCACGAAGCGGTCACGGTCAGCCCAGGACGGGTTAGTCGGGTTGTGGTTCAGGAAATCACGCCACAGGACTTCGGCAATGTCAGCCATACCCATCGGGGCACCCGGGTGACCGGATTTGGCTTTCTGTACTGCGTCCATGCTCAGCGCACGAATAGCATTGGCAAGCTCTTTACGTGAGGACATTTTGACTCCAGATCGGATAATGAAGGCTGAGCCCTTAACGACTTGACGACAGCGCGTTTTGGGCTACGCCGGAAAAAAGTGCCAACAATGTAACCCAAGCCGCGTGTCATGTACATGGAGCATCCTTTTACCGCTTCAGAAATCTCTGGATCATGCGCGCAAGTTGCGCAATCTTCTCGCCCGCTGAATGTTCTTTTCTTTATACTAAGGCCGAGCGTCGGTTTACCTGCAAACGACGCATTTTTTAGAAAAATCCTGACTTTGTGCGGAAGAGAAAAAATGAAAATTCGCGCTTTACTGCTTGCTACGAGCATGGCGGCGGCATTGACCGGCTGCCAGAACATGGACTCAAACGGACTACTTTCTTCTGGCGCAGAGGCTTTTCAGGCCTATAGTCTGAGCGATACTCAGGTAAAAGCGCTGAGCGATCAGGCCTGTAAAGATATGGACAGCAAGGCTACTATCGCCCCTGCCAGCAGCGAGTACGCAACGCGTCTTGGCAAAATCGCCGCCGCGCTTGGCGACAACATTAACGGCCAGCCGGTGAACTACAAAGTCTATATGGCGAAAGATGTGAATGCCTTTGCCATGGCGAACGGTTGTATCCGCGTGTACAGCGGCCTGATGGATATGATGACCGATAACGAAGTCGAAGCGGTGATCGGCCACGAAATGGGCCACGTCGCACTGGGTCATGTGAAAAAAGGCATGCAGGTCGCGCTGGGCACTAACGCCGTACGTGCAGCAGCGGCTTCCGCTGGCGGCATTGTCGGCAGCCTGTCGCAGTCGCAATTGGGCGATCTTGGCGAGAAACTGGTGAACTCGCAGTTCTCCCAGCGTCAGGAATCCGAAGCGGATGATTACTCGTATGATTTGTTGCGCAAACGTGGGATCAATCCGGCAGGACTGGCCACCAGCTTTGAGAAACTGGCTAAACTGGAAGCAGGACGCCAAAGCTCAATGTTTGACGATCACCCGGCATCTGCAGAACGTGCGCAACACATTCGCGATCGCATGAGCGCTGACGGGATAAAATAATCCTCGAACAGTGCCGGATGGCGGCGTGAACGCCTTATCCGGCCTACAAATTCAGCAATAATGTAGGCCGGACTAGCGTCAGCGACATCCGGCAAAATAGTCCGAAACCCGTTATTCGCCTTTCTTCGCCGCCTGGATATACAGCATTTCCAGTGCCAGCGTAGCCGCCGCCAGCGCGGTGATCTCTGACTGATCGTAGGCCGGAGCCACTTCCACCACATCCATCCCGACGATATGCAGATCTTTCAGACCACGTACCAGCTTGATCGCGCGATCGGAAGTCAGACCGCCGATCACGGGCGTACCGGTTCCTGGAGCAAACGCCGGATCGAGGCAGTCGATATCAAAGGTCAGATACACCGGCATATCACCAACAATCTGCTTAACCTGGGCGATGATGTCATCTATGCCGCGATCGTTCACCTGGCAAGCATCCAGCACGGTAAAGCCGTTATCTTTGTCGAACTCGGTACGAATACCGATCTGCACAGAGTGATTCGGATCGATCAGACCTTCGTTCGGCGCAGTGTAGAACATGGTACCGTGGTCGAATTCACAGCCGTTAGCGTAGGTGTCGGTGTGGGCATCAAAGTGCACCAGCGCCATTTTACCAAAGTGTTTAGCGTGCGCGCGCAGGAGCGGCAGCGTGACGAAGTGGTCACCGCCGAAAGAGAGCATGCGCTTACCGGCAGAAAGCAACTTCTCAGCATGCGCCTGCAGTTTTTCACTCATTTCACGGGCATCACCGAACGCATAAACCAGATCGCCGCAGTCCACCACGTTCAGGCGCTCGCGCATATCGAAGTCCCACGGGAAGCGATTGTGTTCCCACGCCAGGTTAGTGGAAACCTGACGGATCGCAGCCGGACCATGACGACCGCCCGCGCGGCCAGACGTTGCCATATCAAACGGTACGCCGGTGATCACCCAGTCGGCGTCGCTGTCGTACGGCATGAAGTTCATCGGCAGACGCAAAAAACCAAAGGCGTTAGAAACCAGGGAGTTGTCGTATTGATGACCTAAGGTGCTCATGTACTGACCTCTTTTAAAATCGGTGAAAAAAAATCCCCTCCGCGTCGTTAAGCCCGACGAGGAAGGGATTGATTTACGTGACTACTTGTATAGGCGAATTATCGCCGTTAATTTGCTCAGGTTCAAGCGAACCCCAACAGCATTACTCGTCTTCGAGATAGGTATATCCGTACAGACCTGCCTCAAACTCTTCGAGGAACTGCTGCTGCAACTCGGTATCCAGATCGGTGTTTTTCACCTGGTCACGGAACTGCGTTAGCAGGGTGTTCGGATCCAACTGCACGTATTGCAGCATATCCGCCACGGTATCCCCTTCGTCAGACAGCTCCACTTCCACGCTGCCGTCAGGGAAGACGAACACGTCAACCGCTTCAGTATCACCGAACAGGTTGTGCATGTTGCCAAGGATCTCCTGGTACGCACCCACCATAAAGAAGCCCAGCATCGGCGGGTTCTCCGGATCGTATTCCGGCATCGGCATGGTGGTCGCAATGCCGTCACCATCAACATAGTGGTCGATAGCGCCATCAGAGTCACAGGTGATATCCAGCAGCACCGCACGGCGCTCAGGAGCCTTGTTCAGCCCTTCCAACGGCATCACCGGGAACAGCTGATCGATCCCCCACGCATCCGGCATCGACTGGAACAGCGAGAAGTTGACGTAAATCTTATCCGCCATACGCTCCTGCAACTCGTCGATAATCGGACGGTGCGCGCGGTTGCTCGGGTCGAGTTGTTTTTGCACATCGTGACACATGTTCAGATAGAGCTGTTCTGCCCACGCGCGTTCCTGCAGGCTAAAGGTGCCTGAAGAGTACCCAACGTGAATATCGTGCAGATCCATCTGGCTGTCGTGCAGCCATTCACGCAGCGAACGACGGGTTCCCGGCTCATGCATCTCTTGCCAGGTTTCCCACATGCTTTGCAGGGCACGCGGCGCATCGTCAGCCGGAGGCGTTGCTTCGGTATGCTCGCTACGCTCAACGCCGATAATATTAGACACCAGCACGGTATGATGCGCGGTAACAGCGCGACCGGATTCGGTAATTACCGTCGGGTGCGGCAGACCGTGCTCTTCACAGGCGTCGCCAATCGCCCAGATGATGTTGTTCGCGTATTCGTTCAGGCCGTAGTTTACGGAGCAGTCAGACTGCGAACGGGTACCTTCGTAGTCCACGCCCAGGCCACCGCCCACGTCGAAGCACTGGATATTTACGCCAAGCTTGTGCAGCTCAACGTAGAAACGCGCCGACTCACGTACGCCGGTGGCAATATCACGAATGTTCGCCATCTGTGAGCCGAGGTGGAAGTGCAGCAACTGAATACTGTCCAGACGACCGCGCTCGCGCAGCATTTCTACCAGTTGCAGCACCTGGTTTGCCGCCAGGCCGAATTTCGATTTCTCTCCGCCGGAGGACTGCCATTTGCCGGAGCCCTGCGACGCCAGACGCGCACGCACGCCCAGACGCGGAACAACATTCAGTCGTTCAGCTTCATCCAGCACGATAGCGATTTCAGACATCTTCTCGATGACCAGATAGATCTTATGGCCCATCTTTTCGCCAATTAGCGCCAGGCGGATGTATTCGCGGTCTTTATAGCCGTTACACACGATCACGCTGCGGGTCATTCCGGCATGAGCCAGAACGGCCATCAGTTCAGCTTTAGAACCGGCTTCCAGCCCCAGCGGTTCGCCGGAGTGGATCAGCGATTCAATCACGCGACGGTGCTGGTTAACCTTGATCGGGTAAACGAGGAAATAGTCACCGTTGTAGCCGTAAGACTCACGGGCGCGCTTAAACGCGGCGTTAATCGAACGCAGACGGTGTTGCAGGATCTGCGGGAAGCAGAACAATGCAGGCAAACGCTGGCCCTGCGCTTCACGGGCTTTCACCAACTCAGCAAGGTCAACGCGCGCTTCTGGTACGTCGGGATCCGGGCACACGCTGATGTGGCCCAGTTCATTGACGTCATAGTAGTTATTACCCCACCAGGCAATATTGTAAGTACGCAGCATCTTGCTGGCTTCCTGGGAACTCATTGCAACCTCCTGCATGGAGCGTAGTACACCGTGTTCGCCTGCTGACGAAGGCGAACCCAAAGAAATGTCGTCAGACATAGCGAACCTCAAATTTTATTAACAAGTGTAAAACAGTTGACTACTATCGCAATCCGAAGACGCGATAACAACCCAAATACAGGCAGAATTTCCAGCAGATAGTGCTGACGCTCCGACTGTGCGACCGGTTTCTTTTTCATATCAATGTAAACACGTAACCGAACTTAATGCTGACGGTTCGGCGAAACCACGAGAAAACTCTTGTTTACCAAGAGCGCCCTTGTTCAGTTCTTAGTGACCGTTGCCGGCCCTGGAGTCCTGAGAAGCGCCGAGATGGGTATAACATCGGCAGGTATGCAAGATGCAGATTGCGGGGGACATATGTACACCAGAACGGTGCGACAGATTCAGCAGAATACAACGGTTCATTATCTCGTATCACCTCCACGGTTGCTCCTGACGGAACGAACCCACAAGCCAAAGCTAAAGTTTTAACCCGGCTGGAAGTGGCAACACGATGAAAACGTCGTGTGCTTTTTTGTCTATCCTCAATAAATCGAGTTGCGGGAAGGCGGCAACGCAGTGATTCCCCGGGCGCTTACAGGAGTAAGTGACTGGGGCGAGTATTGCCAACGCACATGCAACTTGAAGTATGACGGATATGAGCCGCGCGCCGCGTTTTATACCGACAACAGTACGAAAAAGCAAAAGATAAATACGCGCATTGCCAGCACCGTCAGGAAAAATTTCCAGTTACATTTTCAGTACAATGCGAGCTCAATCAAAAAAAGCTGGAAATCAGGCGCAGAACCGCCTTAAAATAGCCGTCCAGATGTTAATCCATCTATACCGATTAACACTCAGACTGCCAGTGTCCGTCATCTGCAGACTCATGGTAGAATCTTCTACACATGGCTATTCCACTCGACAGTTTGAGCTAACTACATTCTCCTTAGGTGAAATTAAATATGGCAAAACACCTTTTTACGTCCGAGTCCGTATCAGAAGGGCATCCTGACAAAATCGCTGACCAAATCTCTGATGCCGTGCTGGATGCAATCCTGGAGCAGGATCCGAAAGCACGCGTTGCCTGCGAAACCTACGTCAAAACCGGCATGGTTTTAGTTGGCGGTGAGATCACCACCAGCGCATGGGTTGATATCGAAGAGATCACCCGTAACACGGTTCGCGAAATTGGCTATGTGCATTCCGACATGGGCTTTGATGCCAACTCTTGTGCGGTACTGAGCGCGATTGGTAAACAGTCTCCGGACATCAACCAGGGTGTTGACCGTGCGGATCCGCTGGAACAGGGTGCAGGCGACCAGGGTCTGATGTTTGGTTATGCAACCAACGAAACCGACGTGCTAATGCCAGCCCCGATTACCTATGCTCACCGTCTGGTGCAGCGTCAGGCTGAAGTGCGTAAAAACGGCACCTTATCCTGGCTGCGCCCGGATGCAAAAAGCCAGGTAACCTTCCAGTATGACGACGGTAAAATCGTCGGGATCGATGCGGTTGTTCTGTCGACTCAGCACTCTGAAGATATCGATCAGAAATCGCTGCAAGAAGCCGTTATGGAAGAGATCATCAAACCGGTACTGCCGACTGAATGGCTGACAGCTTCAACCAAGTTCTTCATCAACCCAACTGGTCGTTTCGTTATCGGCGGTCCAATGGGTGACTGCGGTCTGACGGGTCGTAAAATCATCGTTGATACCTACGGCGGCATGGCCCGTCACGGCGGCGGCGCATTCTCTGGTAAGGATCCGTCTAAAGTTGACCGTTCCGCAGCTTATGCAGCCCGCTACGTAGCGAAAAACATCGTTGCCGCTGGCCTGGCTGACCGTTGTGAGATTCAGGTTTCCTACGCAATCGGCGTGGCTGAACCGACCTCTATCATGGTGGAAACGTTCGGTACTGAAAAAGTGCCTTCAGAGCAGCTGACCCTGCTGGTGCGTGAGTTCTTCGACCTGCGCCCGTATGGCCTGATTCAGATGCTGGATCTGCTGCACCCGATTTACAAAGAAACCGCTGCTTACGGTCACTTTGGTCGCGAACATTTCCCATGGGAAAAAACCGACAAAGCCGCCCTGCTGCGTGAAGCTGCCGGTCTGAAGTAATACCCCTACGGCTCAACGCTTATGAAGACCAGCCTCGTGCTGGTCTTTTTTTATGTCATTTGCTCTCCCATCCCCCATCGCTATAACCACGCTAATTTCATTTGCCTCAATAACAAATGAAAGCGATTACATAGCACGGTATTTCTATCTACCTTGAATTCACATCTCTTAGTTACCAGCATTGCATCACTGTTACATCATATTTCAGCATTGTCTTAAAATCAGCCAATCACCTTTATTCTATAATAATAAATAATGTTAACTTTCAACCCATTAAACAATAATCCACATGAATGCCAGTGTAACCGATTACAATAATGTGATGTGATTCGCATTTTTTTACCCCGTACTCACCTACCCTTAACATCAACAAAACTAGCTACCCAACGGAGGGCATCATGCCTGACAATAAAAAAACGGGGCATTCCAACAAAGCCATGACATTTTTTGTCTGCTTCCTGGCAGCCCTGGCTGGATTACTTTTTGGCCTGGATATCGGTGTTATTGCCGGTGCTTTACCATTCATCACCGACGAGTTCCAAATTACCCCACACACTCAGGAATGGGTGGTGAGTTCCATGATGTTTGGTGCGGCAGTGGGCGCCGTCGGCAGCGGTTGGCTCTCCTTCAAGCTGGGGCGTAAAAAAAGCCTGATGATCGGCGCAATCCTGTTTGTTGCCGGTTCGCTGTTCTCCGCCGCAGCGCCAAACGTTGAAGTGCTGCTGGTTTCCCGCGTGCTGCTCGGCCTGGCAGTCGGCGTTGCGTCTTATACCGCACCGTTGTACTTGTCCGAAATCGCCCCGGAAAAAATTCGCGGCAGCATGATTTCTATGTATCAGTTAATGATCACCATCGGTATTTTAGGTGCGTATCTTTCCGATACGGCGTTTAGCTACAGCGGCGCATGGCGCTGGATGCTGGGCGTGATCATCATCCCTGCCCTGTTACTGCTGGTTGGCGTCATCTTCCTGCCGGACAGCCCGCGTTGGTTTGCGGCTAAACGTCGTTTTGTCGATGCCGAACGCGTTCTGTTGCGTCTGCGTGACACCAGCGCTGAAGCCAAACGCGAGCTGGATGAAATTCGTGAAAGCCTGCAAGTGAAGCAGAGCGGCTGGGCGCTGTTTAAAGAAAACAGCAACTTCCGCCGCGCAGTTTTCCTTGGCGTCCTGTTACAGGTGATGCAGCAGTTCACCGGGATGAACGTCATTATGTATTACGCACCAAAAATCTTTGAGCTGGCGGGTTACACCAACACCACCGAACAGATGTGGGGGACCGTTATTGTCGGTCTGACCAACGTGCTGGCAACCTTTATCGCCATTGGCCTAGTTGACCGCTGGGGCCGTAAACCTACGCTGATCCTCGGCTTTATCGTCATGGCCGTCGGTATGGGCGTGCTGGGTACCATGATGCACGTGGGTATTCACTCGCCAGCCGCACAATACTTCGCAGTGCTGATGCTGCTAATGTTTATCGTTGGCTTTGCGATGAGCGCCGGTCCGCTGATTTGGGTACTGTGCTCTGAAATCCAGCCGCTGAAAGGCCGCGATTTCGGCATCACCTGCTCTACCGCAACTAACTGGATTGCCAACATGATTGTCGGCGCAACCTTCCTGACGATGCTGAACTCGCTGGGCAGCGCCAACACCTTCTGGGTCTACGGTGGCCTGAACGTACTGTTCATCTTCCTGACCCTGTGGCTGATCCCTGAAACTAAAAACGTCTCTCTGGAACACATTGAACGTAACCTGATGAAAGGTCGTAAACTGCGCGAAATTGGCGCACACGACTAATCTCGTTAGGCTTCCTCCCCCGTGGGAGGGAGCCTTCCTCTTGCAGTCCCTTCCCTGTCGCACTATCCTCTGGCGTTATGAAAACCTCCCGTCTCCCGATCGCCATCCAGCAAGCCGTTATGCGCAGCCTGCGGGAAAAACTCGCTCAGGCCAATCTCAAGCTCGAACGCCAATACCCGGAACCAAAGCTGGTTTACCAACAGCGCGGAACCGCCGCGGGTACCGCGTGGCTACAAACCTACGAAATTCGTCTTAATCCAGTTTTGCTGATGGAGAATGTTGACGCGTTCGTTAACGAAGTGGTGCCCCATGAACTGGCGCATCTACTGGTGTGGAAACACTTTGGCCGCGTACCGCCGCACGGGAAAGAGTGGAAATGGATGATGGAGAGCGTGCTGGGCGTACCGGCCCGGCGCACGCATCAGTTTGAGCTGCAATCCGTGCAGCGTAAGACCTTTACATACCGCTGTAAGTGTCAGGAGCACCAACTGACCGTCCGCCGCCATAACCGCGTTGTACGCGGCGAAGCCACCTACCGCTGCGTTCACTGCGGTCAACCGCTGGTTGCAGAATAATCTTCAGAATTATCAGGAACTTTTCTGATCTAACTGATTGCATACAGGAATGACTTTCGCTACGTTGCGGGCTCGTTTTGACACGGAGTTCGTGATGTACCGTAATCTTTCTTTTGCTGCGGCCTTGTTAGCCGCTGCGTTTTCAGGCTCGGTTTTAGCCGAAGGCATCAACAGTTTTTCTCAGGCAAAAGCAGCAGGCGTTAAAGTTAACGCCGATGCGCCAGGCGATTTCTATTGCGGATGTAAAATTAACTGGCAAGGAAAAAAAGGGGTCGTTGACCTCGAATCCTGCGGCTATAAAGTGCGAAAAAATGAAAACCGCGCCAGTCGAATTGAATGGGAACACGTGGTCCCCGCCTGGCAATTTGGTCATCAGCGCCAGTGCTGGCAGGACGGAGGGCGTAAAAACTGCGCTAAAGATCCGGTCTATCGCAAAATGGAAAGCGATATGCATAACCTGCAGCCCGCGGTGGGTGAGGTCAATGGCGATCGCGCAAACTTTATGTACAGCCAGTGGAACGGTGGCGAAGGCCAATATGGACAATGCACCATGAAGGTTGACTTCAAAGAGAAAGTTGCCGAGCCGCCAGCCCGCGCCCGTGGCGCCATCGCGCGTACCTATTTTTACATGCGCGACCAATACAACCTGACGCTCTCCCGCCAGCAAACTCAGCTTTTTAATGCCTGGAATAAGCAGTATCCGGTCACCGATTGGGAGTGTGAGCGCGACGAACGCATTGCGAAGGTACAGGGGAACCATAACCCCTATGTGCAACGCGCTTGCCAGGCGCAAAAGAGCTAACCTACACTAGCAGCAATATTTTTTAACCATGCCCTGGCCTTTTGCAGTCCAGGGCCATGACGCGGATGTTTAACTATGCGCATTCCTCGCATTTATCACCCTGAGCCACTCACTTCCGGCAGCCAAATTTCACTGTGTGAAGACGCTGCCAACCATATCGGCCGCGTGCTGCGTATGGGGCCAGGCCAGGCGCTACAGCTGTTTGATGGCAGCAATCAGGTATTCAACGCCGAAATCACCCACGCCAGTAAGAAAAGCGTAGACGTGAAGGTGCTTAACGCTGAACTCGACGATCGAGAATCGCCGCTGCACATCCACCTGGGCCAGGTGATGTCGCGGGGTGAAAAAATGGAATTTACTATCCAAAAATCGATTGAACTGGGTGTAAGCCTCATTACGCCACTTTTTTCTGAGCGCTGCGGCGTTAAACTGGACAGCGAACGCCTGAACAAGAAGCTCCAGCAGTGGCAGAAAATCGCCATTGCCGCCTGCGAACAGTGCGGTCGTAATCGGGTGCCTGAAATTCGCCCGGCGATGGATCTGGAAGCGTGGTGCGCCGAACAGGATGAAGGTCTGAAACTGAACCTGCATCCCCGCGCCAGCGCCAGCATCAATACGCTGCCGCTCCCGGTGGAACGCATCCGCTTGCTGATTGGCCCCGAAGGTGGGCTGTCGGCAGATGAAATTGCCATGACCGCACGGTATCAGTTTACTGATATTCTGTTAGGACCTCGCGTTCTGCGTACTGAGACAACTGCGCTCACCGCCATCACCGCGCTACAGGTGCGTTTTGGCGATCTGGGCTAACGGAGAAGAACAATGATCAAGCTCGGCATCGTGATGGATCCCATCGCAAGCATCAACATCAAGAAAGATTCCAGCTTCGCTATGCTGCTGGAAGCGCAACGTCGCGGTTACGAAATTCATTATATGGAAATGGCCGATCTCTATCTGATCAACGGTGAAGCCCGCGCCCGTACACGTACCCTGAGCGTAGAGCAGAACTACGACAAATGGTATGAGTTCAATAGCGAGCAGGATCTCCCGCTGGCAGATCTGGACGTCATTCTGATGCGTAAGGATCCGCCGTTTGATACCGAGTTCATCTACGCAACCTATATTCTGGAACGTGCAGAGGAGAAAGGGACGCTAATCGTCAACAAACCGCAGAGCCTGCGCGATTGTAACGAGAAGCTGTTCACCGCATGGTTTGCCGACCTGACGCCGGAAACACTGGTCACGCGTAACAAAGCGCAGCTGAAAGCCTTCTGGCAAAAACACAGCGACATCATTCTCAAACCGCTGGACGGCATGGGCGGCGCATCTATTTTCCGCGTGAAGGAAGGCGATCCGAACCTTGGCGTTATTGCCGAAACGCTGACCGAGCACGGTACCCGTTATTGCATGGCGCAGAACTATCTGCCGGCAATTAAAGACGGCGATAAACGCGTGCTGGTGGTCGATGGCGAACCCGTTCCGTACTGCCTGGCGCGTATTCCACAAGGCGGCGAAACCCGTGGCAACCTGGCAGCCGGCGGTCGTGGCGAGCCGCGTCCATTAACCGACAGCGACTGGGAAATTGCACGTCGCATTGGGCCAACGCTGAAAGCAAAAGGTTTGATTTTTGTCGGTCTGGATATCATTGGCGACCGTCTGACGGAAATTAACGTCACCAGCCCAACCTGTATTCGTGAAATTGAAGCGGAGTTCCCGGTTTCGATTACCGGTATGCTGATGGACGCCATCGAGGCACGTTTGCAGAAATAAATAAGTTGCCGGATGGCGATGCCTTCGCGTCTTATCCGGCCTACATTTGCACCCCGTAGGCCGGATAAGGCGAAGCCGCCATCCGGCAAAGCTATCTTCAGAGGGTGACATCTTCGCGCTTTGCCCACATACTGGGCTCTGTTGCTTTTTTGAACCAGGAAACAGAACCTCTGACAATGAATTTACAGCATCACTTTCTAATTGCCATGCCTGCTCTCCAGGATCCGATTTTCCGCCGTTCCGTGGTGTATATCTGTGAACACAATGAGAACGGAGCAATGGGGATTATCGTCAATAAGCCTCTGGAAAACTTACAAATTGAAGGGATTCTGGAAAAGCTGAAGATTACTCCAGAAGCACGCGATCCTGCCATTCGTCTGGACAAACCGGTGATGCTCGGCGGCCCACTGGCGGAAGACCGTGGATTTATTCTACACACCCCGCCGTCACGCTTTGCCTCCAGTATTCGCATTTCAGATAACACTATCATCACCACCTCCCGCGATGTACTTGAAACCCTGGGTACGCAGGAGCAGCCATCTGAAGTGCTGGTTGCGCTGGGCTATTCATCATGGGAAAAAGGTCAACTGGAACAAGAGCTACTGGATAACGCCTGGCTCACTGCTCCCGCAGACCTCAACATCTTATTTAAAACGCCGATTGCCGACCGCTGGCGCGATGCGGCGAAGCTTATCGGGATTGATATTCAGACCATGCCAGGCGTGGCGGGACACGCCTGATGAGCGGAACATTACTCTCTTTTGATTTTGGTACGAAAAGTATCGGCGTCGCGGTTGGTCAACGCATTACCGGTACGGCGAGACCCTTGCCCGCCATCAAAGCACAGGACGGTACGCCAGACTGGAGTTTGATTGAACGCCTGCTAAAAGAGTGGCAGCCGGACGAAATCATTGTCGGCCTGCCGCTCAACATGGATGGCACCGAACAACCCCTTACTGCGCGCGCGCGCAAATTCGCTAACCGCATTCACGGTCGCTTTGGCGTAACCGTAACGCTGCACGATGAACGTTTGAGCACCGTCGAAGCCCGCTCAGGCCTGTTTGAGCAAGGCGGATACCGGGCGTTGAATAAAGGCAAAGTAGATTCCGCTTCTGCCGTTATTATCCTTGAAAGCTATTTCGAGCAGGGCTACTAAAGTCGCCCCTGCGCCTGGCGCTGCTGCTGACTTTGTGCAAACATCTGCATACCTGTCTGCTGCCCGGTTTGAATCACACCGGGTAGCTGATGCGTTTTCCCTTCGCGGATCAAATTACCCACGGCGGGCGTGTTGACGAGCAGTTCGAATAGCGCCACGCGTCCTCCCTGCTTATCTTCCTCCAACTTTTGCGAAAGTACCGCCCGCAGGCTGTCTGCCAGTTGGTTACGCACCGGATCTTTCTCCTGAGCGGGAAAGGTGTCCACCAGCCGCGCGATGGCCTGCGCCGCCCCTCGCGTATGTAAGGTTGCCAACACCAGATGCCCGGTCTCCGCTGCCGTTAAGGCCAAACGAATAGTTTCCACGTCGCGCAGCTCGCCCAGCAAAATAACGTCGGGATCTTCGCGTAACGCGCCGCGCAAACCGGCAGCAAAAGAAGCGCAGTGTACGCCCACCTCCCGCTGTTGAATAAGACAACGTTGGCTGGTGTAGCGATACTCAATCGGATCTTCCAGCGTCAGAATGTGCCCCGCAATATGTTGATTAAGGTACTCCACCATCGCCGCCAGGGTAGTTGATTTACCGCTGCCGGTGGCTCCAGTGACCAGAACTAATCCATTTTCACCGTGCAGCAGTTTAGGTATGGCCTCGGGGGTCTGAAGATCGTCTAAACGAGGACATTCAAGCGGTAGCAATCTTAGCGCCAGCGAGGTTCCCTGCTGATG
Source organism: Citrobacter sp. Cb004 (assembly GCF_030337065.1). Classification (NCBI taxonomy): domain Bacteria; kingdom Pseudomonadati; phylum Pseudomonadota; class Gammaproteobacteria; order Enterobacterales; family Enterobacteriaceae; genus Citrobacter; species Citrobacter sp. Cb004. The sequence goes on along the minus strand of NZ_JAOWCH010000034.1, from coordinate 28,842 downwards.
AGCAAATGCGCTGGCGCGTAGACGCCGGGAGTCCGCCAGCGTAAGGGCAAAATCAATCTGCCCCTGTTCCCGCCACTGTACCTGTTGTTGCTCACTGAGCCAGCACATCAGCAGATTCTCCACGTCAGGGGGAGTAAATGGTGCTATTTCGACTTTTCCACCTATGCGCCAGCGCGCAGGCCATGCATTGCACAGGTGTAGATCCGACACGTTATGCTTTACACTAAGGGCCACTATTTCTTCCATATTCATATGAACATCCTCGGAAAATGAACGATATCGCGCATAACCTGGCACATGTCCGGGACAAAATCTCAGCCGCCGCGACGCGTTGCGGGCGGTCTTCAGAAGAAGTTATGTTGCTTGCAGTCAGCAAAACCAAACCTGCGAGCGCCATCGAAGAAGCCATGACCGCAGGGCAGCGTGCCTTCGGTGAAAACTATGTCCAGGAAGGGGTGGATAAGATCCGCTACTTTCAGGAAAAAGGCGTTAACGATCTGCAGTGGCACTTTATCGGCCCGCTGCAGTCGAACAAAAGTCGTCTGGTCGCTGAACATTTTGACTGGTGCCATACAATTGATCGTCTGCGTATCGCTGCCCGTCTGAGCGAACAGCGCCCTGCGGAACTGCCGCCGCTCAATGTGTTGATTCAGATTAATATCAGCGATGAGAACAGTAAGTCAGGTATTCCGCTTGCAGAGCTTGATGCACTGGCCGCTGAAGTCGCCGCGTTGCCACGGATTACCCTGCGTGGTCTGATGGCGATTCCGGCGCCAGAGTCAGATTATGTAAGGCAGTTTGAAGTTGCACAGCAAATGGCGGTAGCATTTGCCGGGTTGAAAACACGTTACCCAAGTATCGACACGCTCTCACTGGGGATGTCTGATGATATGGATGCCGCCATTGCGGCGGGTAGCACGATGGTGCGCATCGGCACTGCCATTTTTGGTGCTCGTGATTACACTAAAAAATAAGGAAAACTAAGGAACACCATGAATACGTTGACCTTCCTGCTCTCAACGGTAATTGAGCTGTATACCATGGCGCTGCTGCTGCGCGTGTGGATGCAATGGTCTCGCTGCGATTTCTACAACCCGTTCTCGCAGTTTATTGTGAAAATCACTCAGCCCATTATTGGGCCGTTACGCCGTATCATTCCCCCGATGGGGCCAATTGACAGCGCATCGGCATTAGTTGCGCTCGTTCTGAGCTTTATCAAGGCCATCGTGCTGTTTAAGGTGGTTACGTTCCAGCCGATCATCTGGATCGCCGCCGTGCTGATTGTCCTGAAGACCATCGGACTGCTGATTTTCTGGGTTCTGCTGGTGATGGCGATTATGAGCTGGGTCAGCCAGGGCCGCAGCCCTGTGGAGTACGTGCTGATTCAACTGGCGGATCCGCTGTTGCGTCCTATTCGTCGCTTACTTCCAGGCATGGGCGGGATCGATTTCTCGCCAATGATCCTGGTTCTGCTGCTGTATGTCATTAACATGGGCATCGCAGAAGTATTACAGGCGACAGGTAACATGCTGCTACCGGGGCTGTGGATGGCGCTATGAGTGCCGTTACCCCCTGCGATGACGGTCTGGTTTTACGGCTCTACATTCAGCCTAAAGCCAGCCGTGACAGTATTGTAGGTTTACATGGCGACGAACTAAAAGTCGCCATTACCGCCCCACCGGTTGATGGGCAAGCCAATAGTCATCTGGTGAAGTTTCTCGGCAAACAGTTCCGTGTGGCAAAAAGCCAGGTCGTCATTGAGAAGGGCGAGCTTGGTCGTCACAAACAGGTTAAAATCATTCATCCGCAACAGATCCCGCCCGAAATTGCGGCGCTAACTGATTAGGTATCCCATGCAAAAAGTTGTCCTCGCGACCGGCAACGCCGGTAAAGTGCGTGAACTCGCCTCTCTTCTGAGTGATTTCGGTCTTGATGTTGTTGCTCAAACGGATCTGGGTGTTGATTCTGCAGAAGAGACCGGGCTGACGTTTATTGAGAACGCCATTCTGAAGGCTCGTCATGCCGCGCAAATTACCGGTTTACCCGCCATTGCTGATGACTCCGGTCTGGCGGTAAATGCCCTTGGCGGCGCGCCGGGCATCTATTCAGCCCGCTATTCCGGCGAAGATGCAACCGATCAGCAGAACCTAGAAAAACTGCTCCACACCCTGCAGGATGTTCCTGATGACAAGCGCCAGGCACAATTCCACTGCGTGCTGGTGTATATGCGCCATGCAGACGATCCAACACCTGTGGTTTGCCACGGACGCTGGCCGGGCGTTATTGCCCGTGAACCTGCCGGAAACGGTGGTTTTGGCTACGACCCAATCTTCTTTGTGCCCTCTGAAGGGAAAACCGCCGCCGAACTGACCCGCGAAGAAAAGAGCGCGATTTCTCACCGTGGACAGGCGCTGAAGCTGCTGCTGGATGCCCTGCGTAATGGTTAAGCTTCCGCCGTTAAGTCTTTACATACACATCCCGTGGTGCGTGCAGAAATGCCCGTACTGCGACTTCAACTCGCATGCGCTTAAAGGCGAAGTCCCTCATGACGACTATGTGCAGCATCTGCTGAGCGATCTGGATTCTGAGGTGGCCCACGCCCAGGGCCGCGAGGTAAAGACGATTTTTATCGGTGGTGGTACGCCGAGCCTGCTTTCTGGCCCGGCAATGCAAACGCTGCTCGACGGCGTGCGCGCACGGCTGAATCTCGCCGCAGATGCAGAAATCACGATGGAGGCGAATCCCGGTACGGTGGAAGCCGATCGCTTTGTGGATTATCAACGTGCTGGCGTAAACCGTATCTCCATTGGTGTACAGAGCTTTAGCTCCGCCAAACTCGAACGTCTGGGACGTATTCACGGGCCGGAAGAAGCCAAACGTGCAGCGCACCTGGCAAGCGGTCTGGGACTACGCAGCTTTAACCTCGACCTGATGCACGGTTTACCGGATCAGACGCTGGAAGAGGCGCTGAGCGATTTACAGCAGGCCATCGCGCTCAACCCGCCGCATCTTTCCTGGTATCAGTTGACCATCGAGCCGAATACGCTGTTCGGGTCCCGACCACCGGTATTACCGGACGACGACGCGCTGTGGGATATTTTTGAGCAAGGCCACCAGTTGCTGACCGCCGCGGGGTATCAGCAGTACGAAACCTCAGCCTACGCCAGACCGGGTTATCAGTGTCAGCACAACCTAAATTACTGGCGTTTTGGCGACTACCTAGGCATTGGTTGCGGCGCGCACGGCAAAGTCACTTTCCCTGACGGTCGCATCCTGCGCACGACCAAAACGCGACATCCGCGCGGATACATGCAAGGACGTTATCTGGAAAGCCAGCGAGATGTCGCCGAGGCCGATAAGCCGTTTGAGTTCTTTATGAACCGTTTCCGGCTGCTGGAAGCCGCGCCTCGCGCGGAGTTCACGCAATATACCGGGCTTACCGAAGACGTTATTCGTCGACAGATCGATGAGGCCATTGCCCAGGGCTATCTGAGTGAATGCGATGAATACTGGCAGATTACCCAGCACGGTAAGCTATTTTTGAATTCTCTGCTGGAGCTGTTTCTGGCGGAGTGATCTCTGTGCGCCTGTCGGCGCATTTTCTTCTACAAATTCCTCTAAATATTGTACTCGGAAAAACCGAGTACAATGCACGTCATTTATTGACAATAACCATATTAATTATTTTATTCATTTTAAATAGCCTCTTCACCAACATAAATATATTGAACACAGCGCACAAAATAAGATCAAACTGCTGCCATGCAAAAGGTATGTGATCTATATAGTGGATAGATGTCCGACAACTATATTAATTTATCATACAGAAAAAGGTGAACCATCATCAGATGTCAACCAATTACTGTACCTTAAAGCACGGAGCTTACTTATGAAAATCAAAACCTTTTCCCGCTCGCTAGTCTGTGCGTCCTTGTTGGCGCTACTTAGCACTGGCGCATATGCTGCTGAAAAAGTGACTCTCAAACTGGCACACAACCTTGAACGTAGCCATGTGGTTCACCAGGCTTTCGAAGAAATGGCCAAAGAGGTAAAACAACTCTCCGACGGTAAAATGATTGTACGTATATATCCCAGTAGCCAAATGGGTAATGCCCGAGAAACGATGGAGTTGTTACAAAATGGCGCGTTGGATATGACAAAAGGTTCTGCCAGTGATTTAGAGTCATTTGATAATATTTATGCCATTTATAATTTACCTTTCTTATTTAAAGATCAAAACCATTTCAATAACGTTGTATTTGGTGAGGTAGGTAAAGACATTATGGAATCCACAAAAGAAAAGGGATTCTTTGCGTTATCTGCTTACGTTGCCGGCACGCGTAGTTTTTATGCCAAAAAACCTATTACCAAACCAGAGGATCTGAAAGGTCTGAAAGTCCGCGTTCAACCCAGCCCCACAACCATTAAAATGGTTGAACTGATGGGCGGATCGCCGACCCCTATTTCCTTCGGTGAGGTTTATACCGCTATGCAACAAGGTGTAGTGGATGGCGCAGAGAATAACGTTCCATCGTGGGTGCAAACACGTCATATCGAAATAGCTAAAGTCTTCTCCGAAGATGAGCACGCCTCTATTCCAGATTTTCTCGTTATCTCAACCAAAACATGGAATAAGCTGACCCCGGAGCAACAACTGATCCTTCGTCAAGCGGCTAAAAATTCCGAGGCTTATCAACAAAAGTTGTGGGATAAAATCGATGCTGATACCCGCGCTCAAGCAAAAGCTATGGGTGGCGAGATTATCAAAGTTGATAAAGCCCCTTTCCGCGCCGCTGTTCAACCGCTGTTTGATGACTTCAAAAAAGACCCAAAACATGCAGCCCTGCTGGCGAAGTTTGAAGACGCAGTACAATAACCCTTTGGGCCATTGATTGGCCCTGTTTCACCAGGAAACTCACCATGATATTTAACCGCCTTAAGCTTGCGGTAGACCGCGTCATTGCCGCATTTTCGGTCATCGTAATGATTGCGCTGGTAGTGTGCGTAGTCTGGCAAGTTTTTAGCCGCTACGTGCTCAATCAGCCCAGCACCTTAACTGACGAACTGGCACGCTTCTTAATGATCTGGGTCGGATTATTAGGTGCAGCCTATACCGTAGGCGCCCAGCGCCACCTGTCTATCGATCTACTGTTCATGTCGATTAATAAACGTAAACAGGCGTTATTGAGCTTATTCATTAATCTGCTGATTTTTGGCTTTGCAGGTTCAGTCATCGTTACCGGCGGTATCAAGCTGATTAATAAAACGCTGGCAACGGTGCAAGTTTCTGCGGCCATGCAAATTCCAATGGGTTACGTGTATATCATCCTGCCGCTAAGCGGCGCAGTCATGATGTTCTATGCCCTGTGGTTTATTCACAAAAATATTCAGCAACTGAAACAATCTTCGCAGGGAGTAATTTGATGGAAGGCTATATCGCACTAACCCTGTTTGGCTGCTTCTTTGTCCTGGTGTTCATTGGCGTACCTATTTCGTTCTCTATCGGTATCGCCACTGTAGCCTCAATGCTGCTGATGTTTCCTTGGGATGTTGCCGTTATCACTGTCTCTCAACGTCTGGCAAACGGATTAGATAATTTTGCCCTATTGGCGATCCCGTTTTTTATTTTCGCAGGTACTCTGATGAACAGCGGTGGGATCGCCATCCGACTAATTAACCTGGCGCAGGTGATGGTTGGGCGAGTTCCCGGCTCACTTGGTCATGTCAACGTGCTGGCAAACATGATGTTTGGTTCGATATCCGGCTCTGCCGTTGCCGCTGCTGCAGCCGTTGGCGGTACGCTTAATCCTATTCAGACAAAGCAAGGATACGACCCAACCTTCTCGACAGCCGTTAACGTTTCCTCCTGTATTACCGGGCTGTTAATTCCACCATCAAATGTGTTAATTGTGTTTTCTCTTACTGCTGGCGGTGTTTCAGTTGCTTCGTTGTTTATGGCGGGTTATTTACCAGGGATCCTGATGGGGCTTTCGATCATGGTGGTATGCGCCATTATCGCCAAACGCCGTGGTTATCCCCTGTCGGAAAGGCCAACCTGCGCACAGGCAGTAAAAGCACTTCTGGATGCGCTACCGAGTCTGTTACTGGTCATCATTGTGATGGGGGGTATTTTAGGTGGGATCTTTACCGCAACAGAAGCCTCAGCGATTGCGGTCGTCTACACCTTCATTCTCTCGGTGCTGATTTACCGGGAAGTAAAATGGCGTGATTTACCAAAGCTGATTTTGGAATCAGTCGTGATGACCTCTATCGTACTGTTACTGATCGGCTTCTCTGTCGGCATGTCCTGGGCGATGACCAATGCCGATATTCCCTACATGATCAGTGACACATTAATGGGTATTTCCGATAATCCACTGATCATCCTACTGTTAATCAATATTGTACTACTGGTTGTTGGGATCTTTATGGATATGACACCGGCAGTCCTGATCTTTACACCCATTTTCTTGCCAATCGCTCAAGAGTTAGGTATGGATCCGGTACATTTCGGCATCATGATGGTCGCCAACCTGTGCATTGGTCTGCTGACACCGCCGGTAGGAAGTGCATTGTTTGTAGGCTGTTCGATTTCTGGCGTGAAGATCCAGCAATTGATCAAACCCCTGCTGCCGTTTTACGCCGCATTGCTGGTTGCACTGATGATGATCGTATACATTCCACAGATCTCTCTGTTTATTCCACAGATGCTGGGGTTGATGTAAATACGAAGAGTAACTGCTTCTGGAGAATGCCCCAACGCTACGGTAGGGGCATTTTTTATGCCATTAATACTGATTAAACATTTCCTGGATCTGCTTAGGATCCTTGGTTTGGGTCAGAGCCAGTTGCAGCAGAACACGCGCTTTTTGCGGGTTCAGAGAGCCTGAAGCCACAAATCCGTATTTCGCATCATCAACTTCAGCATCCTGGGTGGTGGCGCCCGTTGGTACACGGGATGAACGCACTACAACGGTACCTTTATGCGCGGCAGTTGCCAGCGTATCGAAAATGGTTTTATACAGGTTACCGTTACCTACACCCGCACTGACGATCCCGGCGTAACCCGCATCTACCAATGCTTTGGCTGGCAGATCGGAGGCGTTAGCGTAGTTGTAAACAATCCCAACTTTCGGCAGCTCGGTCAGCTTAGATACGTCGAACGGCGTGGATGTGGTGTGCTTACGCGCAGGCGTACGCTGGTAGTCGATTTTACCGTTATGGATATACCCCAGCGGACCATAGTTAACGGATTTGAAAGTAGCGACATCCGTAGTGTTAGTTTTGGTCACATCGCGACCATCCATAACGGTGTCGTTCATCACCACCAGCACACCACGGTTGGCAGAGGCTTTGTCTGCGGCGGTTACCACGGCGTGATACAGGTTGAAGGGGCCATCAGCGCTCATACCTGTAGACGGACGCATTGCGCCGACCAGCACCACCGGCTTGTTGCACTTGACGGTGAGATCGAGGAAATAGGCGGTTTCTTCCATGGTATCCGTACCATGTGTTACCACGAAGCCGTCAGTTTTATCACACTCGGTATTAATCTTTTTCGCCAGCGTTAGCCAGACTTCGTCATTCATATCCTGGGAGCCGATGTTTACCACCTGCTCGCCTTTCACAACGGCGATATCTTTCAACTGAGGTACGGCATCAACCAAATTTTCTACGCCGACTTTGCCTGCCGTGTAGTTAGATTTTGTTGCGGAGTCACCACCGCCGGCAATCGTCCCGCCGGTAGCTAAAATAGTGATGTTTGGCAGTGCAAGCGCCGCGCCGCTGAAACCCATAACCAGTGCGGCAAGTGCCGTTCTCTTGAAAAACTCCATGTTATTTCTCCAGTTACTTGAATTTGCAGCATTATGTCTATCTTACAGATGAATAATGTGACGCCATCCAATTAACCAGATTTATATCTCCATCAAATTGTTATTCTTAGAGATGGATATCAAAAAAACAGAAAAATACAAAATAAAACGGCACAGAATGTTTCTGTGCCGTTAAAAAGAGGTGAAGATTATTTCAGAGTGCTAACCAGCGTTTTACGATCGTTTTCCAGCGTCACGACGCGGGCACAAACATCTTTGCCAAACTGCTGGAAGTCTTGTTCCTGATTCTTCCATTCGTTCTGAATTGAGGTTTGCAAACCTCCGAGGCTTCCGAGCACGCCCTGCAGCGGATTACCACCGCCTTTGAGCACGGCTTTCGCCCCCATCTCGTTGATGCTGTCCTGCAAAATACCGCCCATCGCCTGATTGACCAGCTGTTGTCCATCCGCGCGAACCTGATCAATCGCCTTATAATGGAAGGTCAGGCCGTCAGTGCGATGCTCAATAATGCGGTTCATCTGCTCTTTCAATTGCGCATCCAGCTTAGTTAAGCGGCCACGCATGTTGCTGCTTTCGCCGACCTCTTTGGCGATGATTTTATCCAGCGCCACGCGACCTTTCTCCACGCGCGCTCTGGCACCTTCGTCAATCCACGGCAGGCTGCTACGCAACGCCGCCTGATAATCTTTAGCCTGCTCACGCTGCGCGGCGTTCAGGTTGTACTGTTTACCGTTAAAGGTGACATCACCGGCCTGGGTAATGACCAGGTTGCCGTTCTCACCCTTCACCTGTACCGTTTGTGGACTCAAAATCACATCGTCACGCGGGGTGACGCTGCACTGATAATCAGCATGTGCGGCCATCGCCGTGAACGTTAGGACTGCCGCCAGCAGCGTTTTGCGCATCATATCTTTCCCTCAATACAAATTGGGCCGGCATTTGCCGACCCTTTGCTACTTAGTCCCACCAAATATCGAAAAGTTCGCTGGTGCGCACTTCTTCGAGTTTGCGCTCTTCCAGCCACTTACGCACGATAGCCTGATGTTCTTCGGTGCATTTGCCGATTTCCTGCAGACAGATCAGACCTTCCCAGGCCAGATAGCCGCTGCCGTCAAAGGCCAGCTTGTTCGGTTCGATAACTTCATTGATAAAATCATCAACGATTTGATCGACCTGCTCTCCAGATGTACCTTCCGGGAAACGCCATGCAACCGAAAATCCTACTTCCTGGAATTCGTCGATGTGCATTTTTTTACGCAGACGACGGCTACGGTTCTTTGCCATTATTTCACCCTCTCGAACATTAAGTCCCATACGCCGTGGCCAAGACGATGACCACGTTGTTCAAATTTGGTTACCGGGCGCGATTCCGGGCGCGGTACGTAATCGTTACTCTCTGACTGGTTTTTATACCCGTCAATCGAGGACATCACTTCAAGCATGTGCTCCGCATAGGCTTCCCAGTCGGTTGCCATGTGGAACACGCCGCCCAGCTTCAGCTTGCTTAAGATACGCTCAGCAAACGGTACCTGAACGATACGGCGTTTATTATGACGTGCTTTATGCCACGGGTCAGGGAAAAACAGCTGAACCATAGATAAAGAATTGTCAGGAATCATTTTATGCAGGACTTCGACGGCATCATGGCACATGACACGCAGGTTCTCGACGCCCTCTTCATGAGCTGAAGCCAGACACGCGCCAACGCCCGGTGAGTGAACCTCAATGCCGAGGAAATTTTGCTCCGGACGCGCTTTCGCCATCGCCACCAGCGAAGCCCCCATACCAAAACCAATTTCAAGCGTGACTGGCGCATCGCGACCAAACAGCGCAGCGAAATCCACAGGTTCTTCGCTGAACTCAACGCCCATCACCGGCCAGTAGTTTTCCAGCGCGTGTTCCTGCCCTTTCGTCAGTCGCCCCTGGCGACGAACAAAACTACGAATCCGGCGCAGAGGGCGGCCGTTTTCATCAAATTCCGGTGAAATGACGTCGTTCTTCATAAAAGTTTAGTCTGCTGTGTTTGAGTTCTGAAAACGGGCATTATCCAAAGTTAGTTGCCGGATGCAAGTAAAGGAAGAAAGTGAGCAGCGGAAAGTTCCGGTTTACACCCCGTTGCCGCTGTGCTGCAATCTTGCCCCCGGCAATAATGAAACGGTAATCATGCAAGCGTCTCAATTCTCGGCTCAGGTTTTGAGCTGGTACGACAAATACGGGCGGAAAACGCTGCCCTGGCAAATTGATAAGACGCCTTACAAAGTATGGCTCTCTGAGGTGATGCTGCAACAAACTCAGGTTGCGACCGTTATCCCCTACTTTGAGCGCTTTATGGCGCGCTTCCCAACGGTAACGGATTTAGCCCATGCGCCGCTGGATGAAGTCCTGCATTTATGGACCGGGCTGGGCTATTACGCCCGAGCGCGTAATCTGCATAAAGCCGCGCAACAGGTTGTGACGCTGCACGGCGGCTCATTCCCGCAAACCTTTGATGAAGTGGCCGCCCTGCCAGGCGTCGGACGTTCAACTGCAGGCGCGATCCTTTCGCTCTCCCTGGGTCAGCATTTTCCGATTCTTGACGGTAACGTCAAACGAGTGCTGGCTCGCTGTTATGCTGTAAGCGGCTGGCCGGGTAAAAAAGAGGTCGAAAAGAAACTGTGGGAGTTGAGCGAGCAGGTTACGCCAGCCCATGGGGTTGAGCGGTTTAATCAGGCGATGATGGATTTAGGCGCCATGGTCTGTACGCGCTCAAAACCCAAATGTTCCCTGTGTCCGTTGGAAAATGGCTGTGTGGCGAGCGCCAATGCAAGCTGGGCGCTGTACCCGGGTAAAAAGCCCAAACAGACATTACCAGAACGGACGGGCTATTTTTTACTGATGCAGCATGAAAACGAGGTGTTGCTCGCGCAGCGACCACCCAGCGGCTTATGGGGTGGCTTATACTGTTTTCCGCAGTTTGATGATGAGGATGGGCTACGCGACTGGCTGGCGCAACGGCAAATTAACGCAGATAATCTGACCCAACTTAATGCGTTTCGCCATACCTTTAGCCATTTCCACTTAGATATTGTGCCTATGTGGCTTCCCGTGTCCTCATTCACCTCATGCATGGATGAAGGCAATGCGCTCTGGTATAACTTAGCGCAACCGCCGTCGGTCGGACTGGCGGCCCCCGTGGAGCGTTTGTTACAGCAATTACGTGCCGGCACACAGGTTTAACGTACCGGTCGATAAAGAGGATTTTTTATGAGCAGAACGATTTTTTGCACTTTCCTGCAACGCGAAGCAGAAGGACAGGATTTTCAGCTGTACCCGGGCGAGCTAGGAAAACGCATCTATAACGAGATTTCTAAAGAAGCATGGGCGCAATGGCAGCATAAACAAACCATGCTGATTAACGAGAAGAAACTCAATATGATGAACGTTGAACACCGTAAGTTACTGGAACAGGAGATGATTAACTTCCTGTTTGAAGGTAAGGATGTGCATATTGAAGGCTATACGCCTGAAGAAAAAAAATAAGCATCGCTTGCTGGCAATCTCGTAGGCCGGATAGGGTGCTCGCACTGCCATCCGGCAAAACGATACAACAACAAACACAACACGCACTCCCGGAATGATGAAAAAATTTCTCGCGCTTGCCGTTATCGCGCCGTTGCTCATCTCCTGTTCCAGTTCGACCAAAAAAGGCGACTCCTATAACGAAGCCTGGGTCAAGGATACCAACGGTTTTGATATTCTGATGGGGCAATTTGCCCATAACATTGAGAATCTGTGGGGATTTAAGGAAGTGCTGATTGCGGGTCCGAAGGACTACGTAAAGTATACCGATCAGTATCAAACCCGCAGCCATATCAATTTTGATGACGGTACGATAACCGTCGAGACCATTGCCGGGACAGATCCCGCCGGACATCTGCGTCTAGCGATTATCAAGACGTTGCTGATGGGTGATGATCCGGGTTCTATCGACCTCTATTCCGATGTCGACGACATTAAGATTTCCAAAGAGCCGTTCCTGTACGGGCAGGTAGTCGATAATACCGGCCAGCCTATTCGTTGGGAGGGACGTGCAACCAATTTTGCCAACTACCTGCTACAAACGCGACTGAAAAAGCGCAGCAATGGTTTGCGTATCATCTATAGCGTGACGATCAATCTGGTCCCGAACCACCTTGATAAGCGCGCGCATAAATACGTCGGCATGGTACGTCAGGCTTCACGTAAGTATGGCGTCGAAGAGTCGCTGATTCTGGCCATCATGCAAACCGAATCCTCGTTTAACCCGTATGCGGTCAGCCATGCCGATGCGCTGGGACTCATGCAGGTGGTACAACACAGCGCCGGAAAAGATGTGTTCCGTTCCCAGGGGCGCTCAGGCACGCCAAGCCGTAGCTTCTTGTTTGACCCGGCCAGCAACATTGATACCGGTACTGCCTATCTGGCAATGCTGAATAATGTCTATTTGGGCGGCATTGATAATCCGACCTCGCGTCGCTATGCGGTGATCACCGCGTATAACGGCGGTGCGGGCAGCGTGCTGCGCGTGTTCTCGAACGATAAAATTCAGGCCGCAAACATCATTAACAGCATGTCCCCTGGGGACGTTTATCAAACGCTGACCACCCGACACCCATCTGCTGAATCACGCCGATATCTTTACAAGGTCAATTCCGCACAAAAATCATATCGTCGCCGCTAATGTATCCCCCTTCAGGCCCCCTAAAACGGGGGCCTGAAGGGGGAAAAACGTTAACTCCATCACTCTTTTGCTTTGCAATCCGAAATTGTTTGCAAATATTTGTCACAGGTAACAAAAAAAGAGTGCCTCTCGTTGATAGAATCACATCATATAGCCACGGCAAATGTGCCTTTTAAAACATTCATCCGCATTACGGTGTGAGGAAATTAACATGAATCTTAAGCTGCAGCTGAAAGTTCTCTCGTTTCTGCAGTTCTGCTTATGGGGTAGTTGGCTCACTACCCTCGGCTCCTATATGTTTGTCACCCTTAAATTTGATGGTGCATCCATTGGCGCGGTGTACAGCTCGCTGGGGATCGCCGCCGTGTTTATGCCTACGCTGTTAGGGATCGTGGCTGACAAATGGATCAGTGCAAAATGGGTGTACACCATTTGTCACCTGGTCGGCGCAGCAACGCTGTTCGCCGCAGCCGAAGTCACCACGCCAGGTGCCATGTTCTTTGTGATCTTGCTTAACTCCCTGGCCTATATGCCAACGTTGGGGTTAATCAACACCATCTCTTACTATCGCCTGCAATCAGCCGGGATGGATATTGTTACAGACTTCCCGCCAATCCGTATCTGGGGCACCATCGGCTTTATTCTGGCGATGTGGGCGGTAAGCTTCTCCGGCTTTGAACTGAGCCATATGCAGCTGTATATCGGCGCGACGCTGTCCGTCGTATTGGCGCTGTTTACCCTGACGCTGCCGCATATCCCGGTCGCCAATCAGCAGAAAAACCAGAGCTGGTCTTCCATGTTGGGCCTGGATGCCTTCGCGTTGTTTAAAAACAAGCGTATGGCGATTTTCTTCATCTTCTCTATGATGCTGGGCGCAGAGCTGCAAATTACCAATATGTTCGGTAATACCTTCCTGCACAGCTTCGATAACAATCCTCTGTTCTCCGGCAGCTTCATCGTTGAACACGCGTCAGTGATGATGTCGATTTCGCAGATCTCCGAGACGCTGTTTATCCTGACCATCCCGTTCTTCTTAAGCCGTTACGGTATTAAGAACGTGATGCTTATCAGTATCGTAGCGTGGATGTTGCGCTTCGGCCTGTTTGCCTACGGCGATCCAACACCGTTTGGTACCGTGCTGCTGGTTCTGTCGATGATTGTTTACGGCTGCGCCTTCGACTTCTTCAACATCTCTGGCTCCGTGTTTGTAGAGAAAGAAGTTCGCCCTGAAATCCGCGCCAGCGCACAAGGCATGTTCCTGATGATGACCAACGGCTTCGGTTGTATTCTGGGCGGTCTGGTGAGCGGTAAAGTAGTTGAACACTATACGCTGAACGGTATTACCGATTGGCAGACCGTGTGGCTGATCTTCGCAGGTTACTCGCTGGTTCTGGCTTTTGCCTTCGTTGCGCTGTTTAAATACAAACACGTACGCGTTCCGGCAGGCGCCCATACTATCGCGCACTAATCTTTATTGATTAAATAGGGTCACCTGATGGTGGCCCTATTTGGTCAGATGACGCTTACTTCAGAACATATCCATACAGACGTTTAATGCCGTCTGCATCCGTTTCACTGTAAACCCCTTGCAGCTCCGGCGAGAAGCCCGGCAGCAGGTTTATGCCCTCTTCCAATGCCAGGAAGTAACGTTGCACCGCCCCGCCCCATACTTCGCCCGGTACCACGCACAGTACGCCCGGAGGATAAGGCAGCGCGCCTTCTGCCGCAATGCGACCTGCGGCATCACAAATACGCACCAGTTCAACATCACCGCGGATAAAGGCGCTGTTAGCATCCTGTGGGTTCATCGCCACGGCAGGCAAACTCTCCTGACGGAACATCGCTTTTTGCAGATCTTTCACATCAAAGCTGACGTACAGTGAGTGCATCTCCTGACACAGTTCACGCAGCGTGTAATCCCGGTAACGTACCGGATACTTGTTGAAGACGGTGGGCAGCACGTTTGCCAGCGGCGTATCGTCCTCAATATGCTGTTCAAACTGCGCCAGCATCACGACCAGTTGCGCCAGTTTCTCAGCGCTTTCTGCCGGGGTCAGCAGGAACAGAATCGAGTTAAGGTCGCATTTCTCCGGCACGATACCGTTTTCACGCAGATAATGCGCCAAAATCGTCGCCGGAATGCCAAACTCAGTATATTGCCCGGTTTGCGCATCAATGCCCGGAGTGGTTAACAGCAGTTTGCAGGGATCGACAAAATACTGGTCGCGTGCATATCCAGAAAAACCATGCCATTTAGCACCAGGTTCAAAGCTAAAGAAGCGACGCTCGCTGGCAATCACCTGTGTCGGATAGCTTTCCCACGGTTTGCCATCCACTACCGGAGGAATAAACGGTTGAAGCAGCTTACAGCGGGTAATAATCGCTTTGCGGGCCTCGATCCCCAGCGTCACACATTCCGCCCATAGCCGACGGCCGCTCTCGCCTTCATGGATTTTGGCGTTAACGTCCAGCGCCGCAAACAACGGGTAAAACGGGCTGGTGGAAGCATGCAGCATAAACGCATTGTTCAGACGCTTATGCGGGCAGAAGCGCGCCTGGCCGCGAATATGGTTATCCTTTTTATGGATCTGCGAGGTTTGCGAGAATCCGGCCTGCTGTTTGTGTACCGACTGAGTGACAAAAATCCCCGGATCGTTAGCATTGAGCTCCAGCAGCAGCGGCGACCCATCGGCCATCATCGGGATAAATTGCTCGTAACCGACCCATGCGGAATCAAACAGAATGTAATCGCACAGGTGACCGATCTTGTCGATCACCTGTCGGGCGTTGTAGATCGTACCGTCATAGGTACCCAACTGAATGATCGCCAGACGGAACGGGCGCGGTTGATCAGCCTTTTGCGGCGCAACTTCTCGAAGTTGCTGGCGCAGATACCCCTCATCAAAGCAGTGCTCATCAATGCCGCCAATAAAGCCAAACGGATTACGCGCCGCTTCCAGGTAAACCGGCGTAGCACCCGCCTGGATCAGCGCCCCGTGGTGGTTCGATTTATGATTGTTGCGGTCAAACAGCACCAGATCGCCACGCGTCAGCAGCGCATTGGTGACCACTTTATTGGCCGCAGAGGTCCCATTCAGCACAAAGTAGGTTTTATCCGCGTGGAAAACTTTCGCAGCAAATTTCTGCGCATGTTTCGCTGATCCTTCATGAATCAACAGATCGCCAAGCTTAACGTCAGCGTTGCACATATCCGCGCGAAACAGATTCTCACCAAAGAACTCATAGAAATGTCGGCCCGCAGGATGCTTCTTAAAAAACTCACCGTGTTGGTGTCCCGGGCAGGCAAACGTGCTGTTCCCCATTTCGACATACTGGGTAAGCGTGTCATAGAACGGCGGCAGCAGCTCTTCCTCATACTGACAGGCAGCAGATTCCAGCTCCAGCCAGTCCTGGGCCTGACCGCGAATTACCGCATTAACGCCCGCAGGCACATTAACATCAGACTCTGCGAACAGAAACACAGGTAGATGAAAACCGGTGCGTTTCAGCAAAGCCAGGATCCCACTGCGGCTGTCCGCAACGGTAATGACGACTGCCGCAACGTCAGTAAAATCGGTACTGTCCAGCGACACCACCTGACGATGGCTGGACAGACGAGAAACCAGTTCACTACTGGCGGCAATTTTCATTGATTTCATAAGCGCAATAACCCGTTTCGGGAAAATCAAAAGTCCCGGACAACGCCGCATGGCTTTGCCCACGAAATGACAGGTCAAACTGGTTACCAGCCCCGACCGCCAGACATCAGTAAAAGCAGATAGCCTCTGATTTTACTGTTATCCTGCAGTGAGCGTGCGCTGCCCTCACCGCATGGTGGGAGCGTAAAGATAAGTCGCGGGAAGGGGCAAACGTCGCGCAAAAAGGCGATGTTGAAGGCGATGTAGGGGGAGTAATATCATCCCAGGCAGCCCCATTCAGACAGGAGAAAATTCGCGCAATCATGGCACCTTTCACTTACAGGCGCAAGATAAAATCCTGTGTGAAAACCTTACAGATAAGCAAGCATTTCGTCTGAAAGTTGCGGCATAATAATGCAATCTGAAACATAATTTCACCCAGCTAATTGCCTTTAGTATCAAGACGATGATGGGTATGCAGGAGCAAATGTGGTAATCGGACCCTTTATTAATGCCAGCGCCATTTTATTTGGTGGCATTCTCGGCGCGCTGCTCAGCCAGCATATACCAGAACGCATTCGGGTCTCCATGACCTCTATTTTCGGGCTGGCCTCGTTAGGGATTGGTATCTTGCTGGTTATCAAATGCGCCAATCTACCGGTGATGGTTTTGGCAACGCTCGTCGGCGCATTAATTGGCGAGTTTTGTCATCTCGAAAAAGGGATCAATGCCGCGGTAGCCAAAGCGCAGCAGGTTTTCACCCGCTCGGACGCCAACGTTACGCACGAATCCTTTATTCAAAGCTATGTGGCTATCATCGTGCTGTTTTGCGCCAGCGGTACCGGGATCTTCGGTGCGATACATGAAGGGATGACCGGCGACCCGAATATTTTAATCGCCAAGTCATTTTTGGATTTCTTCACGGCCATCATTTTTGCCTGCTCATTAGGAATCGCGGTATCCGCCATTTGCATGCCGATGCTGGCAATCCAGTTAACGCTTGCCACCTGTGCAGCACTGATTTTACCCCTGACGACGCCAGCTATGATGGCCGATTTCAGCGCCGTAGGCGGTCTATTGCTGCTGGCAACCGGTTTGCGTATTTGCGGCATTAAGATGTTTGCGGTTGTGAATATGCTTCCAGCCCTGCTGCTGGCAATGCCGCTTTCCGCCGCCTGGACGGCATTTTTTGGCTGAGAATGCGTGCATTAGCAGCAATGTGGTGATAGATTGTGCAGTCTGCATTGATTTGAAGAAATTTCGTTGACGAAGCGAAGCGAATCGGGTTTAATGCGCCTCGTTGCCCGGATAGCTCAGTCGGTAGAGCAGGGGATTGAAAATCCCCGTGTCCTTGGTTCGATTCCGAGTCCGGGCACCACCTATTCTTATACGGACGTCTACTGACGTCCGTTTTTACTTTCTACATCAATAGCTTCTCACTCACGTCACGTCTACTCAGTTATACTGAAAACCACTCGCAACCACATCTGTTTGCTGGTAAAACTGTTGGTAAAGCCAGTTCGATTATTTTTTTACCAACAATCGGGGGGGATTTCGATGCCACTCACTGATATTAAAGTGAAAAATGCCCGGCCCTCAGAGAAGCCAGTCAAACTCACAGACGGACAGGGGCTCTATCTCCTCGTGCATCCCAATGGTTCAAAGTACTGGCAACTGGCATACCGTTTCAGTGGAAAACAAAAAGTTTTCTCCGTCGGCATCTACCCTCTTGTTTCCCTTTCAGAAGCCCGCAAAAAACGTGATGAGGCCAGAAAACTCCTGAGCGACGGTATTGACCCTGTTCAGCAGAAGAAACATGCCAGAAACGAAACGGCCGGGATTATCCGTTTTGAGCATGTTGCCAGGGAATGGCACCAGAAACTTTCACTCAGTGAACGCTGGTCTGAAGCACACAGTGATCGCGTGTTAAACAGTCTGATTAACCATGTATTCCCGTCTATCGGACAATGTGACATAGCCCGGTTGTCGACACGGGATCTTCTTGTCCCCATCAGATCTGTTGAAACAACCGGACATCTGGAAACGGCTTCCCGTCTGAAGCAACGACTCACTGCCATTATGCGCTACGCTGTCCAGGAAGCCCTTATCAGTCACAACACTGCTCTGGATCTGGAGGGGGCCATATCAGCACCTGAACGTACCCACAGGCCAGCTCTGGAGCTTGAGGCTATTCCTGACCTGCTGAGCCGTATTGAAGGCTATAAGGGCCGCAGGCTTACCGTACTGGCCATCAGGCTGACCTTACTGGTGTTCATTCGTTCAAGTGAGCTTCGTTTTGCCCGCTGGCCTGAAATTGATTTTAAGAATGCGCTCTGGCTTATCCCACCGGAACGGGAAGAAATCATTAACGTCAGGTTTTCCGGTCGTGGTTCAAAAATGAAAACACCACACTATGTTCCTCTCAGTCGACAGGCCATGCAGATACTGGAGGAGCTGAAAACACTAAGCTACGATGCAACTGACGGTCAGGGGCTGATTTTCGTGGGTTGTCACAGCATTCATAAACCAATGAGTGAAAATACAGTGAACAAAGCCCTGAGAACGATGGGTTATGATACGAAATCAGATATTTGTGGTCACGGCTTCCGAACAATGGCCTGCAGTTGTCTCGTGGAGTCAGGGAAATGGTCTGAAGACGCAATTGAAAGGCAGATGAGCCATCAGGAGCGAAATCAGGTCCGCGCGGCATATATTCACAAGGCAAAGCATCTGGAACAACGTCGCCTGATGCTGCAGTGGTGGGCTGATTACCTGGATGCAAACCGGGACGGGATGGTCAGGCCATTTGAGTATTCCCGGACGAAAACCGCCAGCCCGGCGAACAGTTGACTTTAAAAGTTGCCGGCACATCTTAACTCGCCCGTATACGGAGGAAAGGTTGCCTGAAGGTAGCCTTTCCTCTCCCCCAATATACAGGAAAGCTGGTTCTTATCTTATCACGTATGAATACTGGATTTAGTAATATTGATTCTTTTCAGGAAATAATAAATTCACTTCCTCCCCGTTACTTTAAGTGAATTTCAAACATAAGTCCTCTTAACCTGTTCATAAATGTCTAATATTTATTATGCTAAAGTTACCCAAATCAAATGGATGGCAAAACAGGACCTCAGTGTCAGATAGTTTTAAATTTAACTTATCATCCAGAAGAAAACATTATTATTTTTCATATACAAACAACAATGTTTAACATGCGTCAACAGAATGCATGTAAACAAAGCGATAAACAAGAATTAATAAACACATCACTATGCTCCTCCGGCACCAGGATGACCAATACCACCTGAGCGGTATCCATGCCGTCAAAACAGGTATTAATGTTAGCGCTTTATCATAACAATAAATTTTAAGGCGAGTTGGTTCCTCAGTACCGAATTAAAACAAAGCTTATGTGAGCGAAAACCCGATTTTCCAGTACTATACTCGCCATTTCCAGTTTTCCACCTGAAGAGTTAACCAATGGCGGCTGTGGCATACCCCGGCACCATTTTAGTCTTACGGATACTATATGCTGGCTGAATAAGGATGTCTCACAGCTTTTCCACCAGCGCTTTTAATTGTGTAATTAACTGCGTTTTCTCATCCCCGGCTTCTGTTTTACAGGGTCTGGTTGACTCACGGATGATCAAACGTGTAGGCAACAACTCGCTGATTTTTTTCTGCGGAGTTGCCATCAACTGGATCAGCAACTCTACTGCCCGTTTACCCAATACATTAAAATCCTGAGCAACGGTGGTTAATGGCGGCTGAAAGTAAAAGCTGTCCGCCGTGTCGTCATAACCGGTGACCGAGACAGCCTGGCTGCCGGTACGATTAAGCTGCGCCAGTGCGCTAAGCACCCCGAGCGCCATCTGATCGTTAGCCACCACGATTGCACTAATACGTGGATGCTGATGCAGTAGTTCAAACGTCTTATTCCAGCCACTGGCGGCGCTCCAGTCGCCAAATACCGTCACCGCATTGCTGACCCCCAACCAGTGCAGAGCCTCGCGCCAGCTGCTCAGCCGCATGCGCGCGGAAACCGAACTTTCCGGCCCGGCAAGTAACCCGAACTCGCGGTGCCCGGCTTCCCAAAGGTGCCGTACGCAGGCACCGCAACCGTCGCGATGATCGAAGCGCACGCAGCACACATCAGTCTCTGGTGAAACATCAAGAAACAGGCAGGCAATATCCGGGTTCTCCTCCACCAGTTGCTCCGCGAGACAGCTTTCCAGCGGCAGGCTGATAATCGCGCCACGAATATGCTGGGCGCGAAACTCATTGAGCCGGGCCTGCAGCGACGGGTAATCGACCTGCGCCGGCATTGCAATCGAGACCTCCATCTGATGCAAACCGGCATAGCTTTTCACCGCCGCAGCGATTTGCGAAGGTGCGTGCAGCGTTAGCGAGGCGGTAATCAGACCAATCGACGATGCGGATTTACCCGCCAGCAGCTGCGCAGAACGGTTCGGCACATAGTGCAGAGCCTGCATCGCGCGAATGACTTTATCACGGGTTCGTTCGGACACCACGTCCGGTTTATTCAGCACCCGGGAGACCGTCTGCTGAGACACCCCGGCCTCTCGGGCCACATCTTCCAACGTTGCCAGACGGCGCTGCATAACGTGCTCCTTATGACAGAAAATTTAAATGTCGTCCGCTAACATTTTATGTTTAAAGGACGACAAAAATCAGCCCTTTTTCTGGCGTTTCGTGATCGCCAGTGGGTTTCATTTTCGCAATTGTTGCGGACATGAGTAAAATAACTGATAACGAATCCATATTGTCTAGCGAATGACATTTTTTCACTTATCTGTCAGGTATGCGTATGCAACAACACGACTTTATCTCCGCTGCTGGGCCAAAGTTTCATGAAGTGCTCGCCCGGGAAGACTGGCAAAACCAGACTATCACTCACCTTAACCGTTTACCGGCCCACCCCACATTCGCCAGCTGGCGCGATACCGATAAGGCGCGGGATAACCAGCCTTCGGCAAGCCGCCGTCTGCTTGACGGCCAGTGGCAGTTCTCTTACGCCCGCAGCCCGTTTGACGTGGATGCCCGCTGGCTGGAAGGCGATCTGCCGGATAGCCGCAGTACGCCGGTGCCGT
This sequence comes from Citrobacter sp. Cb004, assembly GCF_030337065.1. Classification (NCBI taxonomy): domain Bacteria; kingdom Pseudomonadati; phylum Pseudomonadota; class Gammaproteobacteria; order Enterobacterales; family Enterobacteriaceae; genus Citrobacter; species Citrobacter sp. Cb004. The sequence goes on along the minus strand of NZ_JAOWCH010000034.1, from coordinate 7,559 downwards.
CAAACTGGCAAATGGAAGGCTATGACGCCCCCATCTATACCAACGTGCGCTACCCGATCGACACAACGCCGCCACGCGTCCCAGAGGAGAACCCAACCGGCTGCTACTCACTGAATTTTCGCGTCGATGAGAGCTGGCTGGCTGACGGCCAGACGCAGATTATCTTCGATGGCGTCAACTCCGCGTTCCATTTGTGGTGCAACGGCGAATGGGTCGGCTACTCGCAGGACAGCCGCCTGCCTGCAGCCTTCGATCTCACGCCATACCTTCAGGCGGGCGATAACCGTATCTGTATGATGGTGATGCGCTGGAGCGCGGGAACCTGGCTTGAAGATCAGGATATGTGGCGCATGAGCGGGATCTTCCGCTCGGTCTGGCTGCTGAATAAACCGGCGTTGCACCTGTGCGACGTTCAGCTCACGCCGCTGCTGGATGCGCTCTGTCGCGATGCCGAGCTGCTGGTCAATTTAAGCGTTGCCGCGCCGGTACCGCTTCTGGAAGAACTGGAGGTGAAGGTCGAACTGTGGGATGGTGATCGTCTGGTCTCCAGCCACCAGCAGTCGCCGGGCTCGCCGATTATCGATGAACGCGGAAGCTATGCCGAACGCGCGGCGATTCGTCTGCCGGTAGAGCGACCGGCACTGTGGAGCGCGGAAACGCCAAACTGCTACCGGGCGGTAGTGTCTCTGTGGCGCGGCGATAAAACGATTGAGGCTGAAGCCTGGGATATCGGCTTTCGCCGGGTTGAAATCAAAAATGGTCTGCTGCTGTTAAACAACAAGCCGCTGCTGATCCGCGGCGTCAACCGCCACGAGCATCACCACCAGCGCGGCCAGGTGGTGACCGAAGAGGACATGGTGCAGGATATTCTGCTGATGAAGCAGAACAACTTTAACGCCGTGCGCTGCTCGCATTATCCAAACACACCGCGCTGGTACGAGCTGTGCAATCGCTATGGCCTGTACGTCATTGACGAAGCCAATATCGAAACCCACGGCATGGTGCCGATGAATCGTCTTTCCGACGATCCGGCCTGGCTACCGGCCTTCAGCGCCCGCGTCAGCCGGATGCTGCAAAACAACCGCAACCACCCGTCGATTATTATCTGGTCGATGGGGAACGAATCCGGCGGCGGCGGCAACCATGAAGCGATGTATCACTGGCTGAAGCGCAACGATCCCTCCCGCCCGGTACAGTACGAAGGGGGAGGCGCCGACAGCACCGCCACCGATATTATCTGTCCGATGTACGCCCGAGTTGAGCGCGATCAGCTGATTCCGGCGGTGCCGAAATGGGGGATCAAAAAGTGGATCAGTATGCCGGGCGAGCAGCGCCCGCTGATCCTCTGCGAATATGCCCACGCGATGGGCAACAGCCTCGGCAACTTTGCCGATTACTGGCAGGCCTTTCGCGACTATCCGCGCCTGCAGGGCGGGTTTATCTGGGACTGGGCGGATCAGGCCATCAGCAAAACCTTCGACGACGGCAGCATCGGCTGGGCCTACGGCGGTGATTTTGGCGATACACCGAACGATCGCCAGTTCTGTATGAACGGTCTGGTCTTCCCTGACCGCCGCCCGCACCCTTCATTAATTGAGGCGAAACATGCGCAGCAGTACTTCCAGTTTACTCTGCTTGCGCAATCCCCGCTGCGTATCAGCATCAGCAGCGAATATCTGTTCCGCGCCACCGATAACGAAGCGCTGCGCTGGCAGGTCCAGGCCGCCGGAGAAACCTTTGCCGAGGGTCAAGTGAGGCTTGAGCTTCGTCCTGAAGGCCAGAGCGAGCTGACGCTGTGCGATGCGCTGGCGCTGCCCGCCGGCGCGGAAGAGGTGTGGCTGACGCTGGAGGTAGTCCAGCCGCAGGCCACCGCCTGGTCCGACGCCGGGCATCGCGTAGCCTGGCAGCAGTTCCCTCTCGCCGCGCCGCTGGCGTTGCGCCGCCCTGCCCCCGTCGGCACGGCACCAGCGCTGGAGAGCAGCGACGCGGCCTGGACCGTACGCAGCGGCTCGCAGCAATGGACTATCGACCGGGAGAGCGGCCTGCTGACCCACTGGCAGGTGGAGGGCGTGGAACAGCTGCTGACGCCGCTGCGCGACCAGTTTGTGCGCGCGCCGCTGGATAACGATATTGGCGTCAGCGAAGTGGAGCGCATCGATCCCAACGCCTGGGTTGAACGCTGGAAGAGCGCCGGGCTCTACGACCTCAGCATCCGCTGCGTAAAGTGTGACGCCCAGCGCCTGGCCCATGAAGTGGTTATCGACAGCCACTGGCATTATCTGCGCGGCGACGAAGTGGTGATTGTCAGCCACTGGCGGATGACGTTTGATGAAGAAGGCAAGCTGCATCTGGCGGTCGATGGCGAACGCGCAGGCACCCTGCCACCGCTGCCGCGCATCGGGTTAAATTTTCAGGTTCCCGACCAGCATGAACCTGTTTCGTGGCTTGGCTACGGTCCGCATGAAAACTATCCTGACCGCCGCACCAGCGCCTGTTTCTCCCGCTGGCAGCTGCCGCTGGAAGAGATGACCACGCCGTACATTTTCCCGACGGAAAATGGCCTGCGCTGTGACAGCAAAGCGCTGGACTGGGGGCGCTGGCACGTGGCGGGCGGCTTCCACTTCTCCGTACAACCCTATGGCACCACGCAGTTAATGGAGACAGATCACTGGCACTGGATGAAGCCGGAAAACGGCATCTGGATCACCCTCGATGCCCATCATATGGGCATTGGCGGCGATGACTCCTGGACACCGAGCGTACTGCAGCAATGGCTGTTGCTTGAGACACAATGGCAATATCAGTTAACGATTCATTTCCAATAATAATCGGGGGCATAGCCCCCAACCTTACAGGCATAATAATATGGAAGATTCACGATGAAACTCTCTGAACTCGCACCACGGGAACGGCATAATTTTATTTATTTTATGCTGTTCTTTTTCTTCTACTATTTCATTATGTCGGCCTACTTCCCCTTTTTCCCGGTATGGCTGGCAGAAGTTAACCATTTAACCAAAACCGAAACGGGGATCGTTTTCTCCTCCATTTCGTTTTTCGCAATTATCTTCCAGCCTGTATTTGGGCTGATTTCAGATAAGCTTGGACTTCGCAAACATCTGCTGTGGACTATCACGATTTTATTAATCCTGTTTGCACCCTTCTTTATTTTCGTCTTCTCACCGCTATTGCAGATAAATATCATCGCGGGTGCGCTGACAGGAGGGATTTATCTGGGGATCGTCTTCTCCAGTGGTTCCGGAGCGGTAGAAGCCTATATTGAGCGAGTCAGTCGCGCTAACCGTTTTGAATACGGTAAAGTTCGCGTGTCCGGCTGCGTAGGCTGGGCACTATGCGCGTCGATCACCGGCATTTTGTTTGGTATCGATCCCAATATTACCTTCTGGATCGCCTCCGGTTTCGCACTAATCCTCGGTGTACTACTGTGGGTATCAAAACCGGAGGGCAGCCATAGCGCCGAGGTTATCGACGCGCTGGGCGCTAACCGTCAGGCCTTCTCAATGCGTACCGCCGCCGAACTGCTGCGGATGCCGCGGTTCTGGGGCTTTATTATTTACGTTGTGGGTGTCGCCAGCGTATATGACGTTTTCGACCAGCAGTTCGCTAACTTCTTTAAAGGCTTTTTCTCCAGTCCGCAGCGCGGGACCGAGGTCTTCGGCTTCGTCACTACCGGTGGAGAATTACTCAACGCAACGATTATGTTCTTCGCCCCTGCCATCGTGAACCGCATTGGTGCCAAGAACGCCCTGTTGACTGCAGGGATTATTATGTCAGCGCGTATTTTAGGGTCTTCTTTTGCCACATCAGCCATAGAAGTGATTATCCTGAAAACGCTCCATATGTTTGAACTTCCGTTCCTGCTGGTCGGTACCTTCAAATATATCTCCTCGGCATTTAACCCGAAGCTCTCTGCAACATTATTCCTGATTGGCTTTAATTTATCGAAACAGCTTTCGGGCGTTGTACTCTCTGTATGGGTTGGGCGGATGTATGATACCGTTGGCTTCCATCAGGCTTATCTTATTCTTGGTTGTGTCACATTAAGTTTTACTCTTATTTCTATCTTTACGCTGAAAGGGAGTAAAATATTGTTCCCGGTCACCGGTGATAACAGTGCCACCTGATAATAAAAGCTCATTTTTGGGGCAGTCGTCATGAAACTGGACAGTTCATGTTAAATGTAGTGATGTGATGGACGTCCCTTCCTAAGGTAGTCAGTGCCATATTTTTGCTGACTACATTAATCCGGGAGTAACATTACATAAATACGATCAGAGTTGTTGTATCGATATTGCTAAATCTGTTTTTCAGGTATATGTCTGTATGGTTGATGGTTCCATTGCCTGGAACAGAAAAATATCGCGTCAGAAATTGCAGCGTACGCTTTGCCAGTTTTAACCGAGTACGTTAACCGCTATGGAAGTCTGTTCAATCTCTCATTACCGGGGCAGCCCCCCAGTACTATGGGATTCAGCGCCCAGCAGGTGAAAGTCTTTGTCAGAAGCCAGAAGAACGATGTTCTGGTAATTGTGCAACACATGTCGCCCCGAGCATCCACTTTGTTCCGGCCAGGACCATAGAGCTGCAGGATATCAAAGCGCTGCGCAATCCCCGTCTGCTCATTGGTTATGGTTTCATTATTCCCGTCGGGATCCTGCATCTGCAGCAGCTAGCGAAAGAAAATCCCAATATCATCAATGTCGGTTGCTGGAGTCATGTCCGCAGACGGTTCGCTGAGTTATATAAAGCAAACGAAGATCCACGGGCGGGGTTCGTTCTGAAAGTCATCGGAAAGATGCTCTGCCTTGAAGATAGTATCCGCCAGTGTTCACCGGAAAAGAAAGTACAGTGGCGAGGGCAATATATAAAACCCCTGCTGGATAAGCTTCATACCTGGCTGACAGAGCAACGGGACGTCTGCCCGCCTGGGTCAGCGTTGTATAAAGCGATAAACTATCCACTGAAACCCAAAATGTGGCCCGCACTGGTTCGCTTCCTGGAGGATGGCAGGGTTCCCACCGTGCCGAACGGGCCATAAGGCCGGTGGCGATGGGGCGAGCCAGTGGGTTGTTCGCAGGCTCCCTGGCTGCGGGCGAAAGAGCGGCGCAAATAATGGGGCTGCTGGAAACGGCGAAAATGAACGGTCTGGAGCCTCATGCGTGGCTGACGAATGTGCTGAAACGCCTGCCGTCCTGGCCGGAGGACAGGCTGAACGAGTTACTGCTGTTCCCTTCATATCGGTTCAGCGAATAACTGAAAATCCTGATGTCGGGAAACGCGAACCGGAGGCAGTAAACCTGACGATACTGCCTTCACACCTGACTCAGGATCTCCGGCAAAGCCTTACGCCGCAGGTCGTTAGCCAGAGCCAGTACCTGCATCATATCTCCGATATTACCGCAGTCAGTACTTCGACACCTGCCAGCAACACCCAGGTCAGTACTTCAACGCCTGACACAATACCTGCGCTAAAACCTGAGTCGGTTGGCTTATCGGCGCTCAAAAACGTTCTGTCAATACGAGTTCGCCGCAAGCTTACGATCATGAATCGTAAAGCAGCGAGACATGAATATGCGTCTCAGATTTTTGAATCTGCAAATGGCGCATTGCTGATGTCAGTAAACTCTCCGCTATCAGTCATCAGCACTTAACATTTATTTATTTTTATTATGTTATTTTACATAATTACATGCAGAAGTCAGTAACGCTCATCATTTTTTAAAAATCATAAAATCACAGAACTCCCCCGTTACTTCCGGTAAAAGTAACATATAATACCTTACACATTCTTCACATTCATTTAATATTTACAAACCTTATATTTAGTCAAACTATGAAATCTTAATTTTCACCCGCAAATTGTTTTATACTCCGCACTCGTTTATCTGGCTGAAAAATATCATCGTTCTCTAATAAAACCCTGAATATCGGATACACACAGAATATAATTTATCACCACAGCATTAATTCAACGACAGAGAAACAGAATTAATCAGATCCCCCCGTACTCAACTCTCTTTCATTCAAAGATATCTCAGGCCAAAAATTTCAGCGCTTCGCCTGTGCAACCGAAGCAGTAAAACCTGAGCGTCGCCTGTATCGCAAGAGAAGCGTTTAACAGAGACGTAAATGAAGCAATGTATTATTATATAAATAACATCTGCTGTATCAGCGTTTTTTAACGCTTATAACTGAAGCAAGGGCTAACCCTGCGAAGCCGCTGCGCTTGCGTCTTCGGGTTCCCCTTGCTTTTCTTCCCTTCGGTTAGAAAAGGAAAGCGAGCCCCAGAGCCGCCGGCCTCTAATGCTGTTCATTCTGCTGATAAGCTTATATAGTGCATGCTCTTCCGCAGGCTGTGTGGACTCATCATCATAGCTTCCAAGACATTATTTCGTATATCAGGTTACCACCTGAGACTCATGCTTAATAACTATCGATTCGAATAACAACCCGTAATCGATTCAGACACTACTTTGTTTTTATTATTCTATTTACATACCCGATAGTTAACTCTTATGTTTATATTTATATGTAATGGCATTACATATAAATATAAAAAAATAAAAATAAATTTGAAAAACAAAAATCCATTGATTATTGTTATTTTACATTATTAATAAGGAGAAAAATATGAATCAAAAAAAACAAAACAACAATACCCTGAAACTCTTCAAAATAAAATCACCAGCAGAGCTTAAAAAACTTTTAAAGACAGGGGTAGACATAAACACGCTCAATTCCTCGGACCAGAATGCTTTGTTCGGTTGCCGGGTGATGCTGCCAACTTACTGATTTAGTGTATGATGGTGTTTTTGAGGTGCTCCAGTGGCTTCTGTTTCTATCAGCTGTCCCTCCTGTTCAGCTACTGACGGGGTGGTGCGTAACGGCAAAAGCACTGCCGGACATCAGCGCTATCTCTGCTCTCACTGCCGTAAAACATGGCAACTGCAGTTCACTTACACCGCTTCTCAACCCGGTACGCACCAGAAAATCATTGATATGGCCATGAATGGCGTTGGATGCCGGGCAACCGCCCGCATTATGGGCGTTGGCCTCAACACGATTTTCCGCCATTTAAAAAACTCAGGCCGCAGTCGGTAACCTCGCGCATACAGCCGGGCAGTGACGTCATCGTCTGCGCGGAAATGGACGAACAGTGGGGATACGTCGGGGCTAAATCGCGCCAGCGCTGGCTGTTTTACGCGTATGACAGGCTCCGGAAGACGGTTGTTGCGCACGTATTCGGTGAACGCACTATGGCGACGCTGGGGCGTCTTATGAGCCTGCTGTCACCCTTTGACGTGGTGATATGGATGACGGATGGCTGGCCGCTGTATGAATCCCGCCTGAAGGGAAAGCTGCACGTAATCAGCAAGCGATATACGCAGCGAATTGAGCGGCATAACCTGAATCTGAGGCAGCACCTGGCACGGCTGGGACGGAAGTCGCTGTCGTTCTCAAAATCGGTGGAGCTGCATGACAAAGTCATCGGGCATTATCTGAACATAAAACACTATCAATAAGTTGGAGTCATTACC
>NZ_JAOWCH010000033.1:0-286855 GCF_030337065.1 Citrobacter sp. Cb004 | reverse complement strand
TTCTTTAAGGTAAGGAGGTGATCCAACCGCAGGTTCCCCTACGGTTACCTTGTTACGACTTCACCCCAGTCATGAATCACAAAGTGGTAAGCGCCCTCCCGAAGGTTAAGCTACCTACTTCTTTTGCAACCCACTCCCATGGTGTGACGGGCGGTGTGTACAAGGCCCGGGAACGTATTCACCGTGGCATTCTGATCCACGATTACTAGCGATTCCGACTTCATGGAGTCGAGTTGCAGACTCCAATCCGGACTACGACATACTTTATGAGGTCCGCTTGCTCTCGCGAGGTCGCTTCTCTTTGTATATGCCATTGTAGCACGTGTGTAGCCCTACTCGTAAGGGCCATGATGACTTGACGTCATCCCCACCTTCCTCCAGTTTATCACTGGCAGTCTCCTTTGAGTTCCCGGCCGAACCGCTGGCAACAAAGGATAAGGGTTGCGCTCGTTGCGGGACTTAACCCAACATTTCACAACACGAGCTGACGACAGCCATGCAGCACCTGTCTCAGAGTTCCCGAAGGCACGTTCGCATCTCTGCAAACTTCTCTGGATGTCAAGAGTAGGTAAGGTTCTTCGCGTTGCATCGAATTAAACCACATGCTCCACCGCTTGTGCGGGCCCCCGTCAATTCATTTGAGTTTTAACCTTGCGGCCGTACTCCCCAGGCGGTCGACTTAACGCGTTAGCTCCGGAAGCCACGCCTCAAGGGCACAACCTCCAAGTCGACATCGTTTACGGCGTGGACTACCAGGGTATCTAATCCTGTTTGCTCCCCACGCTTTCGCACCTGAGCGTCAGTCTTTGTCCAGGGGGCCGCCTTCGCCACCGGTATTCCTCCAGATCTCTACGCATTTCACCGCTACACCTGGAATTCTACCCCCCTCTACAAGACTCTAGCCTGCCAGTTTCGGATGCAGTTCCCAGGTTGAGCCCGGGGATTTCACATCCGACTTGACAGACCGCCTGCGTGCGCTTTACGCCCAGTAATTCCGATTAACGCTTGCACCCTCCGTATTACCGCGGCTGCTGGCACGGAGTTAGCCGGTGCTTCTTCTGCGAGTAACGTCAATTGCTGTGGTTATTAACCACAACACCTTCCTCCTCGCTGAAAGTACTTTACAACCCGAAGGCCTTCTTCATACACGCGGCATGGCTGCATCAGGCTTGCGCCCATTGTGCAATATTCCCCACTGCTGCCTCCCGTAGGAGTCTGGACCGTGTCTCAGTTCCAGTGTGGCTGGTCATCCTCTCAGACCAGCTAGGGATCGTCGCCTAGGTGAGCCGTTACCCCACCTACTAGCTAATCCCATCTGGGCACATCCGATGGCAAGAGGCCCGAAGGTCCCCCTCTTTGGTCTTGCGACGTTATGCGGTATTAGCTACCGTTTCCAGTAGTTATCCCCCTCCATCGGGCAGTTTCCCAGACATTACTCACCCGTCCGCCACTCGTCACCCAAGGAGCAAGCTCCTCTGTGCTACCGTTCGACTTGCATGTGTTAGGCCTGCCGCCAGCGTTCAATCTGAGCCATGATCAAACTCTTCAATTTAAGTTTGATGCTCGTGAATTAAACTTCGTAATGAATTACGTGTTCACTCAGAGACTTGGTATTCATTTTTCGTCTTGCGACGTTAAGAATCCGTATCTTCGAGTGCCCACACAGATTGTCTGATAAATTGTTAAAGAGCAGTTGCGACGCGCTTTAGCGCTCTGTCGCGAGGTGGCGTATATTACGCTTTCCTCTTTCAGAGTCAACCCTCATTTTCAGGTTTTTCTCTTCAACCGAACCGGCTGTTTGTGTGAAGTGATTCACATCCGCCGTGTCGATGGAGGCGCATTATAGGGAGTCGACTCAGGAAGACAAGCGGAAAAATGCATTTTTGTTTCAACCGCTCACCTTTTATCCATTGCGCTTACTTTTGCTGCTTATTTATCGCCATTGGCAGGTCTGCCAGACTATTTATGACCAAATCTGCCGCATTTTCTGCTTCCGGCGTAACAGGTTTGCCCGTGCGCACCAGAACCTTCGTTCCAACATTCGCCGCTGCTGCTGCCTGCATATCTTCTATCTTGTCGCCTACCATATAGGAAGCGGCCATATCGATATGCAGGAAGTCTCGGGCGGAGATCAACATTCCAGGATGCGGTTTACGACAGTCGCAGACCTGACGATACTCTTCTACTGTGCCCTGCGGATGATGCGGGCAATAGTAGATACCATCCAAATCAACGTCGCGATCGGCCAGCGACCAGTCCATCCATTCGGTCAACGTTTCAAACTGTGCCTCAGTAAATTTGCCACGAGCGATACCAGACTGGTTTGTCACGATAATGAGCGCGTAACCCATATTTTTAAGTTCACGCATGGCATCAATAACGCCGTCGATAAACTCGAACTCGTCAATCTCATGTACGTAACCGTGGTCCACATTAATGGTGCCGTCGCGGTCGAGAAAAATTGCGGGTACAGATTTTGCCACCTTTTATAGCTCCTGAATAAGGCATGTGGCTCTAGTATCGCATGTTTCGGCGGGCAAGAAAGTGCTCATCGTGCAAAGCTAGATTGATTTAGACGTCTGGATGCCTTAACATCCATCTTGTTGACGGCTTCGACCGTCACAGACAGACGAAAATGCCACGGCTAACTTAATTATGATAATAAATAACCAATGATTAAACTTTCGAATATCACCAAAGTGTTCCAGCAGGGGACTCGCACCATTCAGGCGCTAAATAAAGTCAGCCTGCACGTTCCTGCCGGGCAGATTTATGGCGTCATTGGCGCCTCCGGTGCCGGTAAAAGTACGCTCATTCGCTGCGTTAACTTACTTGAACGCCCAACCGAAGGCAGTGTTCAGGTTGGCGGTCAGGAGCTGACGACGCTTTCTGAATCCGAGCTGACTAAAGCTCGCCGTCAAATTGGCATGATTTTCCAGCACTTTAACCTGCTTTCTTCCCGTACCGTGTTTGGCAACGTCGCGCTGCCGCTGGAACTGGATAACACGCCAAAGGAAGAGATCAAACGCCGTGTAACAGAACTGCTGGATTTAGTCGGCCTTGGCGACAAGCACGACAGCTACCCAGCCAACCTTTCCGGTGGACAAAAACAGCGAGTGGCGATTGCGCGTGCGCTGGCCAGCAATCCAAAAGTGTTGCTGTGTGATGAAGCCACCAGCGCACTCGATCCGGCAACAACCCGCTCGATTCTGGAATTATTGAAAGACATTAACCGTCGTTTGGGACTCACCATTCTGCTGATTACCCATGAGATGGACGTTGTAAAACGCATTTGTGACTGCGTGGCGGTCATCAGTAATGGTGAGCTGATTGAGCAGGACACCGTCAGCGAAGTGTTCTCCCACCCGAAAACGCCGCTGGCACAGAAATTTATCCAGTCCACGCTACACCTGGATATCCCGGAAGATTATCTGGAACGTTTAAAAGCAAAGCCAGAAGCAGACAGCGTGCCAATGCTGCGCATGGAATTCACCGGTCATTCGGTTGATGCGCCATTACTTTCGGAGACGGCCCGTCGTTTTAACGTGAATAACAACATTATTAGCGCGCAGATGGATTACGCCGGCGGCGTGAAGTTCGGCATCATGCTGACTGAAATGCACGGCACACAGGAAGATACACAAGCGGCCATTAACTGGTTGCAGGAACACCATGTAAAAGTAGAGGTACTGGGTTATGTCTGAGCCGATGATGTGGCTACTGGTTCGCGGCGTATGGGAAACGCTGGCAATGACCTTTGTGTCCGGTTTTTTTGGTTTTGTGATTGGCCTGCCGGTTGGCGTGTTGCTGTACGTAACGCGGCCGGGGCAAATCATTGAGAACGCGAAGCTCTACCGCACGCTCTCTGCACTGGTGAATATTTTCCGTTCCATCCCGTTCATTATCTTGCTGGTGTGGATGATTCCGTTCACCCGCATGATCGTTGGCACCTCTATTGGGCTGCAGGCCGCTATCGTCCCGCTGACCGTCGGCGCCGCGCCGTTTATCGCCCGTATGGTGGAAAACGCGCTGCTCGAAATCCCGACCGGGCTGATTGAGGCCTCCCGTGCAATGGGCGCCACGCCGCTGCAAATTGTACGTAAGGTATTACTACCAGAAGCACTGCCTGGACTGGTCAATGCGGCCACCATCACCCTTATCACGCTGGTGGGGTATTCCGCGATGGGCGGTGCCGTCGGTGCCGGTGGTCTTGGCCAGATTGGTTATCAGTACGGTTATATTGGCTACAACGCTACCGTCATGAATACAGTGCTGGTATTGCTCGTCGTTCTGGTTTATTTAATTCAGTTATCCGGCGATCGCATCGTCCGGGCTGTCACGCACAAATAACGTTGCACACAACACTAAAAACTCATTAAGAAAAGGAAATAAGCATGGCGTTCAAATTCAAAACCTTTGCGGCAGTTGGAGCCCTGATCGGTTCTCTGGCACTTGTGGGTTGCGGTCAGGATGAAAAAGATCCTAACCACATCAAAGTGGGCGTTATTGTTGGCGCAGAGCAGCAGGTCGCAGAAGTCGCGCAGAAAGTGGCTAAAGAAAAATACGGTCTGGACGTTGAGCTGGTCACGTTTAACGATTACGTCCTGCCTAACGAAGCGCTGAGCAAAGGCGATATCGATGCTAACGCCTTCCAGCACAAACCGTACCTGGATCAACAGATCAAAGATCGCGGCTACAAACTGGTTGCCGCAGGTAATACTTTTGTTTACCCGATTGCGGGCTACTCTAAAAAAATCAAATCACTGGATGAGTTGCAGGAAGGCTCTCAGGTCGCGATTCCAAACGATCCGACTAACCTTGGCCGCTCCCTGCTGCTGCTGCAAAAAGTGGGCTTAATCAAACTGAAAGACGGTGTTGGTCTGCTGCCGACCGCGCTGGACGTGATTGAAAACCCGAAAAACCTGAAGCTGGTTGAACTGGAAGCGCCGCAGTTGCCGCGTTCCCTGGACGATGCGCAAATCGCACTGGCGGTCATCAACACGACCTACGCCAGCCAGATCGGCCTGACCCCGGCTAAAGACGGTATCTTTGTTGAAGATAAAGATTCTCCGTACGTAAACCTGATCGTGACTCGTGAAGACAATAAAGATGCTGAGAATGTGAAGAAATTCGTTCAGGCATACCAGTCTGACGAAGTGTACGAAGCAGCAAACAAAGTCTTCAACGGCGGTGCTGTTAAGGGCTGGTAATTTTAGGCTGTTTCCAGAATCTGTAATATCATCAGGACGGGCGCTTGCCCGTCTTGTCATTTATGCAAGCACCTGATTCAATATCTGACGTTTAGATCATTCATTGAGGAAATATTATGCGTGCTTTACCGATCTGTTTAGTAGCACTCATGCTGAGCGGCTGTTCTATGTTAAGCAGATCCCCTGTTGAACCCGTTCAAAGCACCGCTACCCCGCCTAAAGCGGAGCCGGAAAAACCCAAAGCACCGCGCGCGGCGCCAGTAAGAATCATTACTAACGCTGAAGATTTAGTTGGCAAACCGTTCCGCGATCTCGGCGAAGTCAGCGGCGAATCCTGCCAGGCATCCAACCAGGATTCTCCACCGAGCATTCCAACCGCACGCAAACGCATGCAGATTAACGCATCTAAAATGAAAGCAAATGCGGTATTGCTGCACAGTTGCGAAGTAACCAGCGGAACGCCGGGTTGCTATCGCCAGGCGGTTTGCATCGGTTCTGCACTGAACATTTCGGCGAAATGAGCCATTTTCAGTTCGAGCAAATAGGCGTTATCCGCTCACCTTATAAAGAAAAGTTCGCCGTTCCACGCCAGCCGGGTCTGGTGAAAAGTGCCAACGGTGAACTGCATTTGCTCGCACCTTATAACCAGGCCGATGCCGTTCGCGGCCTGGAAGCCTTCAGCCATTTGTGGGTGATTTTTGTTTTTCACCAGACAATGGAAGGTGGATGGCGTCCAACCGTGCGCCCTCCCCGTCTTGGCGGCAATGCCAGAATGGGCGTCTTTGCCACGCGTTCAACGTTTCGTCCGAACCCTGTTGGCATGTCGTTGGTTGAGCTGCGGGGCATCCGTTGCCATAAAGAGCATGTAATCCTTGAGCTCGGCGGGCTGGATCTTGTTGATGGCACGCCGGTAGTGGATATAAAACCGTATCTGCCGTTTGCCGAATCGCTGCCTGATGCTCGCGCCAGCTATGCTCAGGACGCGCCGCAGGCCAGTGTAGACGTGACGTTCAGTGAAGAGCTCGCTGAGCAACTACCAAAGCTCGAACAGCGTTACCCGCATCTTCGTCAGTTTATTGCCGAAGTGCTGGCGCAGGATCCGCGTCCTGCCTACCGTAAAAACGAGGAAGAAGGCAAAACCTATGCCGTCTGGTTGCTGGACTTTAACGTCCGCTGGCGCGTGACACCGTCAGGATTTGAGGTCTTTGCTCTGGAAGCCCGCTAATTTGCATCGCGTACTCTTTTGACATCCCCTTCTCGCTGGTAAACTAAACCACTTTTGTTTTGTGCCAGGCTCATTTTGAGCCTGTTCGATCGTTCAACTGGAACCGTAACAACATGCGTACTAGCCAATATCTGCTCTCCACTCTGAAGGAGACACCTGCCGACGCCGAGGTCATCAGCCACCAGCTGATGCTGCGCGCCGGGATGATCCGCAAGCTGGCCTCTGGGTTATATACCTGGCTGCCGACCGGCGTGCGCGTCCTGAAAAAAGTCGAAAACATCGTGCGTGAAGAGATGAACAACGCCGGTGCGATCGAGGTGTTGATGCCGGTCGTTCAGCCTTCTGAACTGTGGGAAGAGAGCGGCCGTTGGGAACAATACGGCCCGGAACTGCTGCGTATTGCTGACCGTGGCGATCGTTCGTTCGTACTCGGCCCAACGCATGAAGAAGTGATCACCGACCTGATCCGTAATGAGCTGAGCTCTTACAAACAGCTGCCGCTGAACTTCTATCAGATCCAGACTAAATTCCGTGACGAAGTGCGTCCGCGCTTCGGCGTGATGCGTTCCCGCGAATTCCTGATGAAAGATGCCTACTCTTTCCACACCTCTCAGGAATCTCTGCAGGAAACCTACGACGCGATGTACGCTGCGTACAGCAAAATCTTCAGCCGTATGGGGCTGGATTTCCGTGCGGTACAAGCGGATACCGGTTCTATCGGCGGCAGCGCCTCTCACGAATTCCAGGTGCTGGCGCAGAGCGGTGAAGACGATGTGATCTTCTCTGACTCTTCCGACTATGCGGCAAATATCGAGTTTGCCGAAGCTGTTGCACCGAAAGAACCGCGCGCCGCTGCAACGCAGGAAATGACGCTGGTTGATACGCCGAACGCTAAAACCATCGCCGAGCTGGTTGAACAATTCAACCTGCCTATCGAGAAAACCGTGAAAACCCTGCTGGTGAAAGCGGTTGAAGGCAGCAGCTACCCGCTGGTTGCGCTGCTGGTTCGTGGCGATCACGAGCTGAACGAAGTCAAGGCGGAAAAACTGCCGCAGGTTGCCAGCCCGCTGACCTTCGCCACCGAAGAAGAAATTCGTGCGCTGGTTAAAGCAGGTCCTGGATCTCTGGGTCCGGTGAACATGCCGATTCCGGTGGTTATCGACCGTACCGTTGCGGTAATGAGCGATTTTGCTGCCGGTGCCAACATCGACGGTAAACACTATTTCGGTATCAACTGGGATCGTGACGTGGCCACCCCGGAAGTGGCTGACATTCGTAACGTGGTCGCCGGCGATCCAAGCCCGGATGGCAAAGGTACGCTGATGATCAAACGCGGTATCGAAGTGGGCCACATCTTCCAATTGGGTACCAAGTACTCTGAAGCGATGAAAGCCGCCGTTCAGGGAGAAGATGGTCGTAACCAGACGCTGACCATGGGCTGCTACGGTATTGGGGTCACTCGCGTTGTGGCTGCCGCGATTGAACAGAACTACGACGATCGCGGCATTGTATGGCCAGACGCCATTGCCCCGTTCCAGGTTGCTATTCTGCCGATGAACATGCACAAATCCTACCGTGTGCAGGAGCTGGCTGAGAAGCTGTACGCGGAGCTGCGCGCGCAGGGTATTGAAGTGCTGATGGACGATCGTAAAGAGCGTCCAGGCGTGATGTTTGCTGATATGGAGCTCATCGGTATTCCGCATACCATCGTGCTGGGCGACCGTAACCTCGACAACGACGATATCGAATACAAATACCGTCGTAACGGCGAGAAAGAGCTGATTAAAACCGGCGACATCGTCGACTACCTGGTCAAAGCTATTAAAGGCTAATACCAGCACAAGGCCCTGAGGATCAGGGCCTTTTTTACATGGATTGTATAAAATGGCTAAACCAACGGCGTATTACCGCCTGCTCCTCCCCTTCGTTCTTCTGCTTTCAGCCTGCACGATTGACGTCAGTCAGCAAAATTCATCAGCAACCGCTGTTGATGCCCAGGCAAAGAAATGGGAGATAAAACTCCAGCATCAAAGCTCATTTACCGATCAAGCGCTGCATGAAATTACGGATACCGACCTCCGGCCGGGCGACCTGCTGTTTTCCTCTAGTCTTGGGGTGACCTCATTTGGTATTCGCGCGTTCAGCACCTCTTCTGTCAGCCATGTCGCCGTTTACCTTGGCGATAATGAAGTTGCCGAAGCGACCGGGGCGGGAGTACAAATCATTTCGCTTAAAAAGGCTGAAAATCACAGCGATAAGCTTTTTGCTCTGCGGGTCCCCAACCTCACACCGCAGCAGGCCGAAGAAATCAAAACATTCGCTTATAAAATCAAAGATAGCGGCTATAACTACCGCGGCATCGTCGAATTTATTCCGTTTATGGTGACCCGGCAAATATGTTCATTGAATCCTTTCTCAGAGGATTTTCGCCAGCAATGCGTCAGCGGGCTGGCAAAAGCACAGTTGAACAATACCAGCGAAGGAGAAAAGAAGGCGTGGTTTTGCTCCGAATTCGTAACCGATGCGTTTGCCACAGCCGGGCACCCGCTAACAATGGCGCAGCCGGGTTGGATTAGCCCTTCCGACCTGATGCATATGCGCGAAGGTGACATTTCCGCGTTTAAGTCTGAAACGCAGCTACAGTATATCGGCCACCTGAAGTTAGGGATTTATATCAAAACCAGCCGTTTTGTTGGATTGATCCGATAAGGAAAAACTGTCCGGGCGATCGCCGGACAGTTTTTATAAGCTGCAGATTAATCATCGCAACTCTGGCCAGGGATAAACTTAATTTCTTTATCCGCTCTTAAGGTTTTCACTGGCGTGCCTGTATCAGGATTTTCTTCCATCGTGAAGTGCCCTTCCACAGTAAGCAGAACTGCCTTATCCGTTGCACCACGCGCAGTCAGATAATCTCGCTCCAGTTGTGCATTGTTCGCGACAGAGACTCTTTTACCCGTCGCACAATCAGTGAAGGTTGCCGCGTCAGCCATATAGAAGTACATCCCCCGCATCGGCATTGGCGTCACCGGTAAGCTGGCGGAAACTGGCTCAAGCGTGTAGTTGAACTGTGACTCAATCGGGTTACCTTCACGATCGAGCATCTCCAGCGCTTCACCTTTTGCCCGGTAGTACGACTTTTCACCTTTGCTGTCAGTCAGCACCAGCTTATCGGCAGTGCGCGCCCATGTACCATAAGAGGCAAAGGAGGACGGTTCATCCCGCACGCCCTGATAGCGTTCGTTCATCACCCATGTGCCGTCTTTTTCCAGAAACAGAGAGGTTTCAATTCCTTCGCAGTCCGCGCAAGGCAAAATGCCACGCCAGCTTTGCTGCATCGGTTTTAATTCAGCCGCCCGCGTCGGCTGTAGTACATCGACTTCAGTACGGTTGTTACAGCCGATCAAGGAAAAAAGCGTGCATGCAGCGACCACGGACAATATTGCTGTTTTCACTATGAATTCCTTATAATTTTTTATTCCCGCTCGTCAGTCTTGCGTTCGACGAACTCTCCCACGCAGTGCTTTCACTGTGGATTTTTGCGCCTTCGATGACAACCTGCGCTCTTTCGAGGCGCGCGTAGGACGTGTTGCCTGTCGGCTTTTTTGCACCGCGGTTAATTCTTTTATCACCGCCACCAGTCGGGAGATTGCCGCTTCCCGATTTAGCTCCTGGCTACGGTATTCCTGCGCCTTTATGATAATAACGCCATCGCTGCTAATCAGATGATGGCTGGCGGCCAGCAGACGCTCCTTGTAATACTCTGGCAGGCCTGAGGCCCGAATGTCAAAGCGCAAATGGATAGCCGTGGAGGTCTTGTTAACGTGCTGACCGCCCGCGCCCTGTGCCCGAATCGCCGTGATTTCCAGCTCACTGTCAGGGATAGAGACGTTTCGGGAGATAACAATCATGAACGCGGCTGCCACGCGGTCAGATGAATTTCCAGATTGTTCTGAGAATCAGACAGCCAGATAGCGCCATCCTGGATAGTTGCCTGCAGCGCCATTGTACGACCAGCAAAATCACTCAGTTGCGCCAGCTGTTCATCATCCAGATACCACACGGTGAGATTTTTAAACTGCGCACACTTGTTCTGGTTTTGCTGCCACCAGATCTGGGCCGCACGGTTGTTGTAAGTAAACAGAGCAACCTCACCAGACTGGGTACAGGCTTTTTTAATACGACGCTCATCCGGCAGACCCAGTTCAATCCAGAGATCGATGCCCAGATGGTCGTTACGCAGCCATGCTTCAGGCTCGTCTTCAGCACTCAGGCCACGCGTGAACTGCAACCGTTTATCGGCATATTTAATCCAGGCCAGCAGGCGCAGCATCATGCGCTCCTGGGTTTCAGAGGGATGACGCGCCAGCGTCAAGGCCGCGTCAAGGAACTGGTTGCGGTCGAGATCCGCTACGTTGACGACGGCTTTATAAATTGTCGCTTTAAGCGCCATGAGAGAACTCCTTTCGAATCAGGCGCTCATTGTAGCGAAAACTGCGGCAAAAGGCTGCTAACAGCTCCTCAATCAAGGCGCTGATATTGCTTGAATGAGTATGGTATAGTCACCTTGCTAAACAGAGTTTATCTTCGTAGGCTTAGACTTGCATCCACGGTTAAGTCAGAGTGCTGACAGGAGGGCATGTGGAAAAATATTGTGAGTTAATACGCAAGCGGTACGCGGAAATCGCCAGCGGAGACTTAGGGTATATCCCGGATGCGCTGGGTTGCGTATTGAAGGTGCTTAATGAAGTGGCGGCAGACAGCGCCCTTCCAGAGTCGGTCAGGGAAAAAGCGGCCTATGCTGCCGCCAACTTACTGGTGAGCGATTATGTCAATGAATGAAACGTATCAACCCATCAATTGTGATGATTACGACAATCTTGAACTCGCCTGCCAGAACCATTTGTTACTGACGCTGGCGCTAAAAGATGGCGAAGTTTTGCAGGCGAAAGCGAATGACCTGGTTTCACGCAAAAACGTGGAGTATCTGGTCGCAGATGTCGCAGGTGAAACCCGGGAGCTTCGTCTCGATAAAATTGCCAGCTTCAGCCACCCGCAAATCGGTACCGTGGTCGTCAGCGAATCTTAGCTTTTCTTGCGCCTTATCAGGCCTAAATGACCAGGCCTGATAATCGCACCGCCATCAGGCATGCCAAATCAGACTCATACCTTCTTCATCTACCGCCGCCCCCTCACGCGTCACAAAAACACCCGCAGCCGCAATCAACGTTTCACCGTAAAACAACAACGGCGTGGTATCTCGTCGCCAGGGCGGGATCCCCTGCTCCTGCCAGATTTTCTTTAATTTACGTCCACCGTTACGCCCGACAATATGCAATACGCCTGGCGCTTTAAAACGAATACTGACGGCTTCACCTGCTTGCGGCATGCGCAATTCGCCAGCAGAGATTAGCTGCACCGAGCCTAACCCGGCTGGCAGCGTCAACGGCGTTTCCCGGCATGACCACGGGATGACTGTTTCGCTTTGCCCGTCGACCGATTTAACCCACCATAGCTGTGACTGATAGCGACGGACCTCATATTCTCCTAGACGAAAACAGGGGGAAGCATCTTCTCGCGCCAACGCCACTTCCTGCCAGATACGTTCCAGCCCGTCCCGGGAAGGCATCGGCGCATTTAACCCCGCCAGCCAGCGACGAAGCAGAGCGGCACGCCGCACGCCACTCATCATCATTAACGGTGCCAGTAACAGCGTGCCTTGGGCAGTCACGCAGTCGGCTAAATCATTGGCCAGCAGTTCATCCAGTAAACTCTCCTGCTCGGCGCACAGCGCGGCGCTACGGGCTGCGGCTTGCGCGAAGTGCGGCCATCGTTGTTGGAGCAACGGGGTAACGCGCAATCTGAGAAAATTGCGATCGTAGGCATCATCCTGATTACTTTCATCTTCGATCCAGCATAATTCATGCTGTCGCGCCCATACTTCAAGCGCCTCTCGCGTTTGCGCCAGCAGCGGTCGAATCAGTTGGGTTCCGGCAAATGGTGAGCTTTCGCCCATGGCGGAAAGCCCGGCAGGACCACTGCCGCGCTTAAGCGCCAGTAGAAAGGTTTCACACTGGTCGTCGAGATGCTGGGCGGTCATCAGCACTTCACCCGGTAGTAAGGTCTGCGCAAATGCCTGATAGCGCGCGCGTCGCGCCTGAGCTTCGATGCCCAGACCATCATCCTCAAGTTGGACCCGTTCAACCACCAGCGGCACCTGCCACTGTGCGCATACCGACTCACAGTGTTGCACCCAACTGTCTGCCTGCGGGCTTAATCCGTGATGAATATGGATTGCACGCAAGGCAACCTCAGGATTTTGCGCTCGCCACAGTACCAGCTGATGCAGCAGCACGGTGGAGTCCAGCCCGCCGCTAAAGGTGACCAGAATCGATTGAGAATTTAGCAGTGAAGTGTTCAGCGTGAGTGTCGTCATGATGGTTACTTACAATGGCATTGCCCGGCACATTGCCGGGCTAATGCCACAATGATAAGACTTACAGCTCGTACAGTTCGAGCGGTAATCCGTCCGGATCGTTAAAAAACGTAAAGCGTTTGCCGGTAAACGGATCGATACGCACGGATTCGCACTTCACGTGGTGAGCTTCCAGATGCGCGATCGCTTTTTCCACGTCATCTACGCTGAACGCCAGATGTCGTAAACCGCAGGCTTCCGGTCGGCTCGGACGGCAAGGCGGAAATGGAAAAGAAAAAAGCTCAATCACATACTGACCGTTCAATGCCAGATCACCCTTCCACGAGTCACGTTCTTCCCGGTAGGCTTCGCTGATTAGCGTAAAGCCCAGCACATCACAGTAAAATGCCTTACTCGCCGCGTAATCCGTCGCAATAATGGCAATATGGTGAACCTGTTTTAATCCCAGCATAGCGTCATCGCCTCTTTCGTTTTTCTGCCAGCACGTTACTCGTGCGTAATGGGTTCACGCAAGTCGTCATGCCATTTTTAGGACTCGCACGCGATACACGCCATCTTCACCCAGTTTAGCGCCATGGATATCGGTTTCAAATCCAGGATAGTGATGGCCCACTGAACACAACATCAGCAGAAAATCGAGTACAGCCCGACTTTTGGCCGTGATCATTTCCCCGGGCATCAAGAGCGGCACACCGGGAGGATAAGGCAGAATCATATTGGCAGAAATGCGCCCCACCAGTTGATCGAGCGCCACCGTTTCGACCTCACCTTTGATCTGCCGCTGCCAGGCCTGGTGCGGGGTCATTTTCATTTCCGGTAAGGTATCAAATGCCCGCAGCATCAGCCCGGAGAGATCGTGCTGGCGGATCAGCTTATGGATCCCCTGCGCCAGATCCTGAATACGTATATTACGATAGAAATCGGGATCCTCGGCATACAGATCCGGCAGCATATTTTTCACGCGTAAATTCAGATCGTACGAGCGTTTAAATTCCGTCAGGCCGCGCAGTAGCCCCATCGCCCGGGTTTTATCAATGCCAATACTGAACAGGAACAACAGATTATACGGTCCCGTTTTCTCGACAACGACGCCGCGCTCATCAAGGAATTTCGCCACCAGCGCCGCAGGGATCCCCTCTTCACTCATATTTCCCTGTTCATCCATTCCCGGCGTAAGAATGGTGACCTTCACCGGGTCGAGGAACATATGGTCGGCGTCAGCATCAACAAATCCGTGCCAGTCTTCACCAGGCGCTACCGGCCAGCACTCCGCCTCATCTACCCTTTCCGGCTGCCAGATATCAAAGAACCAGCCATCCGACTCTTCGCGTAGCCGCTGCACTTCTTTACGGAAATGCAGCGCCCGCTCCACCGAACGATTGATTAACCGCTTGCCTGAATTGCCACGCAGCATTGCCGCCGCCGTTTCTATCGACGCGACAATCGGGTAGCTCGGGGAAGTGGAAGTGTGCATCATAAAGGCTTCGTTGAACGTCTCTTCGTCGTAGTCGCCCTTAATGTGGATCAGAGAAGCCTGTGATAGTGCCGCCAGCATCTTGTGGGTTGACTGGGTTTCAAAAATCACTTTCCCCGGCACCCGTTCGCCGCTCATCCCACTTTTCCCCTGATAGATCGGGTGAAAATGGGTATACGGCACCCAGGCAGAATCAAAATGAATGGAGGGCACATCCAGGGTTTGCTTGATCCAGTTGGTGTTATACAACAGACCGTCATAGGTGGAGTTGGTGATCACCGCGTGTACCGGCCATAGTGCCTGAGGGGTCTCTTCTACCTTGCGTTCAATGCTTGCGCGGGTGAATTCCCGACGAGGTATACCGCCGAGGATCCCCAGCGCATTGCGCGTAGGCTTCAGCCAGATTGGCACCACATCGCTCATCATTAGCAAATGTGCCAGCGACTTATGGCAGTTGCGATCAATCAGTAGCGTACTGCCTGAAGGCGCGGCATACATGCCGACAATCTTGTTCGACGTCGAGGTGCCGTTGGTCACCATATAGCTCTGCTCGGCGCCAAAGGTGCGCGCGATATACTCCTCCGCTTCCAGATGCGGGCCGGTATGATCCAGCAGCGATCCGAGTTCAGTCACGGAAATAGACACGTCGGCCTTCAGCGTATTGCCGCCAAAGAAATCATAGAACAGGCAGCCGACCGGGCTTTTCTGATACGCCGTTCCCGCCATATGTCCGGGCGTGCAGAAGGTGTACTTTCCTTCCTTCACATAGGTAAACAGCGCCTTGGTGAAAGGAGGCGTGATGTTATCGAGGTATTCGCTGGTGTACTGACGGATGCGGGTTGCAATATCTTCAGACTGGCCCAGCGCATACTCAAAAAACCACAGCGCCATGCGCAGGTCGTGCGCGCTGACATCCATCGTCGAATGGGTATTAATAAAGGCGTAGAGCGGGAGATACTCGTTGAGCTGGTTGATGTCACTGCACAGATCCAGACTGTATTCATCCCAGTCAAAAATGACACCGCAAATTCGTGGGTTATGTTCGATAAACTTAAGCAGGTCGACGCTATTCTGCGGCCAGATAATCTGAAACCCCTGCTGTTGCAGCGCACGCTCAAGTTCCTTGATGGGCTCATCTTTATAAAAGACGCCATGCGGTCCCATGACGGCAATGATATTCATGCGATCCTCCTGGAAAAACCTTAGTTAATCATAGCCTGGTGAAACCACAGGTAAAAAAAAGGGCCACAGCGTTGTGGCCCTTTTCAGAATTAATGCAGTTTACGCGTAACCGTAGCTCATCAGACGCTGGTAACGACGGTTTTTCAAATCATCTTTGCTTAACACGTCGAGGTCGGCGAGATCGGCCAGCAGTTGTGCTTTCAGGGACGCAGCCATCACTTCCGGGTTGCGGTGCGCGCCGCCCAGCGGTTCCGGGATGATAGAGTCGATAAGCTTCAGCTCTTTCAGACGCGGCGCGATAATCCCCATCGCTTCTGCGGCCAGCGGCGCTTTGTCGGCGCTTTTCCACAGAATGGAGGCACAACCTTCCGGGGAGATAACGGAATAGGTGCTGTATTGCAGCATATTCACTTTATCGCCTACGCCGATCGCCAGCGCGCCGCCGGAACCACCTTCACCAATAACGGTGCAGATTACCGGTACGCTCAGACGCGACATTTCACGCAGGTTGCGCGCAATCGCTTCAGACTGACCACGTTCTTCCGCGCCCACGCCCGGATAAGCCCCAGGGGTGTCGATGAAAGTAATGATCGGCATATTGAAACGCTCGGCCATTTCCATCAGACGCAGCGCTTTGCGATAGCCTTCCGGTGCCGGCATGCCGAAATTACGACGAATTTTTTCTTTGGTCTCACGGCCTTTCTGATGACCAATGATCATTACCGGACGGCCATCCAGACGCGCGATGCCGCCGACAATAGCTTTATCATCCGCATAGGCACGATCGCCCGCCAGCTCATCAAATTCATCAAATGCCAGGCGGACATAATCCAGGGTGTACGGACGCTGTGGATGGCGCGCCAGCTGGGCTACCTGCCATGCGCCAAGATCGGCGAAGATTTTACGCGTCAGCTCTACGCTTTTTTCACGCAGGCGATGCACTTCTTCATCGATGTTAATATCCAGTTTCTCATCCTGACGGCTAACCGCAGTCAGAGAATCGATTTTTGCTTCCAGCTCTGCAATCGGCTGTTCAAAATCAAGGAAATTCAGACTCATAGTATTCCTGTATTAGTCAAACTCCAGTTC
This sequence comes from Citrobacter sp. Cb004, assembly GCF_030337065.1. Taxonomy (NCBI): domain Bacteria; kingdom Pseudomonadati; phylum Pseudomonadota; class Gammaproteobacteria; order Enterobacterales; family Enterobacteriaceae; genus Citrobacter; species Citrobacter sp. Cb004. The sequence continues at coordinate 270,239 of NZ_JAOWCH010000033.1, read as the reverse complement.
CACCTGCTCCGAACCAATAAGGCCACGGAGATCGTTTAGCAAACGATCGCTCGGAGAGACACGCCACGTTGCGCCAAAACGCAATCGCGCACGTGCATCCGCCCTCTGATAGTAGAGATGTACTGGAATTGTCCCCGAGCGGTGGGGTTCCAGAGACTGACGGAGTCGGTTTAAAAGCTGGTCATCAATTTGCCTGTCCGTCAGCGAGATAGCAAGCCCGCGAGCATATTTTTCCCGGGCTTCGTCAATATCCATGACTTCACGGGCCATCATTTTAAGCCCGCCGCTGAAGTCATCAAAGCTGACCTGTCCGCTGACGATAAGTATGCGGTCTTTTTCCAGCAATTGCTGGTATTTATCCAGAGCATCGGTAAACAACATAACTTCCAGACGCCCGGAACGGTCATCCAGGGTACAGATGCCGATACGATTGCCGCGCTTGGTGACCATTACCCGCGCAGCAATGACGAGCCCCGCAGCCGTGGTGACTTTACCACGTTCTGTCGGATGCATGTCTTTCAGCCTGTGGCCTCCAACATAGCGCTCAATTTCTTTTAAATACTGGTTGATGGGGTGTCCCGTCAGGTAAAGCCCTAACGTTTCACGTTCCCCTTCTAATACCACCTGCTCCGGCCACGGTGTACAGTTAGCATAAGACTGTTCAATTTGTTCCGGCTCTTCAGCCAGCACGCCAAACATGTCCGCCTGACCCGTTGCCTCGGCTTTCGCATGCTGATCGGCGGCTTTTAGCGCATCGTTGAGCGAATTCATCAGCGCCGCACGATGCGGACCAAGGCGGTCAAACGCCCCGGACATGATTAACTTTTCCAGCACCCGGCGGTTGAGTTTTTTGATGTCCGTGCGCGCACAGAGATCAAACAGCTCGCGGAAGTAACCGCCTTCGTTGCGCGCCTCAATAATAGCTTCAATTGGCCCTTCACCCACGCCTTTTATCGCGCCGATGCCATAGACAATTTCGCCATCATCATTCACGTGAAAATGATAAAGCCCGGAGTTGATATCCGGCGGCAGGATTTTGAGCCCCATACGCCAGCATTCATCCACCAGCCCGACCACTTTCTCGGTGTTATCCATATCGGCGGTCATTACCGCCGCCATAAACTCGGCGGGGTAATGCGCCTTCAGCCATAGCGTCTGGTAAGAGACCAGCGCATAGGCAGCGGAGTGCGATTTGTTAAATCCGTAACCGGCGAATTTCTCCACCAGGTCAAAGATTTTCATCGCCAGTTCGCCGTCGACGCCGCGCTTTTTCGCCCCTTCTTCAAAGGTGCCGCGCTGCTTAGCCATCTCTTCCGGCTTTTTCTTACCCATCGCACGACGCAACATGTCCGCACCGCCAAGGGTATATCCGGACAGCTCCTGGGCAATTTGCATAACCTGTTCCTGATACAGGATAATGCCGTAGGTCGGCTCCAGTACCGGTTTCAGACACTCATGCTGCCATTGTACGTCCGGGTAGGAAATCTCTTCGCGACCATGCTTACGGTCGATAAAGTTATCTACCATCCCCGACTGTAGCGGACCAGGACGGAACAGGGCCACCAGGGCGATCATATCTTCGAAGCAGTCAGGCTGCAGACGTTTGATAAGATCTTTCATGCCGCGGGATTCAAGCTGGAAGACCGCCGTGGTCTCCGAGCGTTGCAGCATGTCGAAGCTTTTCTTGTCATCCAGCGGGATAGCGGCGATATCCAGCGGCGGCTCGCCGTTCTTTTCACGGCGCGCGTTAATCATTTCCAGCGCCCAGTTGATGATGGTGAGCGTACGCAGGCCGAGGAAGTCGAACTTCACAAGGCCGGCATATTCCACGTCGTTCTTATCAAACTGAGTAACCGGGTGCAGCCCCTGTTCATCGCAGTACAGCGGCGCAAAATCGGTAATTTTGGTCGGCGCGATAACTACACCACCGGCGTGTTTACCGGCGTTACGCGTGACACCTTCCAGCTTACGCGCCATATCGATCAGCGCTTTAACCTCTTCATCTGCCTCATAGATTTCCGGCAGTTGGGGTTCGGCTTCAAAGGCTTTTGCCAGCGTCATGCCCGGATCGGGCGGCACCAGTTTCGAAATACGGTCCACGAAGCCGTACGGGTGTCCCAGCACGCGCCCCACGTCGCGGATAACCGCTTTGGCCGCCATCGTACCGAAGGTAATAATCTGCGAAACCGCATCACGACCGTACATTTCCGCCACGTGTTCAATTACCCGGTCGCGTTTCTCCATACAGAAGTCAACGTCGAAGTCGGGCATTGAGACACGTTCCGGGTTCAGGAATCGTTCGAACAGCAGGTCAAATTCCAGCGGATCCAGGTCGGTAATTTTCAGCGCATAGGCAACAAGCGAGCCGGCACCGGAACCACGTCCCGGGCCTACCGGTACGCCGTTATCTTTCGACCACTGGATAAATTCCATCACGATCAGGAAGTAGCCAGGAAATCCCATCTGGTTGATAACTTTAAGTTCAACTTCCAGACGTTCGTCATAAGGCGGGCGCTTCTGGGCGCGAACTTCAGGGTCCGGGAACAAAAACGCCAGACGCTCTTCCAGACCTTCGCGCGATTTCGCCACGAGGAAATCCTCGGTGGTCATATCACCGGTCGGGAACTGTGGCAGGAAATACTCACCCAGACGTACCGTCACGTTACAGCGCTTAGCTATCTCAACGGTGTTTTGCAGCGCTTCCGGAATATCGGAAAACAGCTCGCACATCTCATCTTCGCTACGCATGTACTGCTGCGGCGAATAATTACGCGGGCGTTTCGGGTCGTCAAGGGTGAACCCGTCGTGGATTGCCACGCGGATTTCATGCGCGTCAAAATCACCGGTTTCAAGGAAACGAACATCGTTGGTCGCCACCACCGGAAGACCACGCCTTTCCGCCAGTTCTACCGCTGCATGCAGATAATTTTCTTCATCTTGCCTGCCGGTACGGATAAGCTCGAGGAAATAGCAATTTGGAAAATGTTCTTCGTAAAACGCTACGCACTCATCAACCAGTGCGCTATTACCGCGCAGCAGGCTGCGCCCAACGTCGCCCATGCGGCCGCCGGAGAGCAAAATCAAACCTTCTTTTAACTCGGCCAGCCAATCCCGGTCGATGACCGGCCCTTCTGCGCCATAACCACGCTGATAGGCTTTCGATATCAACAACGTCAGGTTCTGATAGCCAGTATTGTTTGCGGCCAGCACGGTGAGCTGCGTGAGTTCATCGCCCAGCAGCTCGCTACGGACATGAAAATCTGCGCCAACTATCGGCTTGATACCCGCACCGTGACCCGCTCCGTAAAACTTCACCAGACCACACAGGTTGGTAAAATCGGTGATCGCCAGCGCAGGCATGCCTAACGCGGCCGCCTTTTTCACCAGCGGCCCGGTTTTCGCCAGCCCATCGATCATGGAGTAGTCGCTGTGCACCCGCAGGTGGACGAAACGAGGTTCAGACATCTTCAGATTCCTTCGACACAAGAATCAGGACGTGAGTCCCAGTGCGCGTTTGACGGGGCCAAAACTACGGCGATGGTGCTCTGTTGCGCCATGCATTGCCAACTTTTCCAGATGAAAAGCGGTTGGATAGCCTTTGTGCTGTGCAAAGCCATACTGCGGGAACACCGTATCCAGGGCCGCCATTTCAGCATCACGAGTAACTTTTGCCAGTATCGACGCCGCGCTAATCTCCGCCACACGGCTATCACCTTTTACCACCGCCATCGATGGCACCGGTAATGCCGGGCAACGATTGCCGTCGATCAGTACGTATTCCGGCGCTATATGTAGACCCGCAACCGCACGCTGCATGGCCAACATGGTGGCATGTAAAATATTCAACTCGTCGATTTCATGTGGTTCAGCACGCCCCAGGCTCCAGCTTAACGCTTTTTCTTTAATCTCATCGAATAGCGCCAGGCGACGTTTTTCCGACAGTTTTTTTGAGTCGTTAAGACCGATAATAGGGCGAGCCGGATCCAGAATGACGGCGGCAGTGACGACCGCGCCGACTAAAGGACCACGTCCAACTTCATCTACACCCGCCACTAAATGCGTATGCGGATATACAAATTCAATCATTGCGCTAACTCCAGGACCGCATCCGCCGCCTGCTCATCAGCGTTGCAACGGATCTGCTGATGCAGTTCACGGAATGTGTCGTGCATTGCATGGCTGGTTTTGCCATTCGCCAGCAACGGCAACAGCGCTTGCGACAGCGCCTGCGGTTCGCACTCTTCCTGCAACAGCTCTTTAACCAGTTCTCTTCCCGCCAGCAGGTTAGGTAGCGAAACGTAATCGGTCTTCACCAGACGCTTTGCCAGCCAAAAGGTGAAAGGTTTCATACGATAGCCAACCACCATCGGGCATTTTGCCAGCATACATTCCAGCGCAGCAGTGCCGGAAGCCAGAAGTGCGGCATCGCTGGCAACCATCGCTTCACGTCCCATCCCATTAAGCAGATGTACGGAAAGCTCCGGTGCAACTTCAGCTTTAATGCGCTCAAACTGCTCGCGACGTTTGGCATTCACCAACGGCACTACCACTTCGAGATCTGGATAATGCTGGCGTAACAACTGCGCCGTTTTCAGAAAATCGGCGCTGAGCATCTCCACTTCTGCGCCACGGCTTCCTGGCAATAGCGCCAGGCAGTGAACGTCATGGGGAATACCCAGAACATCGCGAGCCGCGTTTTTATCCGGGTCCAACGGCATGGCATCTGCCATGGTATGACCGATAAAGCGGCACGGGACGTTAAATTTGTCATAAAACGCTTTTTCGAAAGGCAGAAAGGCCAGCACCATATTGGTGGATCTGCCTATTTTGAAAACGCGTTTCTGTCGCCAGGCCCACACAGAGGGGCTGACGTAATGAATGGTTTTAATGCCCTGCTTTTTCAAATTCCCTTCGAGGGTAATATTGAAATCAGGCGCATCAATACCGACGAAAACATCCGGCTTTAAGTCGGTGAATCGGCGAGTGAGATCGGCGCGAATATGCAGTAAACGGCGCAGGCGTCCGAGCACTTCAACAATGCCCATTACCGCCAGCTCTTCCATTTCGTACCAGGCTTCACAGCCTTCGGCCTGCATCAGCGGACCCGCCACGCCAACAAAACGCGCATTGGGAACGCGAGCCTTGAGTGCACGAATTAACCCTGCACCAAGAATATCGCCGGAGGTTTCTCCGGCGACGAGGGCAATCGTTAAAGGACGCTGCTCAGTCATTAACGAATCAGACCACGCGTTGAGCGCTCAAAGAAGTCGCTGAAAGCCTGAACTTCAGGGTACTGTTTCGCCAGTTCCGCGATTTCCGGTTTCACTTCTTCCAGCGTTTTACCGCTACGGTACAACGCTTTGTAGGCATTACGAATCGCGGTAATCGCTTCGCGGGTGAATCCACGACGCTTCAGACCTTCGATATTGACGCCAAATGGCGTTGCGTGGTTGCCCTGGGCGATAACGTACGGAGGCACGTCCTGAGCAACGCCAGAACAGCCGCCAACCATCACATGCGCGCCGATGATGCAGAACTGATGCACCGCAGTCATGCCGCCGATGATAACAAAATCATCCAGCGACACATGCCCGGCAAGCGTGGCGTTATTCGCCAGAATACAGCGGTTGCCTACCGTACAATCATGCGCGACGTGCGCATTAATCATCAGTAAGTTATCGCTGCCCACCTTCGTCACTCCACCGCCCTGCACTGTGCCACGATGAATGGTGACGCTTTCGCGGATGCGGTTGCGATCGCCAATTTCCACGCGGGTCGGTTCACCAGCATATTTCAGATCCTGGTTAACTTCACCGATGGAGGCAAACTGATAGATCTCGTTATCGCGACCAATTTTTGTATGGCCATTCACGACAACGTGAGACTTCAGTACGGTACCCTCACCAATTTCAACATGGGGTCCAACAATACAAAATGGGCCAATGTGAGCGTTAGCGCCAATGCTGGCGCCTTCTTCCACAATGGCAGTTGGGTGAATAAAGGCGGATTTATCAATCACGTATCAGGCCTCCCGGCTACGGGCACACATCATCGTTGCTTCGCACACAACTTTACCGTCGACCAGCGCAACCCCTTTAAAACGGGTCAGGCCGCGGCGCGTTTTCTCGAAAGTCACTTCCATGATCATCTGATCGCCTGGCACGACAGGACGCTTAAAGCGCGCTTCGTCAATACCCGCAAAATAGTACAGTTCACCTGGTTCCAGTTTCCCTACGCTTTTAAACGCAAGGATACCGGTGGCCTGCGCCATTGCTTCCAGAATCAGTACGCCTGGGAAAATAGGTTTACCCGGGAAGTGGCCCTGGAAGAAAGGCTCGTTAACAGATACATTTTTCACTGCGCGCAGAAAACGACCTTCTTCAAAATCCAGCACGCGGTCAACCAGCAGAAACGGAAAACGGTGCGGCAGAAGTTCTAAAATCTCTTCAATATGCAGAGTATGAGTGTTAGTAGTCAAAATACTCTTCCTGTCAAAATATACTAAAAGGCAATAATAACACGGCCTGTCGCAATCGTATGAATGGGACAGGCCGAAAAGTCAGACATGCAAAAACGGTGCTTTAGTCTTGTTGATTAACCTTGCGCTCAATCGCTTTGAGACGCTTGCTCATATCATCAATATTCATCACCAGTGCAGCTGTTTTACGCCATACCTTATTGGGCTGTAGCGGAATGCCTGAGGAATAGACGCCAGATTCGGTGATAGGACGCATCACCATACCCATGCCAGTAACCGTGACTTTATCGCATATTTCCATATGCCCATTGATCACGCTGGCGCCGCCAATCATGCAGTAACGGCCAATCTTCAGGCTACCCGCCATAATGACGCCACCGGCTACCGCCGTATTGTCGCCAATCACAACGTTATGCGCAATCTGGCACTGGTTATCAATGATAACACCATTACCGATCACAGTATCGTCCAGCGCACCACGGTCAATGGTGGTACAAGCGCCGATCTCGACGCGATCGCCAATAATCACGCGACCAAGCTGCGGGATCTTCACCCAGTTACCGCGATCGTTCGCGTAACCAAATCCATCAGATCCGACGACAGTGCTGGACTGGATCAGGCAATTCTCACCGATCTGAATGTCGTGGTAAATCGTCACATTCGCCCACAAGCGTGAACCTGCGCCGATTTTAGTATTTTTTCCGACGAAGCAGCCTGCGCCGATAACGACGTTATCGCCCAGTTCTACGCCAGACTCAATGACCGCATTTGCGCCCACAGAAACATTATTACCTAGCTTCGCCGTCGCATCGATCACTGCACTCGGTGCAATGTTTTGTGCGGGCTGCGGCGTGGTATCTAAGATTTGCGCCATACGTGCATAGGTCAGGTAGGGATTCTTCACTACCAGCGCTGCACTCTTAGCAAAAGGAAGATCGTCCTGCGTCATCACAACGGCAGAAGCCTGGCATGTGCCTAAGTGTTCACGGTACTTAGGATTCACCATGAACGTGATATTGCCAGTTTGCGCAGATTGCATGGACGCTACGCCGGTGATGACGATATCGCCATCACCGTGTAATTCTGCATCCAACTGCTCTGCTAAATCAGCCAGTCGAATTGAAGGCATTACTTATTTAACCTGTTTCAGTACGTCAGCGGTGATGTCTTTTACATCGCTGCTGTTGTATGCAACGGTGTTTGCGTCAACAACCAGATCGATGCTCTGACTGTTAGCAACAGATTTCACAGCTGTCTGGATACGAGTAACCAGTTTGCCACGTTCTTCGTTGGAACGACGCGCACGATCCTGCTCAAAAGCCTGAGCTTTCTGAGAGAAAGTCTGACGCTGAGCCATGACGTCTTTTTCCAGCTTAGTACGATCGCTACCCGCTTTCATGGATTGCAGACGCTGCATTTTAGATTGCAGATCAGATTCCATACGCTGCAGTTCGCTGGCACGGCCTTTGAACTCGTTTTCCAGCGTAGCAGAAACGCCCGTCTTCTGTGCAACCTGTTGGAACAAGCTACCCATGTTGACGATTGCAATTTTGTCAGCAGCCTGTGCGGACGTTGCCATCGCTAAACCGAGACCTGCAGCTAATAACCACTTTTTCACAATTAACTCCTTACCATCCCATTTGCACCCGAAGGTACAGTTCTTTGCGTGGCCAGGCGATCCCATGCAAGATCGCCTAAAGTCATCGCTACACTACCACTACATTCCTTTGCGAAGAACAATTACCAGGTTTTACCAATGTTAAACTGGAACTGTTCCGCTTTGTCTCCATCGTACTTCTTGAACGGCTGGGCGTAGGAGAAAACCAACGGCCCCAATGGGGACATCCATTGTAAAGCGATACCCGCTGACATACGGATATTGTTCGGATCGCTGTAGTCCGGATAACCAGAGTACTTAGCTGAATCCCAGTTCGTATCCCAAACGGTACCCATATCCCAGAAGAATGAGGTACGGACCGAGTTGGCATACTTGTCGCTGATAAACGGCGTCGGGGTAATAAATTCCAGGCTGGCGACAGCCATGGCGTTACCGCCTACCGCATCATCCGATTTACACGGTGAAGTATTGGTGGCGTCACATTCGTTATCGTAATCGCTATCGTTGTTATAACGATTAGCCGGTAAATAGACAGCCTTTGGACCGATGGTGTTGGACTGGAAACCACGCACGGTGCTGGAACCACCGGCATAGAAGTTCTCGTAGAACGGCATCTCTTTGCTGCCGATGCCGTCACCATAGCCCCACTTCGTGCGACCCAGAACAACCCATTTGTGATCGTCATCGATCGGCACATAGGTCGCGGTATCCAACGTCGCTTTGTAGTATTCGTTGTCAGAACCCGGAATGGTTACTTTACCGTTCAGGTTGACACGCGTACCTTCCGTTGGGAAGTACCCACGGTCCAGCTTGTTATATGTCCACCCATAGTTGAAGGTGAAATCGTCTGATTTAAAGCTATCAGCGTCAGGATCCTTACCCATTGAAACCAGATAACGTTGCATTGCAACCTGTGGATCCATGTTAGACAAGGAGTTATGCACATAACCCACACCCGCACGCAAGGTGTTGTATTCGTTGATCGGGAAGCCGAGCGTTGCGTCAGTACCATAACTTTTGTTGGTATAGTCGGACAGGTCTGCATCATCCGCTTTAAAGTCATTGTAGAAAACGCGACCACCAAGGCTCACCCCATCAACGGTGAAATATGGGTTGGTGACAGACAACTCAGTATAGGTCTGATAGTCGTTTTTGGTGCCGTTGATGCCGACTGAATAACCGGTACCTAACCAGTTATCTTGCTGAACGCCAGCCTGGAAGCTCACGCCGCTTTCAGTACCGTAACCAACGCCGAAGTTAAAGCTACCGGTGTTACGCTCTTTGACCTTATAGACCACATCAACCTGATCCGGGCTACCCGGTACACGCTGAGTATCGGTATCGACAGTTTCAAAGTAACCCAGACGGTTCAGACGCTCTTTACCCTGATCGACCAGATCGCTACCCAACCAGGCACCTTCCATCTGGCGCATTTCGCGACGCAGAACGGAATCTTTAGAGGTGTCGTTACCTTCAAAACGAATCTTACGCACGTAGAAACGGTTACCTGCATCCACGTTTACGCGTAATTTAACGGTTTTGTCGGCGTCGTTGATTTCAGGTTGCGACTGTACGCGCGGATAGGCATAGCCATAGCGACCCAGAAGCTTCTTGATATCATCTTCCATTTTGGTCACTTTGGTGCCGTTATAGAGTTCGCCTGGCTCGATTTTGGTCAGGGTCTCAATTTCGGCGGAGTGCCCAGCCAGATTACCGCTCACCTGTACCCCTGAAAGCTTGTATTGATCGCCTTCAGTGATGTTAACGGTAATGTAGATACCTTTTTTATCCGGCGTCAGGCTAACCTGGGTGGAATCGATATTGAAGCGAGCATAACCGCGATCCAGATAGTAGCTGCGCAAGGTTTCAAGATCGCCCGCCAGTTTCTGTTTCTGGTATTTACGATCGCCCACCACGTTCCACCACGGCACTTCATCACGCAGTTGGAAGTGAGAGATCAGTTCGTCGGTCGAGAAAGCATGGTTGCCGACGATATTGATCTGTTGGATCTTCGCCGAAACGCCTTCCTGGAAGACCAGCTTGAGGTCAACGCGGTTACGCGGCAACGGCGTTACCACCGCTTTCACACTGGCGCTGTACTTACCGACGCTATAGTAGAAATCTTCCAGCCCTTTTTCGATATCGGCTAGCGTGGTGCGATCCAGAGACTCGCCAACACGCACACCAGAAGCCTCGAGGTTTTGCTTGAGCATGTCATCTTTCACCGATTTGTTACCGGAGAAAGTGATGCTGGCAATCGTCGGACGTTCTTTTACCTGAACCAGAAGGGTATCACCATCGCGCAGGACGCGGACATCCTCAAAGTTACCGGTGGCGAACAGAGCACGAATGGTATTACTGATGTCTTCATCATTAACCGTGTCGCCTGTGCGCACCGGCATACTGAGGAGAGCCGCACCAACGGCGACTCGCTGTAGGCCTTCGAAATGAATGTCCTTCACTACGAACCCTTCAGCACCGTATACGGTGGCGCTGCTAAACAGCAGCGACGCTATGAGCAACTTTTTCATCGCCATCGTTATTATGCGTTCTTCCTAACACTCTCTTACAACCGAGAGAAATCATTGAAAAGTGCAAGCCCCATTAACAACACCAGCAAGATAGAGCCAATGCGATAACTAAAGTCTTGAACCCGCTCGGATACCGGACCGCCCTTCAGCTTTTCAATCGCCAGGAACAGCAGATGCCCCCCGTCAAGAACGGGCAACGGAAACAGGTTGATTATCCCTAAGTTCACGCTGATAAGCGCAAGGAACATCAGGTAATAAATAACCCCGAACTCCGCTGACATCCCAGCCCCCTGGGCGATAGAAATCGGCCCACTGAGGTTGTTCAGTTTTACATCACCGGTAATCAATTTTCCCAGCATACTGACCGTCAGCTTCATCAACTGCCACGTTTTATCCGAGGCTTCGAGGATGGCGCTGAATGGCCCATACTGGCGTACAGTCTTATACTCATCAGGCAGAGGAATAACTTTAGGCACCACGCCCGCAAAACCCTCTGCCTTCCCGTTAACCTGTTTTGAATCTGGGGTTAACGTTAAAGACAAGGAACTTCCTTGTCTTTCAATATCTAGCGCTAACGGCTTATCCGGATTATCGCGCACCAGCGTCACGAACGTCATCCATTGCGTCAGCGGCTGACCATTGACTTTAACGATCCTGTCGCCAGCTTGCAAACCCGCCTTACTTGCAGCGGAGTTTACCTGCACTTCTGACAGTACCGATTCAATCTGCGGACCGCGTGGGCGAATCCCTAAACTGGAAACAGGATCCTCTTTGTCTGGCTCAAATGCCCAATGGCGTAAATCCAGCGTTTTGTCCTGCCGCTGGTTGCTGCCAAACTGCGCCACGCTGAGAGTCGTATGTTCATCGCCAATTTTGGATACCAGTTGTAATCGCACGGCATCCCAATCAGGGGTTTCGATACCATCAACCGCTTTTAGTTCCGTACCCGGCTGAATTTGCGCCTGTGCGGCAATCGAGTTGGGTGTTATTTCACCAACAACCGGACGAACACCAGGGACACCGATGATAAACACCAGCCAATACGCGAAAATAGCAAAAAGGAAGTTGGCAATCGGACCTGCGGCAATGATGGCTGCGCGTTGTCCAACCGTTTTATTGTTGAAAGCGTAATGGCGCAGCTCCGGTGCGACCGGTTCAGCACGCTCATCCAGCATCTTGACGTAACCACCGAGGGGAATCAAAGCGATGACGTATTCCGTACCTGATTTATCGGTACGCCGCCAAAGCGCTTTTCCAAAGCCAATGGAAAAGCGTTCGACGCGGACTCCGCAGCGCCGTGCAACCCAGAAATGACCAAATTCATGCACGGTGATAAGCACACCAAGTGCAACGATGAATGCAGCCAGATTCCAGAGAATACTCAGCATAAGACCATCCGTTAGAGCGTCCTGAATACCAGTAACAACAGGCAGGCAAAGACCGGTACCGCAGCCGTCAGGCTATCAATACGATCCAAAATACCGCCGTGTCCTGGTATTAAGTGACCACTGTCCTTAATACCTGCTTCACGCTTAAACATACTCTCGGTCAGGTCACCCAGCACGGAGGCCAGGGCTGCAACGATGGAGCAAATAAGCAAGGTGACAGGCGCAACCTCAAGATTCGCCCACATGCCATAACCCCATGAGATCACGGCCGCAGTGGCGAGTCCGCCAATAAAACCCTGCCAGGTTTTACCAGGAGAAACCTTCGGCGCCAGCTTATGTTTGCCAAACAGCTTACCAAACATATAGGCACCCGAGTCCGCTCCCCAGACGAGGATCATGACATACAGCAGCCATAGCGCGCCACTATAATGATTCTCATCATAGTGCCATGCACGTAGCGCCAGCATTCCCCAAAAGAAAGGGACTATGGTTAACACGCCGAAAATTATGCGTAATGTTTTGGAATTACGCCAGACCGACGCAGAGCCGGGATAAAACAGCACCAGTAACAGCGCCACGACCCACCAGCCCAGCGACGCCCACAGCGATACTTCAACCAGCGGCTGATGAATATTGCGATGGTATTCCGGCAACAAAAATAGCATCAGTGCCAGCAGTAGCCCGCACAAAACAGCCAGCCAGACTCGCTGCGTACGCGTGGTAAAACCGCTTAACTGTCCCCATTCCCAGGCGGCCAGCATACAGACGGCCAGCGTAACAATGGCGAACCCCACCGGCGGCAGCAAAAACAGCGCCGCGATGACAACGGGTATTAAAACAAAAGCAGAAATCAGGCGATACTTCAGCAAAAGCGACCCCCATCAGGCTTTTTCATCACCGGGCTCGGTGCCGCCGAAACGACGCTCACGATTAGCAAAGGCATGCAGCGCACCTTCAAAGTCTTGTTCATCGAAATCGGGCCAGAGAACATCCGTAAAGTAAAGTTCGGCATAGGCAATTTGCCACAACAGAAAATTACTAATTCGATGCTCTCCCCCAGTCCTTATCACTAAATCCACAGGAGCCAGTTCATGCATACAAATTTGCTGCCCCAGCATCTCTTCATCGATTTGCTCTGGACGCAGCAGACCGTCCTGCACCTGTTGTGCCAGTTGTCTGACTCCCTGGACTATATCCCACCGTCCACCGTAATTCGCTGCAATATTTAGCGTCAACCCGGTATTCTGGGCGGTAATCGCTTCTGATTTGCGAATCCGTTCTTGCAAACGTGAGTTAAATCGACTGATATCCCCGATAATACGCAGACGTACGTTATGGCGGTGCAGGTTTTTCACTTCGCTATCAAGCGCCCACACAAACAGCTCCATTAACGCGCTCACTTCCTGCGCAGGTCGGTTCCAGTTCTCACTGCTAAAGGCATACAGCGTTAACGCATCAATACCGTTATTGGCAGCAAAAGAGACAGCCCGGCGGACGGACTTTGCTCCGGCCTTATGTCCAAAGGCGCGAATCTTCCCTTGCTTTTTCGCCCAGCGGCCATTGCCATCCATGATAATTGCTACATGGCGACAACCATGTGCTGGCAAATTTTCGCTTAATGGTTTAGTTGCAGACAACATAACGCGTTTTTAGTCCCTGAAAGGATTATACGGTACTCAGGAATACTGAAGCCTTTTGCGCTTCATCCTTCAGGCTGCTCCTTCGTTGGCTGTGATCTTCGCCCAAGTCACATACTCTTTGTATGCTCCAGGGGACTCATCCACTTGCCACCTTGATGCAACCTGAATGATTTTGTGCATCCACAAAAAAGCCGTGTCAAACCACGGCTTACCCGACCGAAAAAAAACAAATACCCGCGATCGAGTGGCGCAGACTATATCACTGAAGCCCAACGCTAACAAATAGCGCGATTCTCCGAGGAGGGATTATCATCAGCTTGAGCGTCGCATCACTTCTTTTCTGGCGACTTCCCGCGCGATAGCATCAACCTTCAGCACGTCATCAACGCTCTGTGGCTCCTGCAAATCCATCTTATCCAGTACGGATAAATTCAGGTCAGCAATATCGGTAAATCGGATCTGCTGCGCCAGGAATGCGGCAACGGTAATTTCATTCGCTGCGTTCAAAGCGGTCGTCGCCGCCTGCCCTTGCTCAAACGCGTCCATCGCCAGTTTCAGGCATGGATAACGCTGGTAATCAGGTGCGGAAAACGTCAACGCACTGAGCTTGCAAAAGTCGACAGGCTTAACGCCGGACGTCACTCGTTCTGGCCATGCCATCGTATGAGCAATAGGTGTACGCATATCAGGTTCCCCCAACTGCGCCAGAACGCTACCATCCTGATAACGCACCATCGAATGAATAACCGACTGCGGGTGAATCAGCACTTCCATCTGGCTTGCATTGGCATTAAATAACCAACGCGCTTCAATGTATTCCAGACCTTTATTCATCATGGTGGCTGAATCGACAGAGATTTTTCGTCCCATCGACCAATTCGGATGACGACATGCCTGATCGGGGGTCATAGAAACCAGATCGCGCAATGCCGTTTCACGGAAAGGGCCACCAGACCCGGTAAGCAAAACTGATATGACGCCATTTTGCTCAAGGTCAGCGTATCCCAGATTGTGTTGGATAGGTTGCGGTAAACTCTGAAAAATCGCGTTATGTTCGCTATCTACCGGCAAAAGCTGTGCTTTGTGGCGTTGCACGTCGTCCATAAACAGACGCCCGCAGGTCACCAGAGACTCTTTATTCGCCAGCAAAATGCTTTTGCCCGCGCGGATTGCCGCCAGCGTCGGTAGCAAGCCCGCCGCGCCGACAATCGCCGCCATAACCTGATCAACATCATCCAGCGCAGCCATATCACAGGCAGCCTGCTGCCCGCTCATAACCTCAGTACGACTGCCCTGCTCCAGCAGAGCTGCTTTTACCAACGCAGCGCTTTTTTCATCGTCCATTACCGCATAGCGAGGAGAAAATTCCAGACATTGCTCAACCATACGGACGACATTTTTACCCGCCACCAACGCAGCAACGCGAAATTTTTCCGGGTTATGGCGTACTACATCCAGCGTACTGCAACCAATGGAACCGGTTGATCCCAGGATGGTTAATTGCTTCATCAGACATCCAGAAGAATTTTACTCGTCATATTTCAAGTTGCATGTACGTTGGCTCTCCTCGTTCACCCCTGTCACGCACGGGTGTACGCTCCCGGGGATGCCCTGCGTCGCCGCCTTCCTGCAACTCGAATATTTAGAGTATATAGACAGAAAAAAGCAAAACGCCGCCATCCAGCCTTCTCAGGCCTTCTAAGCGGCGTTTTTAGCGTACAGGCGAATCAGAACTGCATCAGTTCCGTTTCTTTCTCTGCCAGCGCCGCATCAACTTTCTTGATAGCTGCGTCAGTCAGTTTCTGTACGTCGTCCTGAGAACGGCGATCGTCATCTTCGCTGATCTCTTTTTCTTTCAATAACGCTTTCACTTTGTCGTTGGCATCGCGGCGTACGTTACGTACGGCAACGCGCGCGCCTTCAGCTTCGCCACGCACGATCTTGGTCAGATCTTTACGACGTTCTTCAGTCAGCGGCGGCAGCGGAACGCGGATGTCGGAACCCGCAGAACTTGGATTCAGACCGAGGTCGGAAGCCATAATTGCTTTCTCAACGGCTGGCCCCATAGAACGGTCGAACACGTTGATTTTCAGGGTACGGGAATCTTCAACCGTTACGCTTGCCAGCTGGCGCAGCGGGGTCGGTGTGCCGTAATATTCCACGACAATACCATCCAGCAGGCTAGGAGAAGCACGGCCCGTGCGAATTTTGCTGATTTGGTTTTTGAACGCTTCGACGCATTTGTCCATGCGTACTTCAGCATCTTTTCTGATATCGTTGATCACGTTACGAATCCTTGAAAGCTTGTTTCAGTCAGACCATACCCACCACGCAAGATGTGACAAGTATAGTCTTGATTAATTTTGAGGGACGTATCCCGCGACATTAAAGCGGAATATTACCTGCATTTAGCCGCAACGGGAATTATTCCGTGATTAACGTGCCTTCTTTTTCACCCATAACAACACGGCGCAGCGCACCCGGTTTGTTCATGTTAAAGACACGAATCGGTAATTTGTGGTCACGAGCCAGTGTAAACGCCGCAAGATCCATCACTTTCAGCTCTTTATCCAGTACTTCAGCATAGGTCAACTGTTCGTACATAGTCGCCGTTGGATCTTTAGCCGGGTCAGCCGTAAATACGCCATCGACTTTGGTGGCTTTCAGTACCACATCCGCTTCAATTTCAATACCACGCAGGCAAGCCGCAGAGTCGGTAGTGAAGAACGGATTGCCAGTACCCGCAGACAAAATAACAACGCGGTTGTTACGCAGCAGGCTGATTGCTTCCGCCCAGCTGTAGTTATCACACACGCCATTCAGAGGAATTGCGGACATCAAGCGAGCGTTCACATAGGCGCGGTGAAGCGCATCGCGCATCGCCAGACCGTTCATGACGGTGGCTAACATGCCCATGTGGTCGCCCACAACGCGGTTCATCCCTGCTTTCGCCAGACCAGCGCCACGGAACAGGTTACCACCACCAATCACTACGCCAACCTGGATACCCAGCTCAACCAGCTCTTTGATTTCCTGAGCCATACGGTCAAGGATGCTTGCATCAATACCGAAGCCTTCTGAACCTTGCAGAGCTTCGCCACTTAACTTAAGCAGAATACGTTTGTAGACGGGTTTTGCATTGGTAGCCATGTTTCTTTCCTGAGACTGTCAACGAATGAGATGAATTAATTCCGGCGACATTGTATGTCGCTTTTCAGCATGACCACTATAGCGGTTCGCTGAATTTACAAGCCAGACACAAAAAGAAGCCGCCCTCAGGCGGCTCCTTTAAAAATTAAGACTGCTTGGACATCGCAGCAACTTCTGCTGCAAAGTCAGTCTCAACTTTTTCGATGCCTTCGCCCACTTCAAAGCGGATGAAGCCAGTTACGTCAGCATTGTGCTCTTTCAGCAGCTGACCAACAGATTTGCTCGGCTCCATAACGAAAGGCTGGCCGGTCAGAGAAACTTCGCCGGTGAATTTCTTCATACGGCCTTCAACCATTTTCTCTGCGATTTCTTTCGGCTTACCAGACTGCATCGCGATGTCCAGCTGAACCTGGTATTCTTTCTCTACCACTTCAGCAGAAACGTCTTCCGGCTTAACGAATTCTGGTTTGCTTGCAGCAACGTGCATTGCCAGCTGTTTAACCAGCTCTTCGTCAGCGCCAGTTGCAGCAACCAGAACACCGATACGAGCACCGTGCTGGTAGTTACCCAGAACTTCGCCTTCCAGGGAAGCAACGCGACGGATGTTGATGTTCTCACCGATTTTAGCAACCAGAGCAACACGTTCTTCTTCGAACTGCGCTTTCAGAACTTCAACGTCAGTGATTTTGCCAGCAACGGCAGCGTCCAGTACTTTGTCAGCAAATGCCTGGAAACCAGCATCTTTAGCAACGAAGTCAGTCTGGCAGTTAACTTCCAGAATGAAAGCGATGTTGCCGTCGATTTTGGTTTTGATTACGCCGTCAGCAGCAACGTTGCCTGCTTTTTTCGCCGCTTTGATTGCGCCGGACTTACGCATGTTTTCGATTGCCAGCTCGATGTCGCCATTAGCTTCAGTCAGTGCTTTTTTGCAATCCATCATGCCTGCGCCAGTACGCTCACGCAGCTCTTTTACCAGGGATGCGGTAATTTCAGCCATTCTAAAATCCTCGGAAGATTTGATCTGCCCGGCATGAAACCGCACAGATTTAAAAGTGAAAAAGGGGCCTAAAGGGCCCCTAACCAAACGTGATACTACCTGGTTTATAAGGGGGCTCGAACGAGCGTGCCTTATTATTCAGCTTCTACGAAGCTTTCTTCCGCCTGGGAAGCCAGATCCTGAGAACGGCCTTCACGAACGGTAGTAGCTACAGCGCCCAGGTACAGGGTCACAGCACGGATTGCGTCGTCGTTACCCGGGATAACGAAGTCAACACCGTCCGGATCAGAGTTGGTATCAACGATAGCAAATACTGGGATACCCAGGTTGTTTGCTTCTTTGATAGCAATGTGCTCGTGGTCAGCATCGATTACGAACAGAGCGTCCGGCAGACCGCCCATGTCTTTGATACCGCCCAGGCTGTTTTCCAGTTTCTCAAGCTCACGAGTACGCATCAGCGCTTCTTTCTTGGTCAGCTTTTCGAAAGTACCGTCCTGAGACTGAGTTTCCAGATCTTTCAGACGTTTGATGGACTGACGAACGGTTTTCCAGTTAGTCAGCATGCCGCCCAACCAGCGATGGTTCACGAAGAACTGGTCGCAGTTGTTAGCAGCTTCTTTCACCGCTTCGCTTGCAGCGCGTTTAGTACCAACGAAAAGGATTTTACCTTTACGAGCAGAGATCTTGTTCAGTTCAGCCAGAGCTTCGTTGAACATCGGTACAGTTTTCTCAAGGTTGATGATGTGAACTTTGTTACGCGCACCGAAGATGAACGGCTTCATTTTCGGGTTCCAGTAACGGGTCTGGTGACCGAAGTGAACACCAGCCTTGAGCATGTCGCGCATGGAAACAGTTGCCATGATTAAAACCTCTATATATAAAAGTTGGGGTTAAGCCTCCACGCATCCCATATTACCGACCCCAAAGGGCACCCCGGAATATGTGCCGATACGTGTGTGTTGTTACACAAAGTGAGATTTGTCGCTCCCGTCCATCGTGTGTAGTCTTCAAATGGATCGGAAGTCCGGCGCGCTTTATACCACAAATACGCTACCGACACCAATAATTGTTGGCGGTGCATGCTGAATGAACGATGAATTTCGTGTTACAGGGAGGCAGCCAATTTTTTGCATCTCCGGGCGCTTACATGCAGTAAGCGACTGGAGTGAAAAATTTCAGCCAACACACCTGTGGCACGAAAGGCGAAGTTCAGAATGATTCTCAATTTGGCAGCATGTATGCCGGACTGATACCATTGGCACCACTTAAACAATTATTGCCGATATCATCGGCACTGATGGACAGAATTCATGGCTATCTCAATCAAGACCCCTGAAGAAATCGAAAAAATGCGCATCGCTGGCCGTCTGGCCGCCGATGTACTGGAAATGATCGAACCGTTTGTTAAGCCAGGCGTCAGCACCGGCGAACTGGATCGCATCTGTAATGACTACATCGTGAATGAGCAGCAGGCCATTTCCGCCTGCCTGGGCTATCACGGTTATCCGAAGTCCGTGTGCATCTCTATTAATGAAGTGGTGTGCCATGGGATCCCGGACGACGCCAAGCTCCTGAAAGACGGCGATATCGTCAACATCGACGTAACCGTGATTAAAGACGAGTTCCACGGTGATACCTCGAAAATGTTCATCGTCGGCAAACCAACCATTCTGGGCGAGCGTTTGTGCCGCGTCACGCAGGAAAGCCTGTATCTGGCGCTGCGGATGGTAAAACCAGGTATTCGCCTGCGCACGCTGGGCGCTGCGATTCAGAAATACGCGGAAGGCGAAGGCTTCTCTGTGGTCCGTGAATATTGCGGTCACGGCATCGGTCGCGGCTTCCATGAAGAGCCGCAGGTTCTGCACTACGATGCAGACGACGGCGGTGTGGTACTGCAGCCAGGCATGACCTTCACCGTAGAACCCATGCTGAATGCCGGTGATTACCGCATCCGCACCATGAAAGACGGATGGACGGTGAAAACCAAAGATCGGAGCTTGTCTGCTCAGTACGAGCATACTATTGTGGTGACGGAAAAAGGCTGTGAAATTCTGACATTACGCAAGGATGACACCATCCCGGCGATCATCACACACGACGAATAATGTTTTGCCTGATGGCGATGCACCCGCATCTTATCAGGCCTACAAATTGTACTACTTCGTAGGCCGGGTAAGGCGTTCACGCCGTCATCCGGCTTTTTTAATGGGTGGCGCATAATGAATACTCTTCCTGAACAACACGCAAATACTGCCCTCCCCACCCTGCCAGGCCAACCGCAGAACCCCGGAACCTGGCCGCAGCACGATCTCAACTGCCCCGGCATTAAAGCGCATATCGACACTTTCCAACACTGGTTAGGTGACGCGTTTGACAGCGGGATTTCCGCAGAACAGCTGATTGAGGCCCGCACCGAATTTATTGACCAGTTACTGCAACGTCTGTGGATTGAAGCCGGTTTCGGGCAAATTGCCGACCTGGCGCTGGTTGCCGTTGGAGGTTACGGGCGCGGCGAACTGCATCCGCTTTCCGATATTGACCTGCTGATCCTGAGTCGTAAAAAGCTACCAGACGCGCAGGCCGAAAAAGTTGGCGAACTGTTAACGCTGCTATGGGACGTGAGGCTCGAGGTTGGGCACAGCGTACGCACGCTGGAAGAGTGTCTGCTGGAAGGATTGTCAGATTTAACCGTCGCCACCAACCTGATTGAAACACGCCTGCTGATTGGTGATGTGGCGCTGTTTCTTGAGCTACAAAAGCATATTTTTAGCGAAGGTTTCTGGCCGTCCGATAAGTTTTACGCTGCCAAAGTTGAAGAGCAGAATCAGCGCCACCAGCGCTATCACGGCACCAGCTACAACCTGGAGCCGGATATCAAAAGTAGCCCCGGCGGCCTGCGCGATATTCATACCCTGCAATGGGTGGCCCGCCGCCATTTTGGCGCCACCTCACTGGATGAAATGGTCGGTTTCGGCTTTTTGACGCAGGCAGAACGTGCCGAGCTGAATGAATGTTTGCATATCCTGTGGCGTATTCGCTTTGCCCTGCATCTGGTCGTTAGTCGTTACGACAACCGTCTGCTGTTTGATCGTCAGCTCAGCGTGGCGCAACGCCTGAACTACGGCGGTGAAGGCAACGAGCCTATCGAGCGGATGATGAAAGACTATTTCCGCGTCACACGGCGGGTCAGCGAACTGAACCACATGCTGTTGCAACTGTTCGACGAGGCGATCCTCGCCCTGCCCGCCGATGAAAAACCACGTCCGATTGATGACGACTTTCAACTGCGCGGCACGTTGATTGATCTGCGCGACGACGACCTGTTTATTCGCAAACCCGAAGCAATATTGCGGATGTTTTACATCATGGTGCGTAATAGCGCGATCAGCGGAATTTACTCCACTACGCTGCGCCATTTACGTCATGCCCGCCGTCATTTAACGCAGCCGCTGTGCTACATCCCGGAAGCGCGTTCGCTGTTTCTCAGTATGTTGCGCCATCCGGGCGCGGTGAGTCGCGGCCTGCTGCCTATGCATCGCCACAGCGTGTTGTGGGCCTATATGCCGCAATGGTCGCATATTGTCGGCCAAATGCAGTTTGACCTGTTTCATGCCTATACGGTGGATGAACACACCATTCGCGTAATGCTCAAGCTGGAAAGTTTTGCTAACGAAGAGACCCGTCAGCGCCATCCGCTGTGCGTGGATCTGTGGCCGCGTCTACGACAGCCGGAGCTGATTCTGATTGCCGCGCTGTTCCACGATATCGCCAAAGGTCGCGGCGGCGATCACTCGGTTCTCGGCGCCCAGGATGTGCTCAAATTCGCCGAACTGCACGGTCTGAACTCCCGCGAAACGCAACTGATCGTGTGGCTGGTGCGCCAGCATTTGCTGATGTCGGTTACCGCTCAACGCCGCGATATTCAGGATCCCGAAGTCATTAAGCAATTCGCCGAAGAGGTGCAAACGGAACATCGTCTGCGCTTTTTGGTGTGCCTGACCGTCGCAGATATTTGCGCCACCAACGAAACGCTGTGGAATAGCTGGAAGCAAAGCTTGCTGCGCGAGCTGTACTTCGCGACGGAGAAACAGTTACGGCGCGGGATGCAAAACACGCCGGATATGCGTGAGCGCGTACGCCATCATCAGCTTCAGGCGCTGGCGCTACTGCGCATGGACAACATTGATGAAGAAGCGCTACACCATATCTGGTCGCGCTGTCGCGCCAACTATTTCGTACGTCACAGCCCAAATCAGCTGGCCTGGCATGCACGTCATCTGCTGCAACACGATCTCAGCAAGCCGCTGATCCTGCTCAGCCCGCAGGCCACGCGAGGCGGGACGGAAATTTTCATCTGGAGCCCTGACCGCCCTTACCTGTTTGCTGCCGTCTGCGCCGAACTGGACAGGCGCAACCTTAGCGTCCACGATGCGCAGATTTTCACCACCCGCGATGGGATGGCGATGGATACGTTCATTGTGCTGGAACCAGACGGTAGCCCGCTGTCGTCAGACCGACACGAAGCGATCCGTTTTGGGCTGGAACAGGCGATCACCCAGCGTAGCTGGCAGCCGCCGCAACCGCGTCGACAGCCGGCAAAATTACGTCACTTTACCGTCGATACCGAGGTCACTTTTCTGCCGACCCATACCGACCGAAAATCATTTCTTGAGCTTATCGCTCTCGACCAGCCAGGACTGCTGGCGCGGGTTGGGCAGATTTTTGCCGATCTGGGAATTTCGCTGCATGGCGCCCGAATTACAACTATTGGCGAGCGAGTAGAAGATTTATTCATAATCGCCACCGCCGACCGGCGCGCCCTTAATAATGAGCTGCAGCAGGAAGTGCATCAACGGTTGACAGAGGCCCTCAATCCAAACGATAAAGGGTAATGTTTTTATTTATTATGGAAAGAGTTTAACAATGCAGCAGTTACAGAACGTTATTGAGTCCGCTTTCGAGCGCCGTGCCGACATTACTCCGGCAAATGTAGATACCGTAACCCGCGAAGCGGTGAATCAGGTTATTTCTTTACTGGATTCCGGTGCACTGCGCGTCGCAGAAAAGATTGAGGGTCAGTGGGTCACGCATCAGTGGCTGAAAAAGGCGGTCCTGCTCTCTTTCCGTATTAACGATAATCAGGTTATCGAGGGTGCGGAAAGCCGTTACTTCGATAAAGTGCCGATGAAATTCGCCAACTACGACGAAGCGCGCTTCCAGAAAGAAGGTTTCCGCGTGGTTCCGCCTGCGGCAGTGCGTCAGGGCGCGTTTATCGCCCGTAACACCGTGCTGATGCCGTCTTACGTGAACATCGGCGCTTATGTTGATGAAGGTACGATGGTTGATACCTGGGCGACAGTGGGTTCCTGTGCGCAAATCGGTAAGAATGTACACCTGTCCGGTGGCGTTGGTATTGGTGGCGTACTGGAACCGTTGCAGGCTAACCCGACCATCATCGAAGACAACTGCTTCATCGGCGCGCGCTCTGAAGTGGTTGAAGGCGTGATCGTCGAAGAAGGCTCCGTCATCTCCATGGGTGTGTATATCGGCCAGAGCACCCGTATTTACGATCGCGAAACCGGCGAAGTGCATTACGGCCGCGTTCCAGCGGGCTCCGTGGTCGTCTCCGGCAACCTGCCGTCGAAAGATGGCAAATACAGCCTGTACTGCGCGGTGATTGTGAAGAAAGTCGATGCCAAAACGCGTGGCAAAGTGGGAATCAACGAACTGTTACGCACCATCGACTAACAGCGATTTGAAAAAGCGGGCTTAGCCCGCTTTTTTTACATCTGCGAGTGGCATAAACAAGGCTTTTCGTTAATTATTCAATGGTTATAGTGAGCTTAAGGGTACCGCTATGTATGACAATCTGAAAAGTCTGGGCATTACTAATCCTGAAGAGATCGATCGTTACAGCCTGCGGCAAGAAGCCAACAACGATATCCTGAAAATCTATTTCCAGAAGGATAAAGGCGAGTTTTTTGCCAAGAGCGTGAAGTTCAAATATCCCCGTCAGCGTAAAACGGTTGTCGCCGATGGCGTCGGTCAGGGTTACAAAGAAGTGCAGGAGATCAGTCCCAACCTGCGCTACGTGATCGACGAACTGGATCAGATCTGCCAGCGAGATCGCAGCGAAGTCGATCTTAAACGCAAGATCCTCGATGATTTACGTCATCTGGAAAGCGTCGTGACCAACAAGATCAGCGAGATTGAAGCCGATCTGGAAAAACTGACGCGCAAATAAGTAGATTGTTGCCTGATAGCGCTACGCTTATCAGGCAATTAATCAATGCTGCTCATCCAGCTGCAACGCCACATACAGCAGCAGTCGATCGTCAAAATTCCCCAGATCCAGCCCGGTCAGCTCTGAAATACGGTTCAGGCGATACTCCAGCGTATTGCGGTGAATAAACAATGCTTTTGAGGTCGCCAGCGGCTGAACGTTATGTCGAAACCATGCCGATAATGTTCGACGCAGCAAACCGTTGTTATCCATCGCTTTCAGCCTTACCAGCGGGCGCGCCAGCTCATTGGCCTGCCAGCCGCCGCGCAGGCTGTCCAGCAGCACCGGCAGCATCAAGTCCTGATAGAAATAGCTCCGGCTTTCCGGCATCCGCTGCTTGCCGACCATCATGGTGGTGCGCGCCGTACGATACGAACGGGCAATGCTGCCGGGCCCGGTAAAATAGTTGCCCAGCGACACGCGAAAACGCAGTTGTCCATTCTCTTTCATGCGGGCAATCAGTTGCTCAACGCGCTTGCGATGATCTTCAGCGTCCCAGCGGCCAAACTGATTGAGGGCTGGTTTCAGCACCACCATCTCGGTCAGAGAAACAATCGCAATCAGATTATTACGTTCGGGTGTAGTCAACGCGTTCTGCAATTGCTGTAGCTCCGCCATCGCACTATCAACGCCAAGCTGACCGCTGTCGACCTCCACTACCGCCACCACGCGCGGCTGGTTCAAATCAATGCCCAATCGCTGTGCCCATTCCATCAGTGCCGGGGTATTCTCTTCCGCCTGAATCAGGTTCATCACCAGCTCTTCACGCAGACGGCTATCCTGCGCTAACAGATGCATCAGACGCGACTGTTCCAGCATCATTTCGGCGGTCATGCACACCAGTTCGCCATACTTGCGCAGATGTTCCGGCTCGCCAGTAAGACCGATAACGCCAACGATTTCGCCTTCCAGACGCAGCGGCAGGTTTATCCCCTGACGCACACCATGTAAATGCCGGGCTACCGCATCGTCAATATCGACCACCCGACCTTGTGAAAGCACCAGCAGCGCGCCTTCGTGCAATTCACCAATTCGTTCGCGATCGCCGCTGCCAATGATCCGCCCGCGGGCATCCATTACGTTGATATTGGTATCAATGATGCGCATGGTTCGCGCTACGATATCCTGCGCCATTTTGGTATCAAGATGCCAGCCAGCCATAAACCCCTCCTGTGAGCAGAGCTCAAGCATAGGGAAGATAATAAGCGGCGGCATTGTGCAACTGCACAAAGCGAGAGGGAGAAGTATGGAGTTGTGGGAAGTATCACAAAAAGAAACCCCTTCCTGTGCAGGAAGGGGTTTAGTGAGATTACTGCATCAACAGATAGATGGAGCTGTCACCACGCTGAATGTTCAGCGCCAGTACAGCCGGTTTGCTGTCGAGGATTTTGCGCAGTTCGGCGATATTTTTCACCGGCTGCTGGTTCGCACCGATAATCACATCCCCTTTCTTCAGGCCAATCCGTGCAGCCGGAGAATTCGCTTTCACCTCGCTGACCACGACCCCTTTGTCCTGGCCTTTGTTGCTCATATCAGCCCCTTCAATGCCTTTGAAGATAGAGCTGGAATCAACCTGAGTCTGGCTGCTCTGCTGCAGTTCCAGATTCACAGTGACCGGTTTACCGTCACGCAACAGACCAAGGTTAATTTTGCTGCCTACCGGCATCGTACCCACCTGCGCACGCAGGGCGGCGAAGCTGCTGATCGGTTTACCGTTCAGGGAGGTAATCACATCCCCGGCTTTAATACCTGCTTTCGCTGCGGAAGAGTTCGGCATCACCTGGCTGACAAATGCGCCACGCTGAGCATCAACTTTCATCGCTTTCGCCAGCTCAGAGCTCAGCTCGGTACCCATAATACCCAGCTCACCGCGTTTAACCTGACCAAACTCAACCATCTGTGACGTCAGGTTTTTCACCATGTTGCTCGGGATTGCAAAGCCAATACCGATGTTACCGCCGTCCGGCGCAAGGATCGCGGTGTTAATACCGATCAGCTCACCGTTCAGGTTGACCAGTGCGCCGCCGGAGTTACCCCGGTTGATCGCGGCATCCGTCTGAATAAAGTTTTCGTAGTTTTCCGCGTTCAGACCGCTACGGCCCAGCGCAGAAACAATACCGGAGGTCACGGTCTCACCGAGGCCAAACGGGTTACCAATTGCTACGGTATAATCACCCACACGCAGCGCGTCGGAATCTGCCAGCTTAATCGCCGTCAGGTTTTTCGGGTCCTGAATTTGGATCAGCGCGATATCGGAGCGCGGATCTTTACCCACGATCTTCGCATCAAATTTACGGCCATCGCTCAACTGAACCTTAATCACCGTGGCGTTATCCACCACGTGGTTGTTGGTCACGACATACCCTTTCGCGGCATCAATAATTACGCCGGAACCCAGCGCCATAAATTTCTGCTGCTGGCCGCCGCCGTTGTCAGCGCCCGGTGCGCCGCCCTGGCAGAACGGTGAACTCTGGAACGGTGAACCGTCCTGGCAGAATGGTGAATTATCACCGAAGAACTGCTGGAAATTACGCGGCATACGCGGCGTATTTACCGTCGTGCTCCCCTCGACGTTAATGCTTACCACCGATGGCATCACTTTTTCGAGCATCGGGGCCAGGCTTGGCATCTGTTGGGCGGTCATTGCTGAAGACGACGTCTCAGCCGCTGTGGCAGACAGGGGGGACAACGCCAAACCTAAACTCAGAGCCAGTGCACTCATTGCTAATGTGGTTTTTTTCATGTGTTTCGTTCTCGATTAACAGGTAACGCAAAATTGCTGTATACGTCAGAGTCGTTTTATAACGCTAAGTTCCAGAATTGAGTTTAAGGAAAAAGTAAAATTTTATTGGCCGTCTTTACAAATGAGTATTTATTGTTCTACGGCCATCAAGCGACGATATTCATCCCAGGCATACAGATCGGTCATCCCGCTGATATAATCCTGAATCAGCCGGCAGCGATAATAATATTCCATTACCGAAAACTCAGCGCAACCCGTTGATATTTTACTAACCGCCTCGACATAAGCAAGACGATGGCGAGTAGACAACTTCTGAAATAATCGTGATTCGATAGGAAAACGTTTAACTCTTTCATTGTCGACCAGCTCAGTAAAATCTGACTGGGACATTTTTAATAAAGGCTGATAGATCTCCAGCAACCCGCTGATCACCCGATACCCCTGCAATTCCAACTGCTCAACGTCCGGATGACTAAATACGTGTTTTATCGCCACATTTTTATAGACCCCCAGCAACTGACTAAAGCTACTGGCATCTTCTAACAGCGCGTGATTAAAGCTGCCGTCAAAAACCTGCGGTAAATTATCAATAAACCGCTGGGCTGCATACGGCACCAGTTTATTCAGCGTATTGACGCGTAAATACATAAAGAACTGATCTTCCGTGCTCCGGCTTAATGTATTTGACCGTGATTTCTCCCAGGCATTCTCAACAACCTGGCTAAACAGGGAACCTTTTTCGTGGTGCCCCCACGCCTCATGCAGATGGTGATAAAGTTGCTCGACGCTAAAGATTCTTTTCTCAACGGCATCTTCCAGGTCGGCCACGCAATAAGAGATATCATCGGCAGCTTCCATAATCCAGGTTAATGGAAAGCGACTGTAAGGCGCTAATGATAATTCTTTACGTAACCGTTCAATATACGGTTCTTCAGAAAGGTAATAGCCCGGTTTCTTCATTAAATAGTTATGCGTCGTAGGCGTACTTCCACGCCACCACGCCGGACGGGTATATTTTAAAATACCACCAACCTGGGCCCAGGTAAGATTCATACGCATCAAAGTATGCACCAGACGAATACCTTGGGCATTACCTTCAAAATGGCACAGGTCCTGGCGCACCTTACGGCGAATATCATTCAGCGACTCTTCGCCTTCGCGCAAACGTAACGCCGCCACCAGGCAGCGGTCGTCGCTGAGGGGCTGACTTTCCGCGTCGGCGGGATACAGCCGCTGGCGGAACCAGTCATTAATCGCCGCTTCACCAAAATGACCAAACGGCGGATTGCCAATGTCATGCATCAGGCACGACATTTCGACAATACTCTCAAACGGTCCCGTCAGTTCATCCAGACCATACTGCTCCAGCAGTTTTAGTTCTTTCAGTCGGCTGAGGATCTCTTTAGCGATATAGCGCCCAACTTGCTGAACTTCCATCGAGTGCGTCAGCCGCGTGCGCACCGCCGCGTTACGCTCCAGCGGAAAGACCTGGGTTTTTTGTTGCAGTCGGCGAATAGCCGGAGAATTGATAATACGTCCACGATCGCTTTCGAAAATACGCAGGATCTCATGCTCCGTCTTCACGCCCTGCGGCGAACGGTAACGACGATGCCAGTTTATTTTTTTTCGGAAATCGATCTGTACCATATCCTCTCCCGCCTGAGAAATGCGCTACCCCTTAAGCGCATGATAGACTATGCCCTCAAATCTGGCTTATCGCGAGTAAATCTATGAAAATCGGCATCATTGGTGCAATGGAAGAAGAAGTTACGCTGCTGCGTGACAAAATCGAAAACCGTCAGACCCTCTCTCTCGGCGGTTGTGAAATTTACACCGGCCAACTGAACGGTACAGAGGTTGCGCTACTGAAATCAGGTATCGGTAAAGTGGCGGCGGCGCTGGGCGCTACGCTGCTGCTTGAACGCTGCAAGCCGGATGCCATCATTAACACCGGTTCCGCGGGCGGCCTGGCCTCTACGCTGAAAGTCGGCGATATTGTGGTTTCTGACGAAGCGCGCTATCACGATGCCGACGTTACCGCCTTTGGCTATGAATTTGGTCAGTTACCGGGCTGCCCGGCTGGTTTTAAAGCCGATCCTGCGCTGATTGCTGCAGCAGAATCCTGCATTGCGCAACTCAATCTGAACGCCGTTCGCGGACTAATCGTCAGCGGCGATGCCTTCATTAATGGCTCCGTGGGCCTGGCTAAAATTAAGCATAACTTCCCGCAGGCCATTGCCGTTGAGATGGAAGCGACCGCGATTGCGCACGTTTGCCATAACTTCAATGTGCCGTTTGTCGTGGTTCGCGCCATCTCTGACGTCGCCGATCAGCAGTCCCATCTCAGCTTTGACGAGTTCCTGGTTGTTGCCGCGAAACAGTCAAGCCTGATGGTTGAAACGCTGGTACAGAAACTGGCGCATGGCTAAATTACTCTCCAGGGCGCTGGTCGCCCTGCTTTTCACTCTTCCGGCGTTCCTGTACGCCGCACCGCGTGTTGTGACGCTTTCTCCAGCCAATACCGAACTCGCCTTTGCCGCCGGCATTACACCCGTAGGCGTCAGTAGCTACTCAAACTACCCGCCAGCGGCCAAAAATATCGAGGAGGTTTCCACCTGGCAAGGTATGAACCTTGAACGCATTGTGGCGCTTAAACCGGATTTAGTCGTCGCCTGGCGCGGGGGAAATGCTGAGCGGCAGGTGAATCAACTGACCGCCCTGGGAATTAAGGTCATCTGGGTGGACGCCGTTACCATCGAGCAGGTCGCCGATGCGCTCCGCCAGCTGGCAGCGTGGAGCCCAAAGCCTGAGCAGGCTAAACAGGCGGCGCAAACCATGCTTGATGACTATGCTTTACTAAAATCTCGGTATGCCAACAAACCGAAAAAACGCGTGTTTCTCCAGTTTGGCGCAAATCCTCTGTTTACCAGTGGAAAAGGCTCCATTCAGCACGAAGTTCTTGAGGTATGCGGTGGAGAAAACATCTTTGCCGGCAGTCGGGTCCCCTGGCCACAGGTTAGCCGTGAGCAGGTCCTGGCACGAGCGCCCCAGGCTATTGTTGCAACCGGAGGGCCAGGCGAAACTCTGAAAATTGAACAATACTGGGGAAACCAGCTAAAAATACCCATTATTACACTTAATAGTGACTGGTTCGAACGCGCGAGCCCGCGTATTATCCTCGCCGCAAAACAACTCTGTAATGCGCTTTCACAGATAAATTAGCGCCTGCCCCCACCAGGTCTGTTGTGAGGATTTAAAAATGCTCGTCTATTGGCTGGATATTGTCGGCACCGCGGTATTTGCTATCTCTGGCGTCTTACTGGCCGGAAAATTGCGTATGGACCCGTTTGGCGTCCTGGTCCTCGGGGTGGTTACCGCCGTTGGCGGCGGAACGATCCGCGATATGGCGCTGGATCATGGGCCGGTTTTTTGGGTTAAGGATCCCACCGATCTGGTGGTGGCAATGATCACCAGCATGCTGACAATCCTGCTGGTACGTCAGCCACGACGTTTACCGAAGTGGATCCTTCCGGTGCTGGATGCCGTTGGCCTGGCGGTGTTCGTGGGGATTGGCGTCAATAAAGCATTTCTCGCAGGGACGGGCCCCCTGGTGGCGATCTGTATGGGGGTGATTACCGGCGTCGGCGGCGGGATCATTCGCGACGTGTTAGCTCGTGAAGTCCCGATGATTCTGCGCACCGAAATCTACGCCACGGCATGTATTATCGGCGGGATCGTGCATGCGACAGCGTTTTATACCTTTAATGTATCGCTGGAAAACGCCAGTATGATGGGGATGATCGTCACCCTGCTGATTAGGCTTGCCGCCATTCGCTGGCATTTGAAATTGCCGACGTTTGCTCTGGATGATAACGGGCGTTGATGTGATGATGCAGAACATGTAGGCCGGATAAGGCGTTTACGCCGCCAACCAGCACATTGCCCGGTGGCGCTACGCTTACCGGGCCTACACCATCAGACATCGGTATTACAGGCAGCAATCAGATGCTGAAAGAAGAACCACACCCGCAGGTGCTTTTCGCATTGGGGTTAGTCACAACGAAGCGGGAACCTTCCAGACCTTCGGTATAGTCAACCGCGCCGCCCACCAGATATTGCAGGCTCATCGGATCAACCACCAGACCCACACCTTGTTTCTCAATGGTCATATCACCATCGTTCACCTGATCATCAAAGGTGAAACCATACTGGAAACCGCTGCAACCACCGCCGGTGATATACACGCGTAATTTCAGATTCGGGTTATCTTCGTCAGCGATCAGGCTTTTTACTTTATTGGCTGCTGCTTCAGTAAATTGCAGTGGCAGCGCTACGTCATCACTCATATTTTGCTCCAAACGACATTGGCAATTGGGCAAATTATAACCCAATGGTTAAGGCCATTATCTAATACCCTGGTATTTCGTTCAAGTATTCTCGCCAGCGGCGGTACTCTGGCTTTTTGCCGCTTGCTCCGCTTCCTGTTTTGCCAGCGTACGGGCAAGGATAGTCGAGTATAGCGGCTTTCCACCCATAAATTGGGCTAATAGTGTTGCGCCAAGACAGGTAATAATCATTGGCAAAATGAGCTGATAGTTATCGGTCATCTCCAGCACCAGTACAATACCGGTTAGCGGTGCACGTACCGAAGCCGCCAGCAAAGCCCCCATTCCGGCAATGGCAAAGGTTCCGGCCTCCAGATGATACTGTGGAAAAGAGGCCGCCGCGGCCATACCGAACGCGGTGCCAAGTAACGTACCCAGCGCCAGCATCGGGGCAAAAATCCCTCCGGGCGCGCCGGACGAGAAGCACAGCAGCGTGGTGATCACCCGGGTAATAAATATAAACAGCAGTAAACCGACGCTAAAATTACCCGCCGCGGCGATAGGAATCAGGTTAAACCCGCCTCCTGCCGCTTCCGGTTTAATTAATCCCAGGATCCCGCACAGGCCACCAATCGCGCCGCCCATCAGCACCCATTTTTTAATTTCACCGCCGTGGAAGCGCTGGAACATATCCTGGGTACGCAACACCATGGTGTTGAACAACGGCCCGACACAGCCAAAAATAAGCCCGAGTACAAGATACAGCCACAGCGTATTTACCGGTGCATTAGACAGCTTCCCGACTTCAATAATCGGTGCTTCACCGTTGAACACACGAAACACGATGCTCGACATAATAACGCCGGTAAACACGGCTTTGATCGAGACGAGGTTATAGCGAAACTGCGGGCGCATCTCTTCAATAATGAACAGGATCCCCGCCAGAGGCGCATTAAACGCCGCCGACAAACCCGCAGCCGCACCGGTGGCCAGCAGGGTATGTCGCGCTTCAGCGCTGCGCATGCGGAAAATATCCAGCACCATGCGCCCAATGTTCCCGCCTATCTGTACGGTCGGCCCTTCTCGCCCGAGCACCATACCGGCTCCCAGCGTGCCCATGCCGCCAATAAATTTCACCGGCAGAACGCGCCACCAGCGCACAGGTCGTAGCTCTTCCAGCGCGCCTTCAATCTCAGGGATCCCCGAGCCTCCCGCTTCCGGCGCAAATTTACGAACCAGAAAATAGCCGACCATCGCCAGCAATGCAGAGAGAATAAACGCCAGCGGCCACAGCAGAATGGCATGGTCCGCAACCTGGGCCAGGGCGCCAATGCGCTGATTTTGCACCCAGGTCACCGCTTTCTCAAATGCCACGCCAACAAGCCCCGTCACGGTACCGACAACGGCGGCCATCAACAGGATCGCCAACGGCGTTTTGTCGCGTTCCAGGAGTCGACGGATTTGATCCCTGCGGCGTAAACGCACAATTTGTTGTGCTTCAAAAGAGGGAGAGTCAGTCTTCATCAGATGATCATTAATTGGTAATACAAATACGGAATCGGCATTCTACTCGCACATTTCACGAAAATCCCCTGCAAATCGCATTGTTTCAAATGCGTAAAACTTTCATAACCTTCTCTGAATAACTAGAATAGCGGGCATTTACTTTTTCTACGAACCAGGACCCCATCCATGAGTAAGTCTGAAAATCTCTACAGCGCAGCACGCGAACTTATCCCTGGCGGCGTTAACTCCCCCGTTCGCGCCTTTACTGGCGTGGGTGGTACTCCGCTGTTTATCGAAAAAGCGGACGGCGCGTATCTGTACGATGTCGATGGTAAAGCGTATGTCGATTACGTCGGTTCCTGGGGACCGATGGTACTGGGCCATAACCACCCGGCAATTCGCAATGCGGTGATTGAAGCCGCAGAACGCGGTTTAAGCTTCGGCGCGCCAACCGAGATGGAAGTGAAAATGGCGGAGCTGGTCACTGAACTTGTGCCGACCATGGATATGGTGCGTATGGTGAACTCCGGTACGGAAGCGACGATGAGCGCAATCCGTCTGGCGCGCGGTTTCACCGGTCGCGATAAGATCATCAAATTTGAAGGCTGCTATCACGGTCATGCCGACTGCCTGCTGGTTAAAGCTGGTTCCGGCGCGTTAACGCTGGGTCAGCCAAACTCCCCGGGCGTTCCAGCCGATTTTGCGAAACACACCCTGACCTGCACCTACAACGATCTCTCTTCAGTTCGTGCGGCATTTGAACAGTATCCGCAGGAGATCGCCTGCATTATCGTTGAGCCGGTCGCAGGCAACATGAACTGCATCCCGCCGCTGCCAGAATTCCTGCCGGGCCTGCGTGCCCTGTGTGATGAGTTTGGCGCACTGTTGATCATCGATGAAGTCATGACCGGTTTCCGCGTGGCGCTGGCCGGTGCGCAGGATTATTACGGCGTCGTTCCGGATCTGACCTGCCTTGGCAAAATCATCGGTGGCGGGATGCCCGTTGGCGCATTCGGCGGTCGCCGTGATGTGATGGACGCGCTGGCGCCGACCGGTCCGGTTTATCAGGCGGGTACACTTTCAGGTAACCCGATTGCGATGGCGGCAGGCTTTGCTTGTCTGAACGAAGTGGCCCAGCCGGGTATTCATGAAACGCTGAATGAACTGACGACGCGCCTGGCGGAA
The DNA here is from genome assembly GCF_030337065.1 of Citrobacter sp. Cb004. Taxonomy (NCBI): domain Bacteria; kingdom Pseudomonadati; phylum Pseudomonadota; class Gammaproteobacteria; order Enterobacterales; family Enterobacteriaceae; genus Citrobacter; species Citrobacter sp. Cb004. The sequence continues at coordinate 236,395 of NZ_JAOWCH010000033.1, read as the reverse complement.
GGTCTGCTGGAAGCCGCCGCAGAAACAAATATTCCGCTGGTGGTTAACCATGTGGGCGGGATGTTCGGGATTTTCTTCACCGATGCAGAAACCGTGACCTGCTATCAGGATGTGATGGCATGCGACGTTGAACGCTTCAAGCGTTTCTTCCACATGATGCTGGATGAAGGGATTTACCTGGCGCCGTCCGCCTTCGAAGCGGGCTTTATGTCCGTCGCGCACAGTGAAAACGATATCAATAACACCATCGACGCCGCGCGCCGGGTGTTTGCGAAATTGTAAAAGAGAACGTCCAGAAATAACCTAGGCCGGGTAAGGCGAAGCCGCCACCCGGCTTTTTTATTGCCGAATGGCGACGCAGCCTAAATAGAAGGGATAAACCTCAGCGACTCTGCTTACGTAGCAGATAGATAAAGTACGGCGCGCCAATAAACGTCGACAGTAATCCTGCCGGGATCTGATACGGAAACAGCACCATCCTGCCGCACCAGTCAGCAAAGACTAGCAGCACACCTCCCGCCAGCGCCGAAATCAGCATATGCGGCATCGCGCGACGAAAACCCATCATTCGGGCAATATGCGGAGCCATCAGCCCGACAAAACTCAACGGTCCAATGGTCATGGTTGCTGTCGCCGTTAGCCCCGCAGCCAACAGCAGTAACCCCACGCGTGACGGCGTGATCGCCATACCCACCGCACGCGCCGTATCGCCGCCGAGCGGTAAAATCGTCAGCCAACGACGACACAGCGGTGTCAGCGTCAGCAGGATAACCATCACAATTCCGGTGCGCAGTACCTGTTCGCCCGTCGAGTTATAAGTTGAGCCGGAGATCCAGGTCAGCACGCCCGCCATACGCGGATCGCCGCTGGCCTGCAGCATCATCAACAACATAGTAAACGCCGTACTGAGCGCCATCCCTGCCAGCAGCATACGGTGCGGCGAAAAACCACCGCGCCCGGCGGCAATCATAATGATAAGCAAGGTGACCGCAGCCCCGAGACTCCCTGCGGGCAGCAGCCAGCCAAAGGCATTTCCGGGGACCAGAAACAGCATTAACACCACGCCAAATGCCGCGCCGGAGCTAATGCCCAGAACTTCCGGGCTAGCCATTGGGTTTCCGGTCAGACGCTGAATAATACAGCCCGCTACCGCCAGCATCACCCCGGCAATCAACGCCGCCAGAATACGTGGCCAGCGCCAGGGTATCAGTTCATCCAGCATCGCGCCGCTGGCCCATGTCCAGCCGTGCGCATCGCGGCCAAACGACAGCGCCACCACCAGAGTCAGCAGCAAAACCACCCCGCCCGCCAGCGCAAACATCAGTACATTCTGACGCTCCGCGGCGATACGGTTGCTGGCATTCATATCCGGTGCGCTCATACTTCTAAGGCGCGGCAACAACCACAGCAGCAATGGCGCACCAATCAGCGCCGTCACCGAACCGGTGGAGACCTCCATCCATACGCGGGTCAGCCACAGAATGATTTGGTCAGAGAGCCAGAGGATCAACGCACCAATCAGCGGGGCCAGCATCAGACGCGCCAACAGACGCCGCGCGCCGAGCATTTTCGCCAGCAGCGGTGCAAACAGGCCAATAAAGCCGATAATCCCAACCGCGTTAACCAGCAAGGCGCTGATGACAATCGCCAGCGATAAGGCCGCCAGGCGCGCCAGCGACAACGCCAGACCGAGGTTACGCGCCACGCCGTCATCCAGTCCCATCAGCGTCATTGGACGCAACAGCAGCAGAGTCAGCATCACGCCGCCCAGCAGTTGCGGACACAGTCGCTGTACGCCGCTCCAGTCGGTTTGGGTTAGCGTGCCGCTGCTCCATAAAAACATGCTTTGCAGTTGATCGTGATGGAAGATAACCATCAACTGGTTAATCGCCCCGCAGTACAGGCTGACCACCAGTCCGGCAAGGATTAACGTCACCGGAGAAAGACGTTTACCCCAGGCGACGCCAAACACCAGCGCCCCAACGACACAAGCACCTGCCAGCGCAGCAAATTGCGTGGTGAGCGCACCGGGAATAGCCCACAGCGTCGTGACGGTAATGCCCAACTGCGCACCGGTCGCAACGCCTAGCGTGGTTGGCTCCGCCAGTGGGTTACGCAGCACCTGCTGAAACAATACGCCGACCAGTCCCAGCCCGGCCCCGACCAACAGCGAAATCGCCAGCCTCGGCAGCAGGCTGTAGTGGAAAACCATCTGTTTAATGGCATCGATATCCGGTGACCAGATAGCCTGTTGCCATTGGCTGCGCGGTAGCGCAACGGAGAAGTTAACCCATGTGAGCCAACAGGCGGCAACAAACAGAACCGTCAGCAGGAGAATGGGGAACAGCGCGATACGTTTACTCACGCTTTGCCTCCCAGCGCATTATCCAGAATGCGGGCAAAATGCATGGCCGATAGCGTTGCGCCATAGAACCAGACGGCCGGCACGCGCTGAAAACGTCCACTGCGAACAAAGGGCATCGCCTGCCACAACGGCGTAGACATCAGTGCAGCCATCTCTTTATCGTTGCCGTGATCAAAGCACAATACATCGACATCCTGAAAAGCAGCCAGACGGTCAATACTCACGGCAGTGCTGCCCCAAAAGTTTGTCTCTCCCTGCCAGGCGTTGGGGATCCCATATTCGTCCAGCACGTCCTGAAACAGGCTGTTTGGGCCAAACACCAGCATATGCCGCGAATCAAGCAGGGAGGTGAGAAGCACAGGGCGCGCACCGCGTTGAATGAAGCGCGGCTTCAGGCTGGCAATAAAACGATCGTACTCAGTCAGATGGCGTTCAGCAGAGGCCTGCAGATTGAACAATTGCGCCATTTCCTGCAGCGATTGTCGCGCAACGACCAGAGGTTTTTTACCGTCGCTGAAGTTAAATCCCCGACCAGGTGCAATACGCGCCAGCTTTTCAGGGGAAGGACCATAGCCTGCCGACCAGAGCAGAAACGAGGGTTTCATTTCGGTCAGCAGTTCGAGATTGGGTTCCGTGCGTAGCCCGACATCAATCACCGAGTCCGGTAGAGGTGGCTCACTGACCCACAGCTTGTAGTTAGGGATATCCGCAATGCCATACGGCGTAATACCCAGCGCCAGCAACAGCTCTACCGGCAGCCATTCCAGCGCCACAATACGCTGCGGATCAATCGCCGCGGCGGACGCCGTATTCATCCGCCACAGCAGCGGCGAGAGCGCCATCGCCGTAAGCAGACGCCGACGGGTAATATGATGTAATTCAATCATTAATAGACAAAACTCACGGGTGCGGCACCGGCCGGATGCGGCAAAATGCCCATCGGGATACCGTAAATCTGTTCCAGAGTTTCACTGCGCATCAGTTCAGCAGGCGTTCCTTGCGCAATCATTTCACCACCGCGCAGCGCAACTAAGTAATCGCAGTAGCGGGCCGCCATGTTGATATCATGCAGCACCGCAATCACCGTTAGCCCACGCTGCTGGCTTAAGCGATGCACCAGCGCCAGCACGTCAACCTGATGAGCGATATCCAGCGCGGAAGTCGGCTCATCAAGCAGCAGACAGCGGCTGTCCTGCGCCACCAGCATGGCAATCCACGCACGCTGGCGTTCTCCGCCGGACAGGCTATCCACCAGGCGGTGCGCCAGCGGTTTTAAGCCGACCAACGAAATAGCTTCTTCTACTTTCTCTCTGTCGGCAACGCCAAAACGTCCCAGCGCCCCGTGCCACGGATAGCGGCCAATCGCCACCAGTTCACGCACCGTCATCCCTTCGGCCTGCGGCAACTGCTGCGGCAGATAGGCGACCTTGCGGGCAAACGCTTTACTGCTCCAGTTCTCCAGCGGCTGTTCGTCGAGCAGGATTTCACCTTCCGACGGCGGCTGATGACGTCCCAGCATTTTCAATAACGTCGATTTTCCGGACCCGTTGTGACCGATAAGGCCGGTCACTTTCCCCACAGGAAAAGTTAATGAGAGAGGATGCAAAAGCGTGCGGCCAGGCACACGAAAGGAGACATTACGCAACGCAAAAGTGGTGTCGGGATGGGATCTGTTTTCCTGCATAGCAGCCAACTTGTAAAACGGGCACGCAAAGCGTGCCCAAAAAGAAATTAGAAACGGAAGGTTGCGGTTGCAACGACCTGACGTTCTGCGCCCCAGAAGCAGCCATAGGTATTGAAGCAGCTGGCGACGTACTCACGGTCAAACAGGTTGTTCACATGCAGCGCCACGTTGGAACCCGCCATGCCGACGCGCGCCAGATCGTAACGTACTAACGCATCCACCAGCGTATAGCTTCCCACTTTGAAGGAGTTTGCCGGATCGCCATAGCTGGAACCAGTATAACGAACACCCGTACCCAACGTCAGCCCGGAAAGCGCGCCGTCATAAAGGGTGTAATCCCCCCACAGTGATGCCATATGTTTTGGCACCTGAGCAGGCGTGTTACCTTTGTAGTTGGTGTCAGTGGTGTACTCCGCATCGGTATAGGTATAAGAACCGACCACGTTAACGCTGGCTGACAGCGCCGCTTTCGCTTCAATTTCCACACCACGTGAGCGAATTTCACCGCCTTCAACTGACCAGAATGATCCGTTCGGGTCGGCCATCAGGTTGTTGGTTTTGGTCAACTGGTAAACAGCACCGGTGATCACGATCGGACGATCGCTCGGCACATACTTCACGCCCGCTTCGTACTGCTTACCTTTAGATGGAGTAAAGATATTACCGCTTTCCCCGACCTGAGAACTAGGTTCAAACGATTCGCTGTAGCTGAAATACGGAGTCACACCGTTGTCGAACAGGTAGTTAACACCGCCACGCCAGGTGAACTGTCTGTCATCACGGGAATCAAGCACGCCAGAAACACGGTTCAGTGAGTCCTGCTTAGCCCAGTCGTAACGACCGCCCAGAGTGACCAGCACCTTATCCCACTGCATCTGATCCTGAGCGTACAGGCCCGTTTGTTCCTGTTTATTCAGAACACGGTAGGGAGCGCCCGGTCCAGTATGCGCCCCAAAATCAAAGTCGCTGCGATCAAGGTTATAAATATCTGAAGGCGCTACCGAACCAGCCCAACCAAACCAGGAGTTGATATCGTTACGCATCCGCATATAGTCAACGCCGGTCAGCAATGTGTGATCCACGGAACCGGTAGCGAATTTGCTCTGCAACTGGGTATCAACAGCGAAGTTCTGCAATTTCTCATTATCGTCAACATACTGACGAGTCAGCGTGTGAGCCCACTCGGACTGAGGAACGCTGGCGCAAGGACTGTTAGCCGGATCTTTTGTATAGAGCGGATCAGAGCACATACCGTAGCCATATACGCTGTTCTGCGAAACCTTGTTTTGCGCGTAACGCAGGTTCTGACGCACGGTAAAGGTGTCGTTAAATTCGTGGTCGAAGCTGTAGCCCACCATCTTCTCGTTACGAGAGTAGGTATTGTTGTTCGCACCTTCGTTGAAATCGGTAGGCAGACGCTTGCCGTTCGGCAGCTCAGTCACCGTCCCCTCTTTCGGCAACCAGCCGTAATAGCCAGTTTCTGGCTCGTTCTGGAAGTAGGAGAGGAAGGTGAAGTTCGTTTTATCATCCGGACGCCATGTGAATGATGGCGCGATGGCGTAGCGTTGTTCTTCCGCGCCCTGCTGCTGCGCATTCGCGGAACGCGCCAGGCCGGTCAGGCGGTATGAGTACACACCATCGTCATCCAGCGCATCGCTGAAGTCAAAACCGGTCTGGAACAGGCTGTCAGTGCCCATCTTGAACTGAATTTCTTTTAACGGCTCTGTGGTCGGGCGTTTGCTGACCATGTTCAACAAGCCGCCAGGGTTACTCTTTCCGTAAAGAACGGAAACCGGACCGCGCATCACTTCAGCGCGTTCCAGCATATACGGGTCGATTACCGCATCGTTGTAGAAGTTACCCTGCATCTTCAGGCCATTCAGATAGTTATTCTGACTTTGGCCGTCGGCGGCAAATCCGCGAATAATCAGGTAGTCATAGGTGTTAGACGCGCCGCGGGTACCTACGGCTACGCCAGGCGTGTAGCTGAGCGCCTCTTTAACTGATTTCGGCTGATGCAACGCCATCTCTTCGGCGGTGACCACTGAAATAGACTGAGGAACTTTTTGAATCGGGGTGTCAGTTTTGGTCGCCGTAGCAGACTGTCGTGCGGCGATGGTTGCCGCTGGCCCCCATGCGCTTTCTTGTGCGGCAGGAGCAGCAGTTACGGTGATGGTTTCTTCTTTCGGGTCAACCGCCGCCTGTGCATAGACAGACATGCCGCTAACCGCTGTGGCTACCACTACTGCGATTTTACGCAGCGATGAACTTGGCTGAGCAGTTTTAAGACGCGCCATTGGTATTTCTCTGATGAAAGTGAATGATAACGTAAACGAGAATTATTATTATAACGGCAGCATAATATTCGAAACTCTGGCGAGATAGCAAGCAATACGCGTCCCTACTAAAACTGAGGGGTTAAGAAATAACCAGATGAAAAGAAAGGGTTAATAAATTAGGCTGGAATGTTATTCGGCCCTGAGAATGGACCAAAGAAGAAAAACCCGCCGAAGCGGGTTTTGAGCAATATCAGTTACTGCCGAACATATCCTTTATCCAGCCAGCGACACCATCGCTATCTTTCTTCTCCTGCTGCGCCGGTTGTTGCTGCTGCTGTTGAGGCTGCTGCTGCGGCGTTGACTGATCGAACGGATTCCCGGTCGGCTGTTGCATCATTTCACCCTGCTGACACAGCGAATCAGGATCGGTAGTCCATACCGGAAGCGTACGCATCCCCCCGCTACAAACGAAGTTACCGTCGTAGTCCACGCCCATATCCACCACATCTTCCGGCGGCGTCAGCACCAGCGGTGTTGGCGTCTGGTTAGCCAGATAACGCTGATAAATCGACATCGCACCGCTGGCACCGTACAGCTTGGTTGGCTGGTTGTTATCACGGCCCACCCAAGTGATGGTTACCTGGCTGCCGTCGATCCCGGCAAACCAGGTATCCACGTTGTTGTTAGTGGTCCCGGTTTTCCCTGCCAGATGAAGCCCAGGATATTTCGCGCCAAGCTGGCGGCCCGTACCACGCTGAACCACCTGTTGCATGGTCCACAGCGTCATATACGCCGCCTGCGCCGGAACGGCACGCTCGGCCTGTGGGAAGCTCTGATACAGCACCGTACCATCTTCGGCAATCACCGAACGCAGCGCCGACAGCGGCGCGCGGTTCCCGCCGCTGGCGATAGTCTGGAACGCCTGCGCCACTTCGATCGGCGTCAGGTTCAACGCCCCCAGCAGCATGGCTGGAACCGGATTAAGCTGATCTTTCGGCGCGCCCAGCTTCAGCCAGGTATCGGTTACGGCAGGCAGGCCCAGCGCCATCCCCAGATTTACCGTTGGCACGTTCATTGAGCGCGTTAACGCATCCACCAGCATCACTTTTCCGCTTTCGCTATAGCGACGGTCATCGTTCTGCGGCGACCACACCTGGCCGTTAGGCTGACGCAGCGCAATCGGGGCATCGGCAATCCAGGTATTCAGACGATACAGCTTCGGCTGGCTGAGCGCGGTCAGATAGGTCGCTGGTTTAGCCAAAGAACCAATCGAACGACGTGCCTGCATCGCACGGTTATAACCAGCGAACTGCGGTTCTGCCCCACCGACCATGGCACGCACTTCGCCGCTAAAGCGGTCAACCACCACAATCGCGGTTTCCAGATCGCTCAGCTTACGTTGTTTCTTCAGCACCGGAATACCTTCCACCGCCGCTTTTTCTGCAGCGTCCTGCGCCACGGAATCAAAGGTGGTGAAAATCTTCACGCCGGAGAGGTCTTTAACTTTATCGCCCAGCTTCGCCTGTAGCTCCTGGCGCACCATCTGCATAAAGGCGGGCTGCGGTGAGATCACCCCACCACGCGGCTGTACGCCTAACGGACGCGCACTCAGCATGTCATACAGATCCTGGTCGATAATCTGCTGCTGTTGTAGCAAGCGCAGCACCAGGTTACGACGCTCCAGTGCCAGCTTCGGGTTACGCCACGGGTTATAGATTGACGCCCCTTTAACCATCCCTACCAGCAGCGCCTGCTGGTCGAGGCTCAGCTCTTCCACCGGACGGCCAAAGTAGTAGAGGCTCGCCAGCGGGAAGCCGCGGATCTCATTGTCACCGCTTTGACCGAGATAGACTTCGTTCATGTACAGCTCAAGAATGCGGTCTTTGCTGTAACGCGCATCCATGATCAGCGCCATATAGGCTTCGTTGGCCTTACGCCAATAGGAACGTTCGCTGGACAGGAACAGGTTTTTCACCAGTTGCTGGGTCAGCGTACTGGCCCCTTGTACCGTGCGCCCCGCCGTCAGGTTCGCCAGCACCGCACGGCCAATGGAATAGAGGCTGATACCGTCATGCTCATAGAAGTGACGATCTTCGGTCGCCAGCAGCGTGTCCACCAGCAGATCCGGGAATCCACTGCGCGGGACAAACAGGCGCTGCTCACCGTTAGGCGAAGAGAGCATGGTAATCAGTCGCGGATCGAGACGGAAGAAACCGAACTGGCGGTTGTTATCCATATTCTCGATGGTATCCAGATGGTCGCCATCAAAGGTCAGACGCGCGCGCACCTGCCCTTCTTTACTGTCCGGAAAATCAAACGGACGACGGATCATCTCGATGCTTTTCGCCTGCACGGTGAATTCGCCAGGGCGCGTCATCTTCGTCACCTGACGATACTGCGTAGCCTCCAGCAGTTTCACCATCTCGTTCTTGCCGATCGGCATTTCTGGCTCAAGGTTAACCATACGGCCATATACTGCCGCAGGAAGCTGCCAGACTTTACCATCTATACGGCTGCGAATTTTTTGGTCCAGATAAACGCCGTAAATGGCGATCAGCACCAAAAAAACAATCGACAGTTTTACCAGCAGCCAGAACCAGCCGCGTTTACCACGAGGCTTACGCCCTTTGCCTTTACCCTTACGCGGCATCGGTTCTTCATCCTCATAGTCATCATCATCATAATCGTCGTCATACTCTTCATCTCTGAGTTGACGACGGCTCACCTTTTGTTTCACCGGACGCGAGGGTTTCCCTTTACGTCCAATTGGCTCGCGGTCATTCCCCGCCATGCTTTTTCTCCGCAACATTCAGGCGCAAGGGCCCGATTCTCTGTTCTTCCGTCAGTTAACAGAAGAAGAAATCTCTCAATTTACTGCCGTGTTTATCCCGGATGACGGCTTCGCTTTATCCGGCCTACAGTTTCATTACGAATACTTCTTTGTTCGCCGCGTTGGCGCGGTATTCGCCGGATCGTCCGGCCAGACATGTTTGGGATAGCGCCCTTTCATCTCTTTTTGCACCTCACGGTACGATCCCTGCCAGAACGCGCTCAAATCACTCGTTACCTGCAGCGGTCGTTGGGCCGGAGACAGCAGTTCCAGCACCAGCGGCACGCGCCCCTCGGCGATGGTTGGGGTCTTCGCTTCACCAAACATTTCCTGCATCCGAACCGCCAATACCGGAGGGTTATCCTCATGATAGCGAATGGCAATCCGGCTTCCCGTCGGCACAGTGTAATGCGCTGGCAGTTCACTATCCAGACGTTGCAGCATTGACCAATCCAGCAAACCGCGCAACGCCTGACCCACATTTAGCGCTTTTAACGCACGTAACGAGTGCACACCGCTCATGTGCGGCAGCAGCCAGCTCTCCAGCGTCGCCAGCAGAGAATCCTCATCTACCGCGGGCCAGTTATACTCTGACAACCAGTTTGCCGCACATTGCAGACGCAGGCGAAACTGCTCGGCTTCCGGCGTCCAGTTGAGCACACTTAGCCCTTTATCGCGAATGCCGTTCAACATCGCCAGGTGCAACTCCTCTTCCGAGGGTTTGGCCAGCGCCTGTACTTTTACCGTTAGCTGGCCAATGCGCGACCGACGCAATGCTTTTAACGTTCCCTGAGTTTCATCCCATTCGATGGTGTCAGATTGTTGTAGCAGTTCAGGGCATGCCTGTATCAGCACCTCGATATCCAGCGGCAGAGCCAGCAGAATACGCGCATCCGGCGAAGCGCTGCCCTGCAGTAACAGCGGCGCAATCAGCCATTCATGGCGTCCGGAGGCGTCATCGGCATCCAGCATTGCCCCCATGCCATTCGCCAGTTGATAGCGCCCTTCCTGCCCGCGCCGACGCGCGATCCGATCGGCAAACGCCTGCGCCAGTAATGAGGGGAGCAGCGCGCTGTCCGGCTGTCCGCTGCGAACGTTAAGCCGTTTCAGTAATTGTTGGCTGCGCTGCTGCCAGGCGGGCTGATTTCGTGAAAACGCTACAGCCAGATCGGTACTGCTACCGCGCGGCGGCTCTTCCAGAATCGCAGCCAGTTTTGCCGCCGTTGCCGCTTCATTGTCATTGTTGGCGCTAACCAGCATAGCCGCTAAACGGGGGTCGTTACCCAACGTCGCCATTTTCTGCCCCCTGGCGCTGAGCCTGTCACCCTCAAGCGCCCCCAGCATCTGCAGCAGCCGCTTTGCCGCCTGCAGGTTGATGGCGGGCGGGGTATCCAGCCAGTTCAGTTGCTCAGGGTCGGTGCATCCCCATTGCAGTAACTCCATCAGCAGTCCGGACAGGTCGCTCTGTAAAATCTCCGGTTCTCCCTGTGCCGCCGCTCTTTCCGCCTGCTCTTTGGCAAGCAAATGGAGGCAGATACCGGGTTCCAGACGGCCCGCGCGTCCCGCTCGCTGGGTCATCGAGGCCTGGCTTATGCGTTGGGTAATCAGTCGCGTTAAACCGGTACGCGCATCATAGCGCGCCACGCGCTCCTGGGCGCAGTCCACCACCAGCCGGATGCCTTCGATCGTTAAGCTGGTTTCGGCAATATTGGTCGCCAGCACCACTTTGCGCTTGCCTTGCGGCGCGGGCAAAATCGCCTGACGCTGCTCGGCAAGCGTCAGCGCGCCGTACAGTGGGCACAACAACACATCGCTGCCCACACGCGTTGCCAGTTGCTCCTGCACGCGCTGGATTTCCCCTACACCCGGTAAAAACAGCAGCAGCGACCCACTTTCATGGCGCAGGAGTTCTGCCGTCGCTATCGCTACCGCTTCAGCAAAACGCAGATGCGCCGCCAACGGCTGATATCGTCGCTCAACGGGAAATGCGCGGCCTTCAGAAACGATCGTCGGCGCATCGGGCAACATCTGCTGCAAACGCCCGTTGTCCAAAGTGGCAGACATGATCAACAGTTTCAGATCGTCACGCAGCCCTTGCTGCACATCCAGCAACAGCGCCAGCGCTAGGTCGGCCTGCAAACTCCGCTCGTGAAATTCGTCGAGGATGACCAGCCCAACGCCCGTCAATTCGGGGTCGCGCTGGATCATGCGCGTCAGAACCCCCTCCGTCACCACCTCAAGGCGGGTCTGCGGCCCTACGCAACTTTGCGCACGCATGCGATACCCCACGGTCTCGCCAGGCTTTTCATTCAGCAATTCCGCCAACCGCTGCGCCACATTGCGTGCTGCCAGACGCCGCGGCTCCAGCAAAATAATCCGTCCCTTGATACCGCGATGTTCAAGGAGTCGCAACGGCAGCCAGGTTGATTTCCCGGAACCGGTCGGCGCCGTCAGCAAAATCTGCGACGAGGCATCAAGGGCGGTAAGTAGTTCAGGCACTACGGCGGCAACGGGCAACGACGTCACAAATGACTCCAGAGGGTTAACATTCTTCGCGCTGCATTGTAGCATCGCGTTAATTCATAACCGAGTATCCATCATGTCTGAGCCAAAAAGGCTGTTCTTTGCGATTGAATTGCCTGGCGAGGTTCGGGAGCAGTTAATCCATTGGCGGGCCGCGCAGTTCCCCCCTGAAGCGGGTCGTCCCGTCGCCGCCGATAATCTGCATCTGACGCTCGCCTTTTTGGGCGACGTCAGCGCTGAGAAGCAGTATGCGTTAACGCAGCTTGCAGGGCGTATTCGCCAGCCGGGTTTTACGCTCAAACTCGACGATGCCGGGCAATGGCTGCGCTCGCGAGTCGTGTGGTTGGGAATGCGTCAGCCGCCGCGCGGGCTGCTGCAGTTGGCGAACATGTTGCGGGCACAAGCCGCACGCAGTGGGTGCCACCAGAGCCCGCAGCCGTTTCATCCGCATATCACGCTGCTGCGTGACGCCGGTCACGCGGTATCTATCCCCCCACCTGGGTTTGGCTGGTCGTTTCCGGTAACGGAGTTTGGGCTTTACTCCTCCTCATTCATGCGAGGACGCACGCGTTACACGCAGTTGCAACGCTGGACGCTGACTGAATAATCAAAGGAACTGTTCATGCAATTTTCTCCACCTTTACAACCTGCAACGCTCATTCAGCGCTATAAGCGTTTTTTAGCGGATGTGATCACACCGGATGGCACAACGTTAACGCTACACTGCCCCAATACGGGAGCGATGACCGGCTGCGCAACGCCGGGAGATACTGTCTGGTATTCGACATCAGAAAATACCAAACGAAAATATCCACATACCTGGGAATTAACGCAAACCCAATCCGGTGCACTTATTTGTGTTAACACGCTGTGGGCCAATAGATTAACGAAAGAGGCTATTCAGCGTTCGTTAATTTCGGAAGTTTCAGACTACAGCACCTTGAAAAGTGAAGTAAAATACGGCGCCGAAGGGAGCCGCATCGACTTTTTGTTACAGGCGGATTCCCGACCTGACTGCTATATTGAAGTGAAATCAGTCACGTTGGCGGAAAAAGATCAGGGTTATTTTCCCGATGCCATCACTGAACGAGGTCAGAAACATCTTCGGGAATTGATGAGCGTAGCGGCCGAAGGCAAGCGCGCGGTGATATTTTTCGCGGTGTTGCATTCAGCCATTACACGGTTTTCACCCGCGCGCCATATCGATGCAAAATATGCGCAATTATTAGTTGAAGCACAGCTTAAGGGGGTAGAAATTCTGGTTTATAAAGCGGAACTTTCTGCCCATGGTATGACTCTTAAAGAGCCGTTGCCCATTACCTTGTAATGGTGTAAACATTCGGTTAATTAGTATTCTGGGCGCGTGGGCAAATACGCTTTTCCTCACAGGGTTGTCAAGTGTTACGTTTAGATAATTGCTATCCGGAAAAGCATCTGCTATTTATAGCGACCTGATTTTTCCCCCGAACATGGGGATCGATAGTGCGTGTTAAGGAGAAGCAACATGCAAGAAGGGCAAAACCGTAAAACATCGTCCCTGAGTATTCTCGCCATCGCTGGGGTGGAGCCGTACCAGGAGAAACCGGGCGAAGAGTATATGAACGAAGCCCAGCTGTCGCACTTCAGGCGTATTCTTGAGGCATGGCGTAATCAACTTAGGGATGAAGTTGATCGCACCGTATCTCATATGCAAGACGAAGCGGCTAACTTCCCTGATCCGGTGGACCGCGCCGCACAGGAAGAAGAATTCAGCCTTGAGCTGCGTAACCGTGATCGTGAGCGCAAACTGATCAAAAAGATCGAGAAGACGCTGAAGAAAGTAGAAGACGAAGATTTCGGCTACTGCGAATCATGCGGCGTAGAAATTGGTATTCGCCGTCTGGAAGCGCGTCCGACAGCCGATCTGTGCATCGACTGTAAAACGCTGGCAGAAATCCGCGAAAAACAAATGGCAGGTTAATTCCGGTCATTTTTACCACGTTTACTTCAGGCGGGAGCTTCTCCCGCCTTATTATTTGTTAGCCCGCAAAATGAGCGATTCACATTATATTGGCCGCTTCGCCCCTTCCCCCTCTGGCGAACTCCATTTTGGTTCACTGATTGCCGCCCTCGGGAGTTACCTGCAGGCTCGTGCTCGTCGCGGAATCTGGCGGGTACGCATTGAAGATATTGACCCCCCTCGTGAAGTTCCCGGTGCTGCAGACACGATTCTGCGTCAGCTGGAACATTACGGGCTGCACTGGGATGGCGATATTTTATGGCAATCCCAGCGTCATGACGCCTACCGCGAGGCGCTAGCCTGGCTGCATCAGCAGGATCTGAGCTATTACTGCACCTGTACACGCGCGCGTATTCAAAGCGTCGGCGGTATTTACGACGGTCATTGCCGTGAGCTACGCCACGGGCCTGAACAGGCGGCGGTCCGCATTAAGCAACGCCATCCGGTGATGCAGTTTACGGACCAACTGCGCGGTGTGATTCAGGCTGATCCGCGGCTTGCAAGGGAAGATTTTATTATTCACCGTCGCGACGGGCTGTTTGCCTATAACCTCGCGGTGGTGGTGGACGACCACTTCCAGGGCGTGACGGAAATTGTGCGCGGTGCCGATCTTATCGAACCGACGGTACGGCAAATTTCGTTGTATCAACAGTTCGGCTGGCAAGCGCCGGACTATATTCATCTGCCGCTGGCGCTCAACGAACAAGGCGCTAAACTTTCAAAACAAAATCATGCACCTGCACTGCCGCAAGGCGATCCACGCCCGGTGATTGTTGCTGCGCTGCGCTTTCTCGGCCAGCACTCCGATATCCCGTGGCAGGAGATGCGCGTGGATCAGATTCTCACGTTTGCCATTGAAAACTGGAGTCTGACAGCGGTGCCAGAATCGGCGATCGTAAATCCGCCATTCTCAAATGCATCATGCTGAGCTATGATTAGCCGCTATTTTTACACAGCAACACTTGTTCTGATTGAAGTTTGACACTACCGAGGTGCACTATTTTTACCCGAGTCGCTAATTTTTGCCGCAAGGTGCTAAGCCGCGAGGAGCGCGAGGCCGAGCTCGCCGTTGCCCGTCCACATATGACGGTAATCCCGCGTGAGCAGCACTCTATCTCCCGCAAAGATATCAGTGAAAATGCCCTGAAGGTAATGTACAGGCTCAATAAGGCCGGATACGAGGCATGGCTGGTTGGCGGAGGCGTACGCGATCTTTTGCTGGGCAAAAAGCCGAAAGATTTTGATGTCACGACTAACGCCACGCCAGATCAGGTGCGAAAACTGTTTCGTAACTGTCGTCTGGTTGGTCGCCGTTTCCGTCTGGCCCATGTCATGTTTGGCCCGGAAATTATCGAAGTGGCAACTTTCCGTGGTCATCATGAAGGCAGCGAGTCCGATCGCACAACCTCACAGCGCGGACAAAACGGTATGCTGCTGCGCGACAACATCTTCGGCTCCATCGAAGAAGATGCCCAGCGTCGCGACTTCACGATTAACAGCCTGTATTACAGCGTGGCCGATTTCACCGTGCGTGATTACGTTGGTGGCATGCAGGATCTCGAAGAGGGCATCGTTCGCCTGATCGGTAATCCGGAAACGCGCTACCGCGAAGACCCTGTACGTATGCTGCGGGCCGTGCGCTTTGCCGCCAAGCTCGACATGCGTATCAGCCCGGAAACCGCTGAGCCAATCCCGCGTCTGGCAACACTGCTTAACGATATTCCCCCCGCACGCCTGTTTGAAGAAGCGCTCAAACTGTTACAGGCGGGCTATGGGTATGAAACCTATAAAAAACTGCGTGAGTACAGCCTGTTCCAGCCGCTGTTCCCCACCATTACGCGCTATTTCACCGAAGACGGTGACAGCCCAATGGAACGCATCATCGCTCAGGTGCTGAAGAATACCGATAACCGCATCCACAATGATATGCGCGTTAACCCGGCGTTCTTGTTCGCCGCCATGTTCTGGTATCCGTTACTGGAAGCTGCGCAGAAAATTGCCCAGGAAAGCGGTCTGGCTTATTACGATGCCTTCGCACTGGCGATGAACGACGTACTGGATGAAGCCTGCCGCTCGCTGGCGATCCCGAAACGTCTGACCTCGCTGACCCGTGATATCTGGCAGTTGCAGCTACGCATGTCTCGTCGCCAGGGCAAACGCGCCTGGAAGCTGATGGAGCATCCGAAGTTCCGCGCCGCTTACGATCTGCTGGCCCTGCGTGCCGAAGTGGAAAACAACGCTGAACTGCAGCGTCTGGCGCAGTGGTGGGGAGAATTCCAGGTTTCAGCACCGCCGGAACAAAAAGGCATGCTCAACGAACTCGACGAAGAACCAGAACGCCGTCGTCATCGTCGCCCGCGTAAACGCGCCCCGCGCCGTGAAGGTTCCGCGTGACCATCGCCTATATCGCTCTCGGCAGTAATCTAGCCTCTCCTCTGGAGCAGGTTAATGCTGCCGTAAAAGCGATTGGCGACATTCCCGACAGCCGTATCGTCGCTGTTTCCTCCTTTTACCGCACACCGCCATTAGGCCCACAGGATCAGCCAGATTACCTGAACGCTGCCGTGGCGCTGGAAACCACTCTCGCTCCCGAAGAATTGCTTAATCATACCCAACGCATTGAGCTGCAACAGGGACGCGTACGTAAAGCCGAACGCTGGGGGCCGCGCACTCTGGACCTCGATATTATGCTGTTTGGCAATGAAGTGATTAACACCGAACGTCTGACCGTGCCGCACTACGACATGAAAAACCGTGGTTTTATGCTGTGGCCGCTCGCTGAAATTGCACCTGAGCTTATCTTCCCGGAGGGTATCAGCCTGCATCAGCACCTCACCCATCTTGGTGCAGCAAAACCTGCACACTGGTAAAGTATCCTCTCCCCTTCAGCGTTTACTACTTTAGTGCCAAACGGTTGCTTAAAACAATTGCCCCCCTGAATGTGACTGTTAGAATGCCGATAAATATGACTTTCATCATCAGGAAATGTTATGAAACCCACCACCATTTCACTGCTGCAGAAATGCAAGCAAGAGAAAAAACGCTTCGCGACCATTACCGCCTACGACTACAGCTTCGCTAAGTTATTTGCCGACGAAGGCATTAATGTGATGCTGGTTGGCGACTCACTGGGCATGACGATCCAGGGGCATGACTCCACCCTACCGGTCACCGTTGAAGATATTGCTTACCACACTCGTGCCGTACGTCGTGGCGCTCCCAACTGTCTGCTGCTCTCCGACCTGCCATTTATGGCTTACGCCACGCCGGAACAAGCATTTGAAAACGCCGCGGTGGTGATGCGGGCGGGCGCTAATATGGTCAAAATTGAAGGCGGTGCCTGGCTGGCGGATACGGTAAAAATGCTCACCGAACGCGCCGTACCGGTTTGCGGTCATCTGGGATTAACACCGCAGTCGGTGAATATTTTCGGCGGCTATAAAATTCAGGGCCGCGGCGATGCCGGGCAGGTATTGCTGGATGACGCGCTGGCCTTAGAAGCCGCTGGCGCTCAGTTGCTGGTGCTGGAGTGCGTGCCGGTTGAGCTGGCGAAGCGTGTCACCGAAGCGCTGTCGATTCCGGTTATCGGAATCGGCGCTGGTAACGTCACCGATGGACAAATCCTCGTCATGCACGATGCCTTTGGTATTACCGGTGGCCACATCCCGAAATTTGCGAAGAATTTCCTCAATGAAGCAGGCGACATGCGCGCCGCAGTGCGGCAGTATATGGCTGAAGTGGAGTCCGGCGTTTATCCGGGCGAAGAACACAGTTTTCACTAATTTTTCAGGCCATATATCGGCCTGAAAAGCGTAGCGCCATCAGGCGGTTCGCTGCATGTTGCCGGATGGCGGCGTAAACGCCTTATCCGGCCTACGGTTCCTCAGGCAACTCAAGGAGTCTTGTCGTGTTAATCATTGAAACCCTGCCGCTGCTGCGCCAGCATATTCGTCGTCTGCGTCAGGAAGGCAAACGCGTCGCTCTGGTTCCCACCATGGGCAACCTGCACGACGGCCATATGAAGCTGGTCGATGAGGCAAAAGCGCGGGCTGATGTGGTGATCGTCAGCATTTTCGTCAACCCGATGCAGTTTGACCGACCGGACGATCTGGTGCGCTATCCGCGCACGCTGCAGGAAGATTGTGAAAAGCTGAACAAGCGTAAAGTCGATTACGTTTTTGCGCCTGCCGTTGAGGAAATCTACCCGCAGGGGCTGGAAGGCCAGACGTTCGTTGAAGTTCCCGGTCTCTCCACCATGCTGGAAGGCGCCAGCCGTCCAGGCCACTTCCGTGGCGTCTCCACTATCGTCAGCAAGCTGTTTAACCTGATCCAGCCTGATATCGCCTGCTTTGGCGAGAAAGATTTCCAGCAGCTCGCACTGATCCGCAAAATGGTGGCGGATCTGGGTTATGACATTGAGATCGTTGGCGTGCCGATTATTCGCGCCAAAGACGGTCTGGCGCTTAGCTCACGTAACGGTTATCTGACCGCAGAGCAGCGAAAAATTGCGCCGGGTCTGCACAAAGTGATGAACGGCATCGCTGAAAAGCTGCTTGCCGGCCATCGTGACCAGGAAGAGATTATTGCCATTGCCGAGCAGGAACTGAATGAAAAAGGCTTCCGTGCCGACGATATTCAGATTCGTGATGCCGACACGCTGCTGGAGCTGACGGAAACCAGTAAACGCGCGGTGATTCTGGCCGCCGCCTGGCTGGGTCAGGCACGTCTGATCGATAATCAAAGCGTTACATTAGCCCAGTAGACAGGGGTTAAAAATCAGGCAATACTGCCTGAGAATTTCTCAAAGCAGGCCAGTAGTGCCTGCTTAGCCAAGGTAAACGACAGGGTATAGAAGTTATGATTCGCACCATGCTGCAAGGCAAGCTCCACCGCGTAAAAGTCACGCAGGCGGACCTGCACTACGAAGGCTCCTGCGCCATCGACCAGGATTTCCTCGATGCCTCTGGTATTCTGGAAAACGAAGCTATTGATATCTGGAACGTGACCAACGGTAAACGTTTCTCAACCTACGCGATTGCGGCTGAACGCGGCTCCAGAATCATCTCGGTGAACGGCGCAGCGGCACACTGTGCTGAAGTCGGCGACATTGTGATTATCGCCAGCTTCGTCACCATGTCTGATGAAGAAGCCCGCACCTGGCGTCCGAAAGTGGCCTATTTTGAAGGCGACAACGAAATGAAGCGCACCGCGAAAGCCATTCCGGTACAGGTTGCCTGACAGCCCTTACCCCTGCGGCTGATTACTTATCAGCCGCGACATCGTCTCCAGCGAATCCGTTCTTAAAATATAAAGTCTTTTCAATAAGAACGGATTATCCCCCGGTTTAACCTTCCCTCTCACCGTGGTGACCGCCATGTGGAATCCCGCGTCGCCTGCCGCTTTTACTGCGGTGGCGTTATAGCCGCCAAACGGGTAAGAAAGATAAAGAACGTGAGGGTTAAACTGAGACAACGCCCGACGCGAACGGGCAAAATCAAACAGAATATTGTGATAGCTGCGACTCAGCAGGATTGGCCGGTGATTCGCATCAACCCGATGTAAAAAATGGGTATGCGACTGGAAGTCAAACACGTCCCTGATCTCATTCAGTTCCGCGATGCTCATAAACTGCAGTGATTTCGGATCCCACTTCTGCGGGTGGCGCTTGATACGTGAGGAGATAATAAACGCCGTTGCCTTCATGCCGTGCTGCTTCAGAATCGGGTAAGCATAACGACTCACCGACTTCAGACCATCATCAAAAGTCAGCACCACCGCCCGCGCCGGGAGATTCATATTGTTGCGAACATAGCCTTCCAGTTGGTACATCGTCAACGTGGTGTAGCCGCGGTCCTGTAGCCAGGCCATCTGGTTGCTGAAGGCGCGTACGGAGGTTGTCGTGGAGGTGTGGCGAAAACGGGTATTCTCTTCATCGCGCAGAATATGGTGATAGGTTAACACCGGGATACCGTTGTCTTCCTGCGCATCCAGAGCGCTGATATAGGCCAGTCTGCCGCCAATACGGATCTGGTACCAGGTTTGGTTGAGACGGTCTTTAAGCTTGCTGATAACCGGATAACGCAGATTATCCGCCAGCACGCCAAACGGGGCGCTACCAACATCCGGAGCGTTATAAACCGGCGTATCTTTCCAGGTGATCAGGCTTTGGTTGCTGAGGGGTTTATTGAGATCGCCCAGACCATCATCGACTTTCTGCCGCCCCTGCACAGGCTCCAGATGCCCCTTATCAATAAACCCGGTACCAAAACCAAAGGTAAATTCGTAATAGTCTGCCGCAATTGGCTCAACGGCGAGGATCTGCCCGGCGCGAATATTTCCTACCGTCACCATCTTGTTGCCAATCTGCGCCCACACGGCGGCCGCTTCGGTGGTTTGCATGTAGCGAGCAGGCAAAGCCGCAGCTATGCTGCCAGAAAACAGGAGCAATAAAACAAGCAGAACGCGCATCACCATATGAGATAACCGAGGCGAGAAACCCCGGCTATTGTAGCAAAAGCGCCATCAATACCAATGATTAATACTCATACAAATCATGCTTCAACACGAAGGGGGGATTTTTCTGTTGTTGATGCCAGAGGCTAGAGACTTCGGGCCCGCCAAGCGCAACGATGCTATCACGAAACGCAGAACTGCTCATCGATTCCCGCGACGAAAGCATTCGTTCAAGCAATGGATAACTGATACCTGAAATCACTTCACACTGGGGATGTTTATGGCTCATTAACGAAGCCACGCGGTAAGGCGCGGCCCCGGCCATATCCGTCAGGAATATCACACCCTCGCCAGAGTCTGTAGCATGCAGGGCATGGCACATCATGCGGCTTAGCATATTCGAGCTAAGCCCACGCCAAAAACTCACCGCCTGGCATTGAACCAACGGGCCGTACTTTTTCTCCAGACGATGCAGCATATCCTGTGCCTTATCATCATGACAGGTAATTACCCAACCTAGCATTGCCTACCTCCTTAGCAGGCAAGTAGTTTATCAGGGTGATAAATCCGTAATGGTGATAAGCATCAAAAGTCTTCCTCTCCCGGGGAAGGAGAGGAAGAAAGACTTAGCTGCGCAGGCCGCGTCCGCGCTGAATCAGGTACCAGCACAGCAAATAAAACGCCGCGATAAACACCACCAGCACGCCAAAGGTCGTGACCAGCGGAACATCGTGGATCCCCAGGAAGCCGTAACGGAAACCGCTAATCATGTAGACAATCGGGTTCAGATGCGACAGTCCCTGCCAGAACGGCGGCAGCAGCGTTAAAGAATAGAAAACGCCGCCCAGATAGGTCAGCGGAGTCAGCACGAAGGTTGGGATCAGGCTGATATCGTCAAAGGTTTTAGCGAAAACCGCGTTCAACAGACCGGCCAGCGAAAACAGCACCGCTGTTAACACCAGCGTAAGCGCCACAAAGACCCAGGAATGCACCTGGAACGGCACAAAGAACAGCGAAATCGCTGTTACCAGGATCCCTACGCACAGGCCACGCGCCACACCGCCGCCAACAAAGCCGGCGATGATCACGTGCGTCGGTACCGGAGCGACCAGTAACTCTTCAATGTTGCGTTGAAACTTGGCGCTGAAGAATGACGATGCCACGTTGGCGTACGAGTTGGTAATTACCGCCATCATAATCAGCCCTGGCACGATAAACTGCATGTAGCTAAAACCATGCATTTCGCCGATACGCGAGCCGATCAGGTTACCAAAGATAATAAAATAGAGCGTCATAGTAATGACGGGAGGAACCAGAGTCTGGACCCAGATTGGCATAAAGCGGTGGATCTCTTTCGCCCAGATGCTTTTCAGCGCAACCCAATAAAGCTGCATCATGCGCGATCTCCTTGTTTTTCATGCACCAGAGAAACAAACAGTTCTTCCAGTCGGTTTGCTTTGTTTCGCATACTCAATACCTGAATGCCCTGGGCGCTCAGCTGTGAGAACACGCTGTTGACCCCCTGTTCACGCAGGACTTCCACTTCCAGCGTGGAGGTATCCACCAGCCGGTATTGATAGCCCTCCAGTTTTGGCAGCGGGCTTTTCGGTGCCAGATCGAGAATAAAGGTCTCGGATTTCAGCTTAGAGAGCAGGCTCTTCATCGAGGTGTTTTCCACCAGCTCGCCGTGCTGAATAATGCCGATGTTGCGACACAGCATTTCCGCTTCTTCGAGATAGTGAGTGGTCAGAATAATCGTGGTGCCTTTGTCGTTTAAATCCTTTAAAAAACCCCACATTGAACGACGCAGCTCAATGTCGACCCCCGCCGTCGGTTCATCAAGGATGAGTAATTTAGGCTCGTGCATTAGTGCGCGGGCAATCATCAGACGGCGTTTCATCCCGCCGGAGAGCATGCGCGCGCGCTCGTTACGTTTTTCCCATAAATCGAGCTGCTTTAAATATAGTTCGCTGCGTTTGACCGCTTCTTTATACTCAACGCCGTAATAACCCGCCTGGTTGACTACGATCTGCTGCACGGTTTCAAACGGGTTAAAGTTAAACTCCTGCGGTACCAGACCAAGCTGGCGTTTCGCATTAACGGTATCTTTTTCAAGATCGTATCCGAAGACGCTCACCCGCCCAGAGGTTTTATTCACCAGCGAGCTGATTATCCCGATGGTGGTGGACTTGCCTGCGCCATTCGGTCCCAAAAGCGCATAAAAATCCCCCGCTTCGACTTGCAAATCTATTCCGCGTAACGCCTGAACGCCACCGGGATAGGTTTTTTTAAGTTGTTGAAGTTCCAGAGCAATGGTCATGGTTTTTTACTTACCTTACATTCTAATGCTTGATATTTGGTTTTAATAAATCAGGAGTTAACCTATATTAGCGCAACGCAATTCAATTGGTTACAGCCTCCATGAAAGACATAGATACACTCATCAGCAACAACGCGCTATGGTCAAAGATGCTGGTAGAAGAGGATCCCGGATTTTTTGAAACGCTGACTCACGCACAAAATCCGCGCTTTTTATGGATTGGATGTTCCGACAGTCGCGTTCCCGCAGAACGTTTAACCGGTCTTGAGCCGGGTGAATTATTTGTTCACCGTAATGTTGCCAATCTGGTTATTCACACCGACCTGAACTGTCTCTCAGTGGTTCAGTATGCGGTGGATGTGCTGGAAGTGGAACATATTATTATTTGCGGCCACTATGGATGTGGTGGCGTACAGGCGGCTATTGAAAATAAAGAACAGGGGCTGATTGATAATTGGTTACTGCATATTCGCGATATCTGGTTTAAACACAGTTCACTGCTGGGCGAAATGCCGCAGGAACGTCGCATTGACACCCTGTGCGAACTGAATGTAATGGAGCAGGTCTACAACTTGGGCCACTCAACCATCATGCGTTCAGCCTGGAAGCGCGGTCAGAAAGTTACCATTCACGGCTGGGCTTACGGTATTCATGATGGCCTGCTGCGCGATCTGGACGTCACCGCCACCAGTCGCGAGACGCTGGAGCAGCGCTATCGCCAGGGGCTGTCTAACCTCAGCCAGAAACATACCAATCACAAGCAGATACCAACAAGCGGCAGCGACGCTTAAGTCGCTTTTCGGCCTGCGGGGAAGTATCGTGCAGGCCGAATAAGCAAAGCGCCATCAGGCGCTCCCGACATTACTCGTCCAGCAGCACCACTTTGCCAACGTACGGCAAATGGCGATAACGCTGGGCATAGTCAATGCCATAGCCGACAACAAACTCATCTGGAATAGAGAATCCGATAAACTCAACCGGAACATCCACTTCACGACGGGTAGGTTTGTCCAGCAGCGTACAAATAGCCAGGGATTTCGGCTCGCGCAGGCTCAGAATCTCACGCACTTTGGACAACGTGTTACCGGAGTCGATGATGTCTTCGACAATCAGCACGTCCTTGCCACGAATGTCTTCATCCAGGTCTTTCAGGATTTTAACATCGCGCGTGGTGGACATTCCGCTGCCATAGCTGGAAGCAGTCATGAAATCGACTTCGTGGGAGACATGCACTTCACGGCACAGGTCGGCCATAAACATAAATGAGCCGCGTAACAGACCAACCAGCACCATATCGCTGCCGCTGTCCTTGTAACGTTCGTTAATCTGGCGTCCCAGTTCAGCAATACGCGCTTTGATCTCCGCTTCCGGGATCATGACTTCAACAGTATGTTTCATATCTCTAACCATATGATTTAAAAACAAATCACTCAATGCTAACTTTTAATAAGTCAGCATCTAAGCGCAAGGCACGCAGTATACCAGCAAAAGCATTCATACGCGGCATCTGTTGATAAAGTTCATAATGTGACGTTTATCACGCGTTTTAGCTCCTATAATTAACTGCTATTAAAGAAATAACACCTGTGATGGTATTTTTTATGGCAAATAACAACGTACGTTCTCAACAGCTTATCGTGACCCTGAGCGCCCTGTTTGCGGCACTTTGTGGACTATATCTCCTGATAGGTGGAGGCTGGCTGGTCGCCATCGGTGGCTCCTGGTATTACCCGATCGCGGGCCTTGCCATGCTCGGTGTGGCTCTCCTGCTGTGGCGCAGTAACCGATCCGCCCTTTGGCTGTATGCCGCCCTGCTTCTCGCCACCATGATTTGGGGCGTCTGGGAAGTCGGCTTTGATTTCTGGGCGCTGACGCCGCGTAGCGACATCCTGGTCTTCTTTGGTATCTGGCTTATCCTGCCTTTCGTCTGGCATCGCCTGATTATCCCTTCCAGTGGCGCAGTAGCGGCGCTGGTGGTGGCCCTGCTGATTAGCGGCGGTATCCTGACCTGGGCTGGCTTCAACGATCCACAAGAGGTTCACGGCACGCTGAGTGCAGATACCTCTCAGGCCGATGCAATCTCAGCGGTTGCCGACGAGGATTGGCCGGCTTACGGTCGCAATCAGGAAGGTCAGCGCTACTCACCGTTAAAACAAATTAACGCTGACAACGTTCATCAGTTGAAAGAAGCCTGGGTATTTCGTACCGGGGATTTAAAACAACCCAACGATCCCGGTGAAATCACCAATGAAGTCACGCCAATAAAAGTGGGGGATACTCTTTATCTGTGTACCGCCCATCAGCGGCTGTTCGCCCTGGATGCGGCCAGCGGGAAAGAGAAGTGGCATTTCGATCCCCAACTCAATACCAATACCAGCTTCCAGCACGTAACCTGTCGCGGCGTTTCTTATCATGAAGCCAGACCGGATACAGCTTCTGCAGAGGTGATGGCCGACTGTCCGCGCCGCATCCTTTTGCCGGTCAATGATGGTCGACTGTTTGCCTTGAATGCCGAGACCGGCAAGCTGTGCGAAACCTTCGCCAATAAAGGTATTTTGAATCTGCAGACCAATATGCCGGATACCTCACCGGGCCTGTACGAACCGACGTCTCCCCCGATAATCACCGATAAAACTATCGTTATTGCCGGGTCGGTAACCGATAACTACTCAACCCGCGAAACATCCGGGGTGATACGTGGTTTTGACGTCAATAACGGCAAGCTTCTGTGGGCGTTTGATCCCGGTGCCAAGGATCCTAATTTCATCCCGTCAGATGAACATACCTTCACCTTTAACTCACCCAACTCTTGGGCGCCTGCGGCCTACGACGCTAAGCTGGATCTGGTGTATCTGCCCATGGGCGTTACCACGCCGGATATCTGGGGCGGTAACCGCACACCGGAACAGGAACGTTACGCCAGCGCCATTCTGGCGTTAAATGCCACGACCGGGAAATTGGCCTGGAGCTATCAGACCGTTCACCACGATCTGTGGGATATGGATTTACCGGCACAGCCAACCCTGGCGGATATCAACGTCAATGGAGAGAAAATCCCGGTCATTTATGCCCCGGCAAAAACCGGTAATATCTTTGTGCTCGATCGCCGTAATGGTGAACTGGTGGTGCCTGCCCCGGAAAAACCGGTGCCGCAAGGTGCAGCCAAAGGTGATTATGTCAGCAAAACCCAGCCGTTCTCCGATCTCAGTTTCCGTCCGCAAAAAGATCTCAGTGGTGCGGATATGTGGGGCGCAACCATGTTTGACCAGTTGGTGTGCCGCGTAATGTTCCACCAGCTGCGCTATGAAGGCATTTTTACCCCGCCTTCAGAGCAAGGCACTCTGGTGTTCCCGGGTAACCTCGGCATGTTCGAATGGGGCGGTATTTCCGTTGATCCCAACCGTCAGGTAGCCATTGCCAACCCGATGGCGCTGCCGTTCGTTTCTAAGCTGATCCCACGCGGTCCCGGCAATCCGATGGAGCCGCCGAAAGATGCCAAAGGTACTGGCACGGAGTCCGGGATTCAGCCGCAGTACGGCGTACCGTTCGGCGTAACGCTTAATCCATTCCTTTCACCATTTGGCCTGCCGTGTAAACAGCCAGCATGGGGCTACATTTCCGCCGTAGATCTGAAAACCAATCAAGTGGTATGGAAAAAACGCATTGGCACGCCACAGGACAGCATGCCATTCCCAATGCCGGTTCCGGTGCCGTTCAATATGGGGATGCCGATGCTGGGTGGACCTATCTCCACCGCGGGTAATGTGCTGTTTATAGCTGCGACTGCCGATAACTATCTGCGCGCATACAACATGAGCAACGGTGAAAAACTGTGGCAGGGTCGGCTTCCGGCAGGCGGCCAGGCAACGCCGATGACGTATGAAGTTAACGGTAAGCAGTATGTGGTGATATCCGCCGGGGGCCACGGCTCATTTGGCACCAAGATGGGCGATTATATTGTGGCATATGCGTTGCCGGACGACGCGAAGTAAAATGGACAACGCCCGCTAATCAGCGGGCGTTTTTTTATTCAAACTTCAGTGACAGTAACGACGCTTTTGCGGCTTCCTGATACTGAGCCACCAGATCTTTGGTCATATTGAAGGAGACCTGCACCGCTTTCTCGTTTTGCGAGGAAATCAGCAGCATATTGAGAATTTCAGTATCCGGCGCTTGAGAACGGAAAGTAATCAGCCACGCTTTATGTCCATCAACCGTGACAGGTTCCGCCTGCGGCTTGAAGTTGGTCAGCATCTTCAGCGTCGCATCCTTTGCCATATCCAACTGAGCGGCAGGCAACGCGTTGCGCCCGGCGGTAATACCTAGAGACGCTTTACCGCGTTCGTCACCGTAAATCACCTGTGGACGGTTTTCAGAAGGGTATTTGATTTTTGCCATTTCGTCCGGCATCGGCGTGAGTGTCTGCGGAATTTCGAGACTTAAATTCAGTTTTGAAATCTGTTGACGTTCCATCTTCATCGCAGCCTGTGCCGAAACCGCCAGAAGCATAATAAAAGATGCCGTCAGTACTTTACGCAAAAGGGTCATGAATACCTCGTGATGAGTGATTAACCTCATCAGTATATGAATGCTTTTACTCGACGATAGAGTAATAATCCGTTTTTGGAATAAACATTTAGCGGATAGCGCCACCGCTATCCGCCGCTGTTTATACGGTAAAACCGAGCATCATCCCGGTATCCTCATGCTCTAACAAATGGCAGTGCGCCATATAGGCATGTTCCTTTGGCGCGTCGTGGTCAAATTTCACCAGCACCTCGCTCACGCCGCCCTCTACCCGCACCGTATCTTTCCATCCCGCGCGGTGCGCAGCAGGCGCTTTGCCATTTTCAGACAGAATACGGAACTGCGTGCCGTGAATGTGGAACGGATGCAGCATCATGTCGCCCTGACCGGAAATCACCCAGCGTTCGTGTTGACCTTTCGCCGCGGCAAACATCGGTTTATTCATATCAAACGCCTGACCATTAATCCGGTTGGCATTATGGAAATCGAATGTTCCATGCTTCATGTTGCCCATGTCGCCATGTTGCATATTCCCCATCTCACCGTGGTTCATATTGCCATGCTTCATGTTCCCGTGGCCCATATTGTCATTATTCATATGGCCCATCATCTTGCCATGATCCATACCCGCCATAGCCTGAGCGCCGTACTTCTTCATCAACATTTGCATGCCCATCATGTCGAGCATTGGGTCCATCGATAATTGCAGTTTGCGCACCGTCAGCCCCTCAAGCGATGGCAGCGCCGGCATGGATGTCAGCGTATCCGGCAACGTGCCGGAAGCGGTAATCAGCAGCGGCTGAACGCGCATCACCGGATGCGGCTTATCAAATGGCGCAATCGCCATGCCCATCTGACCCACAGGCAGAGTGACCAGATCAAACGCTTTACCGTCGCTCACATCCACCAGCACTTCAAAGCGTTCGCCCATCAACATAGGAAGTTCGGTCACTTTTACTGGCTCCGCCAACAGTCCGCCGTCGCTGGCAATAACGTACAAAGGACGATTGTCGCTGGCCGCGATATTCAGTGAGCGTGCGTTACAACCATTTAGCAGACGCAGGCGTAGCCAACCGCGCGGTGCAGCATGCTGAGGATAAATCGCCCCATTGGTTAGCAGCGTATCGCCAAACCAACCGACGGCAGCGGTCATGATGTCCAGTTGATAGTTAACCTGACCATCAGCAGAGAACTGTTTATCCTGAATAATCACCGGCACATCATCAATGCCCCACTGCTTAGGCAGCAGCAGCTTGCGAATCTCTTCATCTTCAATCAGCACCAGTCCGGCCAGGCCCATCGCCACCTGACGACCGGTCTTCCCATGCTGATGCGGGTGGAACCAGCAGGTTGCCGCGCGCTGATCCGGTGTGAAGGTCACAGAACGTTTCCCACCTGCCGGAATAATACCTTGAGGGCCACCGTCGACTTCACCGGGGATTTCCAGCCCGTGCCAGTGCAACGTCGTCTCTTCGGCAAGTTGGTTATGGATATCCACCGTCACCGATTGCCCTTTACTCAGCTTGACCGCCGGCCCGAGCAAACTGCCGTTATATCCCCAGGTCGTGGCTGTTTTACCTGTAAAACTCGACTGTCCGGCTTGCACGATCAGCTGCATACGGTTAGAGGCATCTGCGGTTAACAGGTCTGGAATGGGTAATGCGGGACGGTCTGCAGCAAATACGCTCCGGCTCCACAGAGGTAACGCTGACGCGACGCCCAGCGCCACGGAGTACTTTAAAAAGTCACGACGTTGCATAATCACTTCCTTATATTCAGCAGCTTAAGCAGGCTATCTTTTAAGCATAAGCCCTCCCCTTACGGGAAGGTCAAGTAAACGGCTAATAATAAAGGTCGTCGCTTCGCTCGCAGTGTGCTAACGTTTAAATTCCGTGATGCAGTGGTAGAAGCAATGAAGACGTTTTTCAGAACCGTTTTGTTCGGCAGCCTGATGGCCGTATGCGCAAACAGCTACGCGCTTAGTGAGTCCGAAGCCGAAGATATGGCCGATTTAACGGCAGTTTTTGTTTTTCTGAAAAATGACTGTGGATACCAGAATTTGCCAAATGGGCAGATTCGTCGCGCACTGGTCTTTTTTGCCCAGCAAAACCAGTGGGACCTGAGTAATTACGACACCTTCAATATGAAAGCGTTGGGTGAAGACAGCTACCGCGACCTCAGCGGTATTGGCATCCCAACGGCCAAGAAATGCAAAGCGCTGGCACGTGACTCCCTGAGCCTGTTGGCTTACGTTAAATAGCCTCTATCCACTGAAACGTCTATTTAAACAATGACTGGGCATTCCCTGTCATTGTTTACTTTGGATCACCAAGATCACATCATTTTTGAAAACGAAGATTTTGGCTGCTGGATGGCGTGGTGCAAATCACCGAGCGCGATGAGTTTATGAATCATGAAATGATGGCCCACGTTCCTGTATTGGCCCATAGCCATGCCAGGAATATGCTGATTATCAGGAGGGGGGACGACGCTATACCGAGTGAAGTACCACGTTCGCGACTTCACCTACGACGTGAACAAGGAAAATATCTTTCATACTAAGATTTTACTGAAAGAAATCTACCTTCAGCACTGCACGTCCCATACTGAACCGAAAGAGTTTAGAGAAGAGGAACCTAATGTCATCACCGGTCTGCTCTGGAGAGAGATACGCGAAATCTACTCTCCCCATAATATACAAGTGATTTTATCTAACTTCACATTCAGATACCGATTTTCAACACAGGTCTTGTGACAAAAATTGTTTATTACCACCGACGACAAATTGTAGTTCTGCACCGCTCTAAAGAAACAGCATTAAATATTAATTCAGGGATATTCTCAAATATTTTACTAGAGTTATCATTCACGATCACTGATTCGTTAAATTGATGTTCAGCTTCAAAATATTTTTTGATATCTACAGATGAATTTGGATAATTTTTAAAAGAAATATTAACAAGTTTTTGTCGGGCCACGCAATAATTACTAATTATTTCTATACTATGTTTTTCAGTTTCACTTATCTTTTCAGAACGCAGATCCTCTGTAATATTTATACAATTATTCAAATCCTCTTCAATACGCTCTTTAATTCTTAAGCCATATTTATAAAACAACCCCCTCATTTTTTCACAGTCGATTAGTTCAGATCGAACAATACTTCCGCTTTCAACACTAGCATCAACACATTGGTTAAAAAATCTAAAATCTATCGGTTGGTCTGGGGCGCCCTCTCGCATGTCTTTCACAATAAACTCTAATCTAGAAAGTCGAACGAACTTAATATTCTCAGGAATTGAATATTTAGCAAGCACAGCACCTTCAATTATACACACTGTCATGATCAGAATTATTGAAACCTTGCCTGGTTTTTTAAAAAAATGGGTCTTCCCATCTACACTTAGGGCACCTAAGACGAACCCAGTAACAAAACCACCCAAATGTGCCATATTATCTACAGGCAGAAATAATCCTAAACATATTACAATAATAACATTGGTGAAAATTTTAGAAAATGGAAGGTCGATCTTGTTACACAATCCAAAAGCTAGCAAATAGCCGGTAATACCAAGAATGGCTCCTGATGCTCCACAACTAACTATCAACTCATATCGATGAACTACAGCACTTAATATCCCTCCAGCGATACCAGATAACATATAGACAGCAATAAAAACTCTACGTGAAAACATGTTTTCAAACAAAAAACCAACCCCAAGTAGTGCAATCATATTAGAGAAAAAATGAAAAATACTTAAATGCATAAACATGCTACTTAAAAGTCTCCAGTATTCACCTGATAGGGTTAACGGAGACGCATTCCCTCCCCATGCAATGATGAATGAGGATGCTTGATATAAATTAAACGCCCGCGAATCCAAATAAGCCGAAAAAACAAAGAAAACAAAATTAACAAAAACAAGAACCGCAGTAACAGCCCATTTACTATTTTTAAACCCACTTATCTTTAGATAACTCATGATTGATAATCCCTGTTTCTGATTTACTTTCATCCATAAAATTTAGACATCTTGTTAATTCACAAGATGTCTAAATTTAAAACCTCCCAGTTAATTACACAACCCTAAGAAGATCATTTTTGCTTTAAAAATTCACGATAAGCCGCCACGACCTGAAGAAAGTCCTCTACGCCGCAAAGTGAAAAGCTCTCTTCGTCGTAGTAGCTCATCCCCTCTTCCATTTCATCTCCGGAGAATTCCAGTTGATTGGCGCGCACCATCACCTCTTCACCATCCAGCCAGAGCGTGTATTCATGCCCTGCTCGCTGCCAGGAGCGCTCACTGCCCTTCACCGCATGCGCCGCCTGTTCCACTTCATCAAGTAAGGCCAGGTTCTCTTTCACTTCTTCGTTAAACCAGTGCCCCACCACCTCGTGGCCCATAGACATACGCACTTTTACCACTCCGGTAATATCGCGCAGAAATTCGTAATCCATAATGTCTTCCTCTGCTCCCGGCAATGCGCCAATACCGCATTGCACCTTGCTGTAATTATCGCAGCAGCGCGGCAGAAAAAAAGCGTAGCGGGTATAAGGAATAGAAATAAAAATGCCCGGAGAAGCAGACTTCTCCGGGCATTGATGCGTTTTTACACAAATCGCGTTAGCGTATTACACCGCGGTCTGGAAAATCACACCATCGGCTTTCTCAGTATACTGAGACAGCTGGTCGAAGTTCAGATAACGGTAAGTATCCACCGCCGTCTTATCAACCTGCGCCACATAGGTCTGATACTCTTCCGCCGTCGGCAGTTTGCCAATCAGCGCCGCAACCGCCGCCAGCTCCGCAGAAGCCAGGTAGACGTTCGCCCCGGTACCTAAACGGTTCGGGAAGTTACGGGTAGAGGTCGAAACCACCGTTGCGCCGTCAGCCACACGCGCCTGGTTACCCATGCACAGGGAACAGCCTGGGATCTCAATACGCGCACCGCTCTTACCAAACACGCTGTAGTAGCCTTCTTCGGTCAGCTGCGCCGCATCCATACGGGTTGGCGGAGCCACCCACAGACGCGTCGGCAACTGGCCTTTGTGTGCATCCAGCAGTTTACCCGCCGCACGGAAGTGGCCGATGTTAGTCATGCAGGAGCCAATGAAGACTTCATCGATCTTCTCGCCCTGCACGTCAGACAGCAGACGCGCATCGTCCGGATCGTTCGGTGCACACAGGATTGGCTCTTTGATATCCGCCAGATCGATGTCGATCACCGCCGCGTATTCTGCGTCAGCGTCGGCTTCCAGCAATTGCGGATCCGCCAGCCATTTTTCCATCCCCTGCACACGGCGCTCCAGCGTACGGCGATCGCCGTAACCTTCAGCGATCATCCACTTCAGCAGAACGATGTTAGAGTTCAGATACTCAACGATCGGCTCTTTGTTCAGTTTGATGGTACAACCGGCAGCGGAACGTTCAGCGGAGGCATCGGTCAGTTCGAACGCCTGCTCCACTTTCAGATCCGGCAGACCTTCGATTTCGAGGATGCGGCCAGAGAAGATGTTTTTCTTACCTTTCTTCTCAACGGTCAGCAGACCCTGTTTGATCGCGTACAGCGGAATGGCGTGTACCAGATCGCGCAGGGTAATCCCCGGCTGCATTTTGCCTTTGAAACGCACCAGAACGGATTCCGGCATATCCAGCGGCATCACGCCGGTCGCAGCAGCAAACGCCACCAGGCCAGAACCCGCCGGGAAGGAGATGCCAATCGGGAAACGAGTATGGGAGTCACCGCCGGTGCCGACGGTATCCGGCAACAGCATGCGGTTCAGCCAGGAGTGGATTACGCCATCGCCCGGACGCAGCGACACGCCGCCACGGTTCATGATGAAGTCCGGCAGAGTGTGGTGCGTGGTCACGTCAACCGGCTTTGGATACGCGGCAGTGTGACAGAAGGACTGCATCACCAGGTCAGCAGAGAAGCCCAGGCACGCCAGGTCTTTCAGTTCATCACGGGTCATCGGGCCGGTGGTATCCTGAGAACCCACGGAGGTCATCTTCGGTTCGCAGTACGCGCCCGGACGGATACCTTTCACACCGCAGGCGCGGCCCACCATTTTCTGCGCCAGAGAGAAGCCGCGGCTGCTTTCCGCCACGTCTTTCGCCTGACGGAATACGTCGCTGTGCGGCAGTCCCAGCGCTTCGCGCGCTTTGGTGGTCAGGCCACGACCGATGATCAGCGGAATACGGCCACCAGCGCGCACTTCGTCGATCAGCACATCAGTTTTCAGCTCAAAGCTTGCCAGCAATTCGCCGGTTTCATGGTTACGCACTTCTCCTTTGAACGGGTAAACGTCAATCACGTCGCCCATGTTCATGTTCGAAACGTCCACTTCGATTGGCAGTGCGCCCGCATCTTCCATGGTATTGAAGAAGATAGGTGCAATTTTGCCGCCGAGACACAGACCGCCGCCGCGCTTGTTCGGTACATGAGGGATATCATCGCCCATGAACCACAGTACGGAGTTGGTTGCAGATTTACGCGAAGAGCCGGTACCAACAACGTCACCCACATACGCCAGCGGGTAGCCTTTTTTCTGCAGTTCTTCAATCTGTTTGATCGGACCTACCGCGCCCGGCTGGTCCGGTTCGATACCTTCACGGGCGTTTTTCAGCATCGCCAGCGCGTGCAGAGGGATATCCGGGCGAGACCATGCGTCCGGTGCCGGAGAGAGGTCATCGGTGTTGGTTTCACCCGTCACTTTAAACACGGTAACGGTGATTTTTTCAGCCAGAGCAGGACGGTTCAGGAACCATTCGGCATCGGCCCAGGACTGCATTACCTGCTTCGCATATTCGTTGCCCGCTTTGGCTTTTTCTTCTACATCGTAGAAGTTATCGAACATCAGCAGCGTTGAAGAGAGCGCTTTGGCGGCAATCGGCGCCAGTTTCGCGTCGTCAAGCGCGTCGATCAGCGGATGAATGTTGTAACCACCCTGCATGGTGCCCAGCAGTTCAATGGCTTTTTCTGGAGTCACCAGCGGGGAGGTGGTGTCGCCTTTCGCGACGGCAGCGAGAAAACCCGCTTTAACATAAGCGGCTTCATCTACGCCAGGAGGAACGCGGTTGATCAACAGGTCTAACAGGAATTCTTCTTCGCCCACAGGCGGGGTCTTCAGCAGCTCGACAAGTGCGGCCATTTGGGTTGCGTCTAACGGTTTTGGCACAATCCCCTGGGCAGCACGCTCAGCTACGTGCTTACGGTATTCTTCTAGCACGACGATATCTCCTCGCTCTCATTGTCATAATGCGGCGCTTTTGTAGATGGGCGATTCTCTTCACGCTCCTGTGAGACAGTAGTTAGTAGGGTAAATGCCCGGTACCGCGTAAGGCACAATAACAGGATTTTCATTAAGTGTTAATCCGTTTACAAAAAAGCAACATAAAAAATTGGCTGAATCGTTAAGAATAGTGTAGCGACAAGGCGGGGCGTAATTTAGGCTCCCTAAAAACGATGTAAAACGGTTGATTTTCAAGCGCGACATGCTGAATATTCCAGCGATTTTTCAGCCATCAGATATAATTGTGTAATAAATCTTCACACTCTTTTTCCGGACCTGCCGGGTGAATCCCCAATAAAAGTCAAAACTATCTAACACGGGTGAATAATACTCGCGGCAACAGAACGCCTCACGGCACAGCGCTTGTCTCGTTGGAGTCATTTTATGAAGTTGCCCTTTAAGCCACATCTGCTTGTCCTTCTGTGCAGTGCCGGGCTGTTTGCCGCCTCTGGCGTGATGTTCGTTAAAAGTCGCGCAACGGAGCCAGTAACTCCAGCCCCCGTCGCACAGCAACCGTCCGCACCGGCTCCAGCTCCCGTAGCGGCCCCTGCCCCGGCCGATCAACCAGCGCCCACCGCAGCCCCTACGTACACATCGGCACAAATCGATCAGTGGGTTGCGCCTATCGCGCTCTATCCGGATTCACTGCTGTCGCAAATTTTGATGGCCTCAACCTACCCGGCCAACGTCATCCAGGCCGCGCAGTGGTCAAAAGACAATCCCAAAATGCAGGGTGATGCCGCCATTCAGGCCGTTGCCAGCCAACCCTGGGATCCCAGCGTAAAATCGCTGGTGGCGTTTCCGCAGTTGATGTCGCTGATGGGTGAAAATCCGCCGTGGGTACAGAGCCTGGGCGATGCATTCCTTGCGCAGCCGAAAGAGGTTATGGATTCCGTTCAACGCCTGCGTGCGCTGGCGCAACAGACCGGAGCGTTGCAATCTACACCGCAGCAGACCGTTACCACCGTGGCCAAAGCAGCTCCGGCTAAAACCGTTACCAGCGAGTCAACGACCACAACAGCCACGACCGCCGCCTCAGCAAGCCCAACGGTAATCAAAATTGAATCCGCCGACCCGCAGGTAATTTACGTTCCCACCTATAACCCAAATACGGTTTACGGTACCTGGCCGAACACCGCCTATCCGCCAACCTATCTACCGCCAACGCCCGGCGAGCAGTTTGGCAACAGCTTCGTTAACGGTTTAGGCTTCAGCCTCGGCGTCGCCACAACTTATGCCATCTTCAGCAATATTGACTGGGATGACGACGATGACTGGGATCACCATCATAACGATGACTGGGATAACCATGGCGGCTATAACCGCAACGGTGATAACAACATCAATATCAACGTTGATAACTTCAATAAAATCAGTGGACAGCGTCTGACGGATGCCAACCGTACCTGGCAGCACAACCCGGCCTATCGCGAAGGGGTGCCGTACCCTAATAGCCAGCTCAATAACCGCTTCCACTCCACTAACACGGCTACGGGCCTAAGCTCAACCCAGCAAAGACCGGTCAACCGTGATAGCCAGCGTCAGGCAGCGTTGAGCCAGATGGAAAAATCAACGGGGAAAACCTTCCCCCAGACGGCGCGTACGGGAACGAAAGACGCCCAGCGTCAGGCATCCAGCCAACAGCTAAAGCAAATTTCCCAGCGTAATAACTACCGTGGTTACGATACCAAACCGCAAACGGCAAAACGGGCAAACGCTCAGCAACATGAACATCGCCAGGCCGCCACTCAGCGACAAGAGAAACGGGTCACGCAACCAGCGCAGCAACGCAACGTGCAGCAGCGCAATCTTCAACAGCGGACCAGCCAGCCGCGGGCCAATGCGCTGAGCGGCAACGACAGTCGCTCCGCCAGTTGGCAGGCGCAGCAGCAGCGAGGGGCTCAAAGCAGGCAGGTCGCCCGCAACCAGCCATCTCGCCAGCTATCCGGCGACCGTGCTGAACACCGTGAATTCCGTCATCGTTAAGGGAAGCGACATGAAAAATAAACTACTCAGTGGAATGGTGTTATTCATGGTTTCGACCACCGCGATGGCACAGCAATCCTTCAGCACACCAGACCAGGCGACCGATGCCCTGGCAACCGCGATAAGCGAGCAGAATGAAAGCGCGATGAACAACCTGCTCGGGGAAAACTGGCGCGAGTTTCTGCCACCGGAAGGCGTCGATCCTGATGCGGTTGATCGCTTCCTGCGCGACTGGAAGGTCCGCCATAATACTGTCATCGACGGCAATACCGCGCACCTGGTGGTCGGGGACAGCGACTGGCAACTGCCGATCCCGGTTGTTAAAACCGCTTCCGGCTGGCAATTTGATATCAAGGAAGCGGCTGAAGAGATCCTGACCCGTGAGATTGGGCGCAACGAACTTGCCGCTATTGAAGCATTACACGCCTATGTAGATGCTCAGCAAAGCTACTTTGCGATGAACCAAAAATACGCGCAAAAGATTGTCAGTTCTGAAGGGAAAAAAGATGGTCTGTACTGGCCTGTTTCGCCCGGCGAAGCGCCAAGCCCGCTTGGCCCGGCCTTTAGTCCGCAAGAGCCTGGCACGGGCTATCACGGCTATCGTTTCCGTATCCTTCCCGATAAAACCAGCGGCTTTGCGATGGTTGCCTGGCCCGTCAGCTACGATCACACTGGCGTTATGAGTTTTATGATTAACGGTGATGATAAAGTCTATCAGGCCGATCTCGGCGCTGATGCACAGCAGAAAGCCGAGGCGTTAACCGCATATCATCTGGATAAAAACTGGCAGCCCGTAGCGCCCTGAAAGCCAGTCAAATAGTGAGTTGGCCGGGGAAGCGCCCCCCCTCCGGCCAACTCACGAGAGATTACAGGATGTTAGCGACGGATTTCGCCAGCTGCGCTTCCAGAACCGGTTTCGCTTCTTCGAACTTCAGGTTCACTTTGTTGGCATTAGACACGACGCGGGTCTGGTATTTTGCGCGATCGCCCTGCGCGCTGCTGGTTTGCAGCTTGATACCGGACGTGCCCTGGCGCAGTGCGGCAACGTTATCCGTTGTCACTTTCGCTTTGCTGCGCTCAGAGATTTGCAGGTCAGTGACCATGGTGTAGTTCACGTCTTCTACCATGGCATCCGCGGCCATACCGATCAGCCCCGCCGCCAGGCCAACGCCCAGCGCCGCGCCGGAGGAGTTGCTGTTATAGGCGGTGATGCCCGCTCCCAACGCAGCACCCACCGCTGCCCCTTCATAGCCGGTCTTCAGGAAGCCCTGAGCTTCACGCAGATCCATTTTGTCCGCTTTCAGTACGTTCGCCTGTACCCAGTAGTAAGCGCTGTCTGGTGAACTGGTCACTTTATAGCCCTTCGCAGACAGGTCGTTTGCCAGCAGGGTTTGCAGGTTGCTCATGTCTTTATCAGAAGTGTTTTTTACCTGAATGTAGACGGTCTTCTCGCTGGAAGGCTCCAGCCAGATGGTTTCACTCATCTGCGTTTTCACTTCGAGATTACGTTTTTTAACGGCGGTGGTCATCGCGCCACAACCAGTCAGCGTCATTGTCGCGACAACCATGCCAACAACCGCGATTTTTTTTAAAGACATGTTATTTCCTTTTTTCGTGTAATAGAGAATCCAGAGCCTCTTAACCGCGCGGCCAGTAGCCACACAATGGCGAAAAAAGTATCGGCAGTTGCGCAATTTTTTTTAGTGGAAATATCAATAAGATGACTACCAGAACTGGTAGCTTTCAGGCAAAAAAAACGCCTCCGAAGAGGCGTTTTCACAAAAGCGGGAAGATTACTTTTTCTTCGCTTTCGGGTTTGGCAGGTCGGTGATGCTACCTTCGAACACTTCTGCCGCCAGGCCCACAGACTCGTGCAGAGTCGGGTGCGCGTGGATGGTCAGCGCAATGTCTTCAGCATCACAACCCATTTCGATCGCCAGACCGATTTCACCCAGCAGCTCGCCGCCGTTGGTACCGACAATCGCACCACCGATAACACGGTGAGATTCTTTGTCGAAAATCAGTTTAGTCATACCGTCTGCGCAGTCGGAAGCGATAGCACGACCAGAAGCAGCCCACGGGAAGGTGGCGGTCTCAAAGCTGATGCCTTTCTCTTTCGCTTCTTTCTCAGTCAGGCCAACCCATGCAACTTCTGGTTCAGTGTATGCGATGGATGGGATAACTTTCGGATCGAAGTAGTGTTTCTTACCGGCGATAACTTCAGCGGCAACGTGACCTTCGTGAACACCTTTGTGCGCCAGCATCGGCTGACCGACGATATCGCCGATAGCAAAGATGTGCGGCACGTTGGTACGCAGCTGTTTGTCAACGCGGATGAAGCCACGGTCATCAACTTCCACGCCAGCTTTGCCCGCGTCGAGGTTTTTGCCGTTCGGTACACGACCGATAGCCACCAGCACTGCATCGTAACGCTGAGCTTCAGCAGGCGCTTTTTTGCCTTCCATAGAAACGTAGATACCGTCTTCTTTCGCTTCAACGGCGGTTACTTTGGTTTCCAGCATCAGGTTGAATTTCTTGCTGATGCGTTTGGTAAAGACTTTAACCACGTCTTTATCGGCAGCCGGGATAACCTGGTCGAACATTTCAACCACGTCGATCTCTGAACCCAGCGCATGGTACACGGTACCCATTTCCAGACCGATGATACCGCCGCCCATTACCAGCAGGCGCTTAGGAACAGTTTTCAGTT
Organism: Citrobacter sp. Cb004; assembly: GCF_030337065.1. Classification (NCBI taxonomy): domain Bacteria; kingdom Pseudomonadati; phylum Pseudomonadota; class Gammaproteobacteria; order Enterobacterales; family Enterobacteriaceae; genus Citrobacter; species Citrobacter sp. Cb004. The sequence continues at coordinate 197,425 of NZ_JAOWCH010000033.1, read as the reverse complement.
CCAGTGCATCGGTGGAATCCCACACGCGCGGATCTTCATGCGGAATGAATGGCAGTTCGATCGGACGGGAACCCGCCGCGATGATCGCGTTGTCAAAGTTGATCACGGTTTTGCCGTTTTCACCTTCAACTTCCAGGGTGTTTGCCCCGGTAAATTTACCCAGACCGTTAACCACTTTCACTTTACGGCCTTTGGCCATACCCGCCAGACCGCCGGTCAGTTGAGTGATAACTTTTTCTTTCCAGGTACGAATCTTGTCGATATCGGTTTTCGGCTCGCCAAAAACGATACCGTGTTCAGCCAGCGCTTTGGCTTCTTCGATAACTTTTGCTACGTGCAGCAGCGCTTTAGAAGGGATACAGCCGACGTTCAGACAAACACCACCGAGGGTGCTGTAACGTTCTACGATGACGGTCTCCAGACCTAAATCTGCGCAACGGAAGGCAGCAGAGTAACCTGCAGGGCCTGCCCCAAGTACCACGACCTGAGTTTTGATTTCAGTGCTCATCATGACCTCTTAATTTATACCCGTCGTCCACCGGGTCGTTCTATCCGCCCGTATTTTACAAAATTGTTAACAATTTTGAAACAACAAACGGCAACCGATTTGTCTTTCGCACAATAACCTCACTGACTTCATGAGATTACCAGAAAAAAGCCGGCCGTCGGGCCGGCTTTTTCGCTTACATCACCAGGCGGCGAATGTCAGACAGCATGTTGTTGATGATGGTGATAAAGCGCGCACCATCAGCACCGTCGATTACGCGGTGGTCGAAGGAGAGCGAAATCGGCATCATCAGACGCGGCATAAACTCTTTACCGTTCCACACTGGCTCCATAGAGGACTTGGAGACACCGAGGATAGCCACTTCCGGCGCGTTCACAATCGGCGCGAAGTGGGTCGTACCCAGGCCACCGATGCTGGAGATGGTGAAGCAACCGCCCTGCATTTCGCCAGCGGTCAGCTTGCCATCACGCGCTTTCTTGGAGATGGTGGTCAGTTCACGAGACAGCTCGGTAATGCTCTTCTTGTTCACGTCTTTGAAGACCGGAACAACCAGACCATTCGGCGTATCTACCGCGACACCGATGTTGATGTATTTTTTCAGGGTCAGACGCTGACCGTCTTCAGACAGAGAGCTGTTGAAGCGCGGCATCTGTTCCAGAGCGGCGGCAACGGCTTTCATGATGAAGACCACTGGCGTGAATTTCACATCCAGTTTACGTTTTTCAGCTTCGGCGTTCTGCTGTTTACGGAACGCTTCCAGATCGGTGATATCGGTCTTGTCGAAGTGAGTAACGTGCGGGATCATCACCCAGTTACGGCTCAGGTTAGCACCAGAGATTTTCTGGATACGGCCCAGTTCCACTTCTTCGATTTCACCAAACTTGCTGAAGTCCACTTTCGGCCAAGGCAGCATGCCCGGAATACCGCCGCCTGCTGCTGCCGGAGCAGCTTCAGCACGCTTGATAGCGTCTTTCACGTAAGCCTGAACGTCTTCACGCAGGATACGACCTTTACGGCCAGAACCTTTCACTTTCGCCAGGTTTACACCGAACTCGCGCGCCAGGCGACGAATCAGCGGCGTTGCATGAACATAAGCGTCGTTCTCAGCGAACTCAGATTTACCTTCCGCTTTCGCGGCCGGAGCTGCGGCTGGTTTAGCAGCCTGAGCCGGTGCAGCTGCAGAGGCTGGAGCAGCCGCGGCAGCTGGAGCGGCAGCAGGTGCTGCGCCTTCAACTTCGAAGATCATAATCAGAGAACCGGTTTTGACTTTGTCACCGGTGCTGATTTTGATTTCTTTCACGGTGCCCGCGAACGGTGCCGGAACTTCCATCGACGCTTTATCGCCTTCAACGGTAATCAGTGACTGCTCAGCGGCAATTTTATCGCCCACTTTAACCATCACTTCAGTGACTTCAACTTCGTCACCGCCGATATCCGGAACGTTAACCTCTTTCGAGCCAGAAGCTGCCGGAGCCGCCGCTGCTGCTGGAGCTGCCGCCTGAGCCGGTGCTGCAGCAGGCGCTGCGCCTGCAACTTCGAAGACCATAATCAGAGAACCGGTAGACACTTTATCGCCCGTGTTGATTTTGATCTCTTTAACGGTGCCCGCGAACGGCGCCGGAACTTCCATCGACGCTTTATCGCCTTCAACGGTGATCAGAGACTGTTCAGCCGCAACGGTGTCGCCCACTTTAACCATAACCTCGGTAACTTCGACTTCGTCACCGCCGATGTCCGGTACGTGTACTTCTTTCGCCGCTGCCGCAGCAGGTGCTGCTGCCGGAGCTGCTTCTTTCTTCTCTTCTGCCGGAGCAGGTGCAGCGGCTGCTGCACCATCGGCGGAATCGAAAATCATGATCAGTTTGCCGGTCTCAGTTTTGTCGCCAACAGAGACTTTGATCTCTTTAACGATACCTGCCTGAGGAGACGGAACTTCCATAGAGGCTTTGTCGCCTTCTACGGTGATCAGCGACTGTTCAGCTTCAACTTTGTCGCCCACTTTGACCAGGATCTCGGTGATTTCAACTTCATCAGCCCCGATGTCCGGTACATTGATTTCGATAGCCATTATTCTTTTACCTCTTACGCCAGACGCGGGTTAACTTTATCTGCATCGATGTTGAATTTGATGATTGCGTCAGCAACCACTTTCTTATCGATTTCGCCACGTTTAGCCAGTTCGCCCAGGGCCGCTACAACCACATAAGAAGCATCAACTTCGAAGTGGTGACGCAGGTTTTCACGGCTGTCAGAGCGACCGAAGCCGTCAGTACCCAGTACGCGATAATCATCAGCCGGTACATAAGTACGAACCTGTTCGGCAAACAGTTTCATATAGTCAGTAGATGCCACTGCCGGAGCGTCGTTCATCACCTGAGCGATGTACGGAACGCGCGGAGTTTCCATCGGGTGCAGCATGTTCCAGCGTTCACAATCCTGGCCATCACGCGCCAGTTCAGTGAAGGAGGTTACGCTGTAAACGTCAGAACCTACACCGTAGTCGTTCGCCAGGATCTGTGCTGCTTCACGCACGTGACGCAGGATAGAACCGGAGCCCAGCAGCTGAACTTTACCTTTCTTACCTTCGAGGGTTTCGAGTTTGTAGATACCTTTACGGATACCTTCCTCGGCACCTGCTGGCATTGCCGGCATGTGGTAGTTTTCGTTCAGCGTGGTGATGTAGTAATAAACGTTCTCTTGTTTCTCACCGTACATACGCTCCAGACCATCGTGCATGATGACCGCAACTTCGTACGCGTAAGACGGATCGTAAGAGATACAGTTCGGGATAGTCAGAGACTGAATATGGCTGTGACCATCTTCGTGCTGCAGACCTTCGCCGTTCAGCGTCGTACGACCAGAAGTTCCCCCTACCAGGAAGCCGCGAGCCTGTTGGTCGCCTGCCTGCCAGCACAGGTCACCGATACGCTGGAACCCGAACATGGAGTAGTAGATGTAGAACGGAATCATCGGCAGATCGTTGGTGCTGTAGGAGGTCGCAGCAGCCAGCCAGGATGCGCCAGCACCCAGTTCGTTGATGCCTTCCTGCAGGATCTGACCTTTCTCGTCTTCTTTATAGTAAGCAACCTGCTCACGGTCCTGCGGGGTGTACTGCTGACCGTTCGGGCTGTAGATACCGATCTGACGGAACAGACCTTCCATACCGAAAGTACGCGCTTCGTCAGCGATGATCGGAACCAGACGATCTTTGATCGACTTGTTCTTCAGCATCACGTTCAGGGCACGAACGAAAGCGATAGTGGTGGAGATTTCTTTGTTCTGCTCTTCCAGCAGCGCACCGAAGTCTTCCAGAGCAGGCAGTTCCAGCTTCTCGGTGAAGTTCGGCTGACGAGCAGGCAGATAGCCGTGCAGTTTCTGACGCTGAGCGTGCAGATAAGTGTGCTCTTCAGAACCTTCCGGGAAGGTGATGTAAGACAGGTTTTCAACCTGCTCATCGGTCACAGGAACGTTGAAACGGTCGCGGATATAACGCACGCCATCCATGTTCATTTTCTTAACCTGGTGAGCGATGTTTTTACCTTCGGCGGTGTCACCCATGCCGTAACCTTTGATGGTATGGGCCAGGATTACAGTTGCTTTGCCTTTGGTTTCCTGCGCTTTCTTCAGTGCAGCGTAGACTTTCTTCGGATCGTGACCACCACGGTTCAGAGCCCAAATCTGCTCGTCAGTCCAGTCAGCAACCAGAGCTGCGGTTTCCGGGTATTTACCGAAGAAGTGCTCACGTACGTATGCGCCATCTTTGGATTTAAAGGTCTGGTAGTCGCCGTCAACGGTTTCGTTCATCAGTTGGATCAGTTTACCGCTGGTATCTTTACGCAGCAGCTCATCCCAACGACCGCCCCACATGACTTTGATAACGTTCCAGCCAGCGCCCGCGAAGATGCCTTCCAGTTCGTTAACAATCTTGCCGTTACCGGTGACCGGACCGTCAAGACGCTGCAGGTTACAGTTGATAACAAAGACCAGGTTGTCCAGTTTCTCACGGGTCGCGATGGTGATAGCACCCTTAGATTCTGGCTCATCCATTTCGCCGTCGCCCAGGAAGGCGTAAACGGTTTGTTTAGAGGTATCTTTCAGGCCACGGTGTTCCAGATATTTCAGGAATTTAGCCTGGTAGATTGCACCGATTGGGCCCAGACCCATAGATACGGTCGGGAACTGCCAGAATTCCGGCATCAGTTTCGGGTGCGGGTAGGAAGACAGGCCTTTGCCATGTACTTCCTGACGGAAGTTGTTCATCTGCTCTTCAGTCAGACGACCTTCCAGGAATGCGCGAGCGTAGATGCCCGGAGAGATGTGGCCCTGGAAGTAAACCAGATCGCCGCCATCCTGCTCGTTGCGTGCACGGAAGAAGTGGTTGAAGCAAACATCATACACCGTTGCGGAGGACTGGAAGGATGCCATGTGGCCACCCAGCTCGAGGTCCTTTTTAGACGCGCGCAGTACGGTCATGATGGCGTTCCAGCGGATAGCAGAACGAATACGACGCTCCAGCTCCAGATTGCCCGGGTATTCCGGTTCATCTTCAACGGCAATAGTGTTTACATAATTGCTGGCCCCAGCACCTGCCGCTACTTTCACGCCGCCTTTGCGAGCTTCTGAAAGCAGTTGGTCGATCAGATACTGAGCACGCTCAACACCTTCTTCACGGATGACCGATTCGATCGCCTGTAGCCAGTCGCGAGTTTCGATCGGATCCACGTCATTTGGGAAACGTTCTGACATGGGGGTATTCCTTATCTATCTAATACGTTGAGTTATCTGGAACCTGTCCCATTACGTTCTCACCAGAGAGCGTAATAAGACAGGTTCTGCGTTTAGTTGCCGCGCCTTTCGATAGCGCTTGATTTACAACATCTTCTGGTTAACGTTCTGCCAGAAAAATCACTAATTCTTTCGTTGCTCCAGACGGCGTAAGGCGCGTTCACGACGGCTTTCCTCACGGCTCCTGTCCAGCAGAATCTCTTCGATAAACGCCAGGTGACGGTGAGACGCTTCACGCGCTTCTTCAGGCTTCCCGGCGATAATTGCTTCAAAGATGCGGGTACGGTGACTGCTCACCAGCGGCAGCATCTCGCGACGCGCATACAGCAATTCGAAGTTTTGCCGAACGTTCTGGGCCAGCATCGGCTCCATACACCTTAGCAAATGGAGCAGCACCACATTATGTGCCGCTTCGGTGACAGCAATTTGATACTGGAGTACCGCGTCAGATTCGCCGTCAAGATCGCCGGACTGTTGAGCAAGCTCGATCGCATGGTGGAGTTCACGGATACGCGTTTTGTCTTCATCCGTGCTGCGCAGTGCAGCGTAATAGGCTGCAATACCTTCCAGCGCATGGCGCGTCTCAAGCAGGTCAAACTGGGATTCAGGATGGTCGGAGAGCAGCTCTACCAGTGGGTCGCTAAAGCTCTGCCACAGGCTGCTCTGAACAAAAGTGCCACCGCCCTGACGACGAAGCAGTAACCCCTTCGCTTCAAGGCGTTGGATCGCCTCGCGTAAGGAGGGGCGGGAGACGTCGAACTGTTTTGCCAGCTCGCGTTCCGGTGGGAGTTTTTCTCCGGGGCGAAGTGTCCCCTCAAGAATTAAAAACTCCAGCTGCTGCTCAATCACATCGGAGAGTTTTGGTTGGCGGATTTTGCTGTAGGCCATGATTTCCTGTCTTAAGCCATTTGCCCGGAGTCAATTGGTCTTACCAATTTCATGTTCTTGACGCTAAAGTAACAAAGTATTCACCTTCTGTCCATACAGGTTTTGATTGAAATCAGTAAAGGGGGCATATTTTAACAACATTACAGAAATAACGTTTCAAACATGTAACTATGCACAAATGTTAAATTTACCCACCACGGGGTAGTTTTAACGGAATTGAAACGAAAAAATATCTCATCTGAACCGATTCACCTGATTATTTATCGACACATTAGCCACAATTAGTGAATAAAAATTCAAAATGGAAATTTTGTGGTAGATAAACTCGCATTTACAAATGGTTTCTTTTTATTCAACTCGTCATCTTGCCCGCATAAAGCAGGTGCATTCGCGCTCGCATATCATTATTCTGATCAAGACAAAAGCATTGAGGCAACATTTTAAATAAAGCATCTGTAAACAAATAAATACAACAAACGGAATTGCAAACTTACACACGCATTGCTGCGTAGTTCAAAAAATAAGTACTCGAAATATGAAGAGTAAAACCACACACGAGGTTTAATGATGGAAAGTCAACAGCATGGCGATCAGCTCAAGCGCGGTCTTAAGAACCGCCATATACAGCTAATCGCGCTGGGTGGCGCGATTGGTACCGGGTTATTCCTCGGTAGCGCATCCGTTATCCAGTCTGCAGGACCGGGTATTATTCTGGGTTACGCAATTGCCGGCTTTATCGCCTTTCTGATTATGCGTCAATTAGGTGAAATGGTAGTTGAAGAGCCGGTTGCAGGCTCCTTTAGCCACTTTGCTTATAAATACTGGGGCGGTTTCGCGGGTTTCTCTTCTGGCTGGAACTATTGGGTACTGTACGTCCTGGTTGCCATGGCTGAACTGACTGCCGTAGGTAAATACATCCAGTTCTGGTATCCGGATATCCCCACCTGGGTTTCTGCTGCAGCCTTCTTCGTGCTGATCAACGCCATCAACCTGACCAACGTGAAAGTGTTTGGGGAAATGGAGTTCTGGTTCGCCATTATTAAAGTCATTGCCGTGGTTGCGATGATTCTGTTCGGCGGCTGGTTGCTGTTTAGCGGCAACGGCGGCCCGCAGGCCAGCGTCAGTAACCTGTGGAGTCAGGGTGGCTTCCTGCCGCACGGCTTCACCGGTCTGGTGATGATGATGGCTATTATTATGTTCTCTTTCGGTGGGCTGGAGCTGGTCGGGATCACCGCAGCAGAAGCCGATAACCCGGAGCAAAGCATTCCCAAAGCAACCAACCAGGTTATCTACCGTATCCTGATTTTCTATGTAGGTTCGCTGGCTGTTCTGCTTTCCCTGATGCCGTGGACGCGCGTCACGGCTGATACCAGCCCGTTTGTCCTTATTTTCCACGAGCTGGGCGACACCTTTGTTGCCAATGCTCTGAACATCGTAGTGCTGACCGCTGCCCTTTCTGTCTATAACAGCTGCGTATACTGCAACAGCCGTATGCTGTTCGGTCTGGCACAGCAGGGCAACGCGCCAAAAGCGCTGATGAACGTCGACAAACGCGGCGTACCGGTGAACACCATTCTGGTCTCCGCGCTGGTTACGGCTCTGTGTGTACTGATCAACTATCTGGCACCGGAATCCGCCTTTGGCCTGCTGATGGCGCTAGTGGTTTCCGCACTGGTGATCAACTGGGCAATGATTAGCCTGGCGCACATGAAGTTCCGCAAAGCCAAACAGCAGCAAGGCGTTACCACCCGTTTCCCGGCGCTGCTCTATCCGCTTGGGAACTGGGTATGTCTGATTTTCATGGCTGCAGTGCTGGTGATTATGCTGATGACGCCGGGCATGGCGATTTCGGTGTACTTAATCCCGGTATGGATTGCCATTCTTGGCATCGGCTATTTGTGCAAACAGAAAACCGCCAAAGTAGCTAAAGCGCATTAATTCTCCCTCCCCCCACCTGCATCAGGTGGGGGTTGTTACCTGCCTCACACTTTCCCACTCACGACTGTTTCGTCCATATCACTGGCGTTATCCTGCAACGCAAAAACACCTCTGCCAGACAATAATTATCTCCATATCTTATTAATGGAGTGCAGTTGATGGAAACCAGTAAGCTCACGGTGAAAGAAAAGATCGGCTATGGAATGGGCGACGCCGGATGCAACATCATCTTTGGCGCCATCATGTTGTTTGTTAACTATTTTTACACAGATATTTTTGGCCTGGCACCGGCCCTGGTCGGCGTGTTACTGCTCTCAGTACGCGTTATAGATGCCGTTACCGACCCTATTATGGGCGCGATGGCCGACCGCACCCGCAGCAAATATGGTCGATTTCGTCCATGGCTTTTGTGGATGGCTTTCCCATACGCATTATTTAGCGTACTCATGTTTACCACCCCTGAGTGGACATATAACAGCAAAGTAATCTATGCGTTCGTCACCTACTTCCTGCTCTCTATCACCTATACGGCGATCAATATCCCTTACTGCTCGCTCGGCAGCGTCATCACTAACGATCCAAAGGAACGTGTCGCCTGCCAGTCATATCGCTTTGTGTTGGTAGGAATTGCAACCCTGCTGCTCTCCCTCACCTTGCTGCCAATGGCGGACTGGTTTGGCGGGGAAGATAAAGCTAAAGGCTATCAGATGGCGATGGCAGTGCTGGCCTTCATCGGCATGTGTATGTTCCTGTTTTGCTTTGCAACCGTCCGTGAGCGCGTACGTCCTGCCGTCCCGACTAACGACGATTTAAAAGCCGACCTGAAAGACGTATGGAAGAACGATCAGTGGGTAAAAATCCTGCTGTTAACCCTGTGCAACGTCTGTCCGGGCTTTATTCGCATGGCTGCCACCATGTACTACGTAACCTGGGTTATGCAGCAAAGCACGCAGTTCGCAACGCTGTTTATCAGCCTTGGCGTTGTGGGCATGATGATCGGCAGCATGCTGGCGAAGGTGTTAACCGATCGCTGGTGCAAACTGAAAGTCTTCTTCTGGACCAATATCATCCTGGCGATTTTCTCCGGCGCGTTTTACTTCTTCGATCCTAAAGCCACCATGATGATTATGGTGCTTTACTTCCTGCTCAACATTCTGCATCAGATCCCATCCCCACTGCACTGGTCGCTGATGGCGGATGTCGATGATTACGGCGAGTGGAAAACCGGTAAACGTATCACCGGAATCAGCTTCTCCGGCAACCTGTTCTTCCTGAAACTGGGCCTGGCGATTGCCGGAGCGATGGTTGGTTTCCTGCTCTCCTGGTATGGCTACGACGCAGGGGCGAAAGCGCAAAGCGACTCCGCCATTAACGGTATTATGCTGCTGTTTACCATCATACCGGGTGTAGGCTATCTGATTACCGCAGGCGTAGTTCGTCTGCTGAAAGTTGACCGCGAGTTTATGCAACAAATCCAGACAGATTTAGAAAAGCGCCGCGCCAACTACCGTGAACTGAATGAGTACCACGATATAAAAACGACTGAAAACGTAAGGAAAGCCTAATGAATCAGTGGCCAAATCCCTTTATTGAACAGCGTGCCGACCCGTTTATTTTACGTGACGGTAGCCACTACTATTTCATTGCTTCAGTGCCCGAATACGATCGTCTGGAGATCCGCCGGGCGGACTCGCTGGAAGGGTTACGCACCGCTATCCCGGTTGTCGTCTGGCGCAAACCAGAAAACGGCCCCATGAGCCAACTGATCTGGGCACCTGAGATCCATCATCTGGCAGGCAAGTGGTACATCTATTTTGCCGCCGCCCACACACAGGCGCTCGACAAGCTGGGGATGTTCCAGCACCGTATGTTTGCGCTCGAATGTGCAGACGCCGATCCGCTGACCGGTCAATGGACAGAGAAAGGACAGATTAAAACACAGTTTGATACCTTCGCGCTTGATGCCACTACCTTTAACCATCAGGGAAAACAGTGGTATCTGTGGGCGCAGAAATCCCCCGATATCGCCGGAAACTCCAATATCTATCTCGCCGAACTGGAAAATCCATGGACGATTAAAAGCGAGCCGGTAATGCTCAGTCATCCAGAGTATGACTGGGAATGCCGGGGTTTTTGGGTCAACGAAGGCCCGGCCGTCATGGTTCACGGCGACAAGCTGTTTATCAGCTATTCCGCCAGCGCCACCGATGAGAACTACTGTATGGGATTATTGTGGATTGATCTCAATGCCGATCCGCTCAACCCGCAGAACTGGCACAAATCGCCGCGCCCGGTCTTTACCACCAGCTACGAAAACCGCCAATACGGGCCGGGGCACAACAGCTTTACGCAAACGCCGGAAGGTGAAGATGTGCTGGTGTACCACGCGAGAAATTACACTGAAATCGAGGGCGATCCGCTGTACGACCCAAACCGCCACACTCGTCTGAAGCTGGTGCGCTGGAACGAAAACGGGATGCCAGATTTTGGCATCCCACCTGCTGATACGTTTTGAAAGATTGGCCCGCAAGCACAAAGTGACCGGGCCAATCTTTTTTCCTCGACGGATAAGCGCAGCGCCATCCACTAATAATGGCTTAAATTAATGTTCCATAAATGGTCAGCACGGCAATGACCACCACCACCACAAACGAGGTCTTCTTCGCCATCGAAACCGCGGCTTTTGGCGTTGCGACTTTATCGGTATGTGGTTCACGCGCCAAAGAAAACTGCGCAAGGCGAGTAAGCACCTGATATTGCGAAGTATGCAGATCCGCCAGCGACGCAAACCAGGCAGGCAACGCCTTCTCGCCGTGCCCCAGCAGCGCATAGACGACACCCGCCAGGCGCACCGGGATCCAGTCCAGCACATGCAGGATCGCATCGATACCTGATTGCAAACGCTGGTGTGGCGTCTGATAGCGCGCCAGCCAGGACTGCCAGGCACGTAGAAAGGCATAACCCACCAGCGTCACCGGTCCCCACGGGCCACCGACAATCAGCCAGAATAACGGCGCCAGATAAAAGCGAAAGTTGTTCCATAACAGCGCGTTCTGCAGTTCGCGCAAGAACTCACGCTCATCGCACTCAGGCGGAATCCCATGAATCAGGGTCAGCTCGCTGGCCATCGCTTCACGGGCGTGAGCGTCATCGCGAGCAGCTGCGTTCAGATAGGCATGATAATGAAGACGCGTCTTGCCAGCGCCGATGCACAGCAAACCAATTAAGATCCACGCCACCAGCAAAGGCACGTTAAACAACAGGCCTTGAAGTGCGCGCAGCAGCAGGAACGTCACCCCCATCGCAATAAGGGCCATGCCTACCGTACGCATCATCGAAAAATGCTTCACCCGGCGGAAAAAAGCTTCAACCCGGTGATCAAGCTGCCAGTGCTCACCCAGCTTAAACAGGCGTTCAACAATCAACACCAGTAATGTTGTAAACAGCGTCATGTCATCTCCTTGTGCGACGAGGGGGTGACCAGGGCGCGAAACCTTGCCCAGTCAAAAGAGGGCCCGGGATCGGTCTTACGCTCGGGCGCAATATTGCAATGTCCTGTCATGTTGTTGGCAATGGCCGGATAACGCGTAATCAGGGCATTCGTCACGGCTGCCAGTTGCTGATACTGCGCATCGGTATAGGCCAGCGTATCCGTCCCTTCCAGCTCAATACCAATTGAGAAATCATTACAGCGTTCGCGGCCTTGATAGTTCGACACGCCAGCATGCCAGGCGCGTTTATCAAAGGGGACATACTGCACAATTTCACCGTCACGGCGAATTAAACAATGTGCCGAAACGCGCAAATGGGAGATCCCGGCAAAATAAGGATGGGCATTGGGATCAATCGTGCCCGTAAACAGCGCATCGATCCACGGGCCGCCAAACTCGCCGGGCGGCAGGCTGATATTATGCACCACCAGCAGAGAAGGGTTTTCGTCATCTGGGCGGCAATCGTAATGAGGAGAGGGAACGCGTCGCGCCTCTGCCAGCCAGCCCTCGTCTAACAACATGCAGAATCTCCTTATTGGTGGTGCTCATATCAGGTTCAGGGTAGCATGTTTCCACCTTATGATTCGTTAGCAATTTGGAGTTTTATCATGCCGCCTCGCCGCTATAACCCTGACTACCGACGTGACGCGCTGTTGGAACGCATAAATCTGGATATCCCTGCCGCTGTAGCTCAGGCGCTGCGTGAAGATTTAGGCGGAGAAGTTGATGCCAATAACGATATCACCGCACAGCTTTTACCCGCGGAGATGCGCTCCCACGCCACCGTGATCACCCGCGAAGATGGCGTTTTTTGTGGAAAACGTTGGGTGGAAGAGGTCTTTATTCAACTGGCTGGCGATGATGTCAACATCACCTGGCATGTCGAAGATGGCGACAGCATTAAGGCCAATCAGCCGCTATTTGAACTGGACGGCCCTTCCCGCGTGCTGCTAACCGGCGAACGTACCGCGCTTAATTTTGTACAGACGCTTTCGGGTGTAGCAAGCGAGGTGCGTAAATATGTCGACCTGCTGGCGGGAACAAAAACCCAACTGCTGGATACACGTAAAACTCTGCCGGGGCTACGTACCGCGCTGAAATACGCCGTATTATGCGGCGGCGGCGCGAATCATCGTCTGGGCCTTTCTGACGCTTTCCTGATTAAAGAAAACCACATTATTGCTTCAGGTTCGGTACGTCAGGCCGTTGAAAAAGCCTTCTGGCTGCACCCGGATGTGCCGGTTGAAGTCGAAGTAGAAAGCCTGGATGAACTGGATGACGCGCTGAAAGCAGGGGCCGACATCATCATGCTCGATAACTTCGAAACTGACCAAATGCGGGAAGCGGTAAAACGCACCAACGGCCAGGCGCGTCTGGAAGTGTCGGGTAACGTCACTCATGAAACTCTGCGCGAATTTGCTGAAACCGGCGTGGATTTCATCTCTGTTGGCGCGCTGACCAAGCATGTTCGCGCGCTCGATCTCTCTATGCGTTTTCGCTAATTACTGATGGTTTAGCCCGATAGTACTTTCACTTATCGGGCCCATCACGCCGGTTTTTCTATCGGCCGGATAAGCGTTTACGCCGCCATACGGCTGTTTCTTCGAGCCTCTTCGCAACTACGGTGTCTGACTCTGTAATTTCATAAAAATCCTCGGAACCCGCCTTCCCGTTCTGTTTTTTGCCTCTCGCCGTGACCCCGAGCGTTTGCCAAAGTAGCGCCAGCTAACTCAAGGAGCGAACGATGGACAAGCAACGAGGCTTCACACTTATCGAACTCATGGTGGTCATTGGCATTATTGCCATCCTTAGCGCCATCGGTATTCCGGCTTATCAAAACTATCTGCGCAAAGCCGCGTTAACAGACATGCTGCAAACCTTTGTTCCCTATCGCACGGCGGTTGAGCTCTGTGCGCTGGAGCATGGCGGAACAACAACCTGTGATGCCGGAACGAATGGCATCCCTTCTCCAGCCACCACCCGTTATGTCTCCGCCATGAGCGTTGAAAAAGGAGTGGTCAGCCTCAGCGGACAAGAAAGCCTGAACGGGTTAAGCATCACCATGACGCCGGGTTGGGACAATGCCAACGGTATTACCGGCTGGAGCCGTAACTGCGTTATCCAGAATGACAGCGCATTGCAACAGGCCTGTGAAGATGTTTTCCGTTTCGATATTAATTAAGGAAAAGAGATGAATACCACCCAACTTACGGCGCTGTGCCAACGTCATCAGGGAATATTACTGGATGCAGACAATGAAGTGGTGCACATCGCCGTCGTGGACGCTCCGTCCCACGAATTGCTGGACGCACTGCATTTTGCCACCACCCGACGTATCGACATCGTCTGCTGGACGCGTCAACAAATGGAAGGCCACACGCATACGCCACAGAAAATGCTCCCGGCAGTGGTCACGAAAAGCAGCGCCAGCGCAGCAGATTTGCTGAATCAGACGTTTCAATCCGCTCTGGTGCAACGGGCTTCTGATATTCATTTTGAACCTGCGGAAAATCACTATCGCATCAGATTACGTGTGGATGGCGTACTGCATGCTTTACCGGACGTCACGACCGAGATGGGTATCGCCATCACTGCCAGACTAAAAGTTTTAGGCAGTCTGGATATTGCCGAGCACCGACTTGCGCAAGACGGCCAGTTTACCGTTGAGATTTCAGGAGAGCCGGTCTCGTTTCGCATCGCCACCCTGCCCTGTCGCTTTGGCGAAAAAGTGGTGCTACGGCTACTGCATCAGGTCGATCAAGCGCTGGAAATCACCGCGCTGGGAATGCAGGACACGCAGCTGGCAGCATTTTCACAAGCGTTGCAGCAGCCTCAGGGGCTGATTCTGGTCACCGGACCGACCGGAAGCGGTAAAACGGTCACGCTGTACAGTGCGCTGCAGACCCGAAACACTCCGGACGTTAACCTCTGTAGCGTGGAAGATCCAGTCGAGATCCCGATCGCAGGTCTTAACCAAACACAAATTCATCCACGTGCCGGTCTCACTTTTCAGGGAGTATTGCGCGCGCTGCTGCGCCAGGATCCCGACATTATCATGGTGGGTGAAATCCGTGATGGCGAAACGGCTGAAATAGCCCTTAAAGCCGCACAAACCGGTCATCTGGTTCTATCAACACTGCATACCAATTCCACCACAGAAACACTAATACGCTTGCAGCAAATGGGGGTTGCACGCTGGATGATCGCCTCCGCGCTGACGCTCGTTATTGCGCAGCGGTTGGTGAGAAAATTGTGTCCCCATTGCCGACAACGTCTGGAAACGCCGATCATGCTCCCGGAAGCGATCTGGCCTACGCCACTGCCTCGTTGGCAGGCTCCGGGCTGCCAACATTGCTATCACGGATTTTATGGCCGTACGGCATTGTTTGAAGTTCTCCCCGTGACACCTGCATTGCGCCAGAGCATCGCCAACGGTACGTCCGTAGACGGAGTGGAATCGAATGCTCAGCAACTGGGGATGAGCACGCTTTTCGAAAATGGTTGCAAGGCCGTCGAACAAGGGTTAACAACATTTGAAGAGTTGGTACGCGTACTGGGCATGCCCCATGTCAGCTAAACTGCTTTGGCGCTGGCAAGGTATTAGCAACGAAGGTAATCCACTGGAAGGCGTACTTTGGGCCGATACCCGCCCCTCATTGATGCTTGCTCTCGAGCAACGGCATATTACGCCGCTGCGCATTAATCGTATGCGTGTCAAAGCCTCACTCTGGAGCCGTGAAAAAAGCGCTGAAACCATACATCAACTGGCGACGTTGCTGAAAGCAGGGCTAACACTCTCGGCAAGTTTAGCTTTGCTGGCTGAACAGCATCCCAGCAGCCAATGGCAAGCGCTACTGCGCACGCTGGCTCACGATATGGAACAGGGTATTTCTCTCTCCACCTCGCTATCTCAGTGGCAACACGTTTTTCCGCCTCTTTATCAGGCAATGATCCGTACCGGAGAGCTTACGGGTAAGCTGGACGACTGCTGCTTTGAACTCGCCCGCCAGCAGAAGAATCAACAGCAGCTGGCGGATAAAGTTAAAAAAGCCCTACGCTATCCGATATTCATCATCACGATGGCAGTGATGGTGGTATTCGCGATGCTGCAGTTTGTACTCCCTGAGTTTGCCGCCATTTACCAGACGTTTAACACCCCGCTACCAGTACTCACTCAGTGGATTATTGCCATCGCGCATTTTAGCAGCCAATGGGGATGGCTGGCGGGAGCATTCAGCCTGATAGCGGGTGCGGCATATCACCTGATGAAGCAGAAGCCATACTGGCTCACTCTGCGCCAGAAATTGCTGCTCGGCTTCCCGGTCATAGGGCCGATGGTGAGAGGGCAAAAGCTCACGCAGATCTTCACTGTTCTGGCGTTAACGCAAAATGCAGGTATTCCTTTTCTGCAAGGCCTTGAGAGCGTCACTGAAACGCTGGCCAACCCTTTCTGGTCGCAACGCTTAGCGCAGGTACATCACGACATCAGCGCCGGAAAACCGGTCTGGTTAGCGCTAAAAAATTGCGGTGAATTCAGCCCATTGTGCATACAGTTGGTCAGAACAGGTGAGGCTTCCGGCTCGCTGGATACAATGCTGCGTAATCTCGCACATCACCACGGCGAGAAAACATTGTCTCAGGCAGAGAATCTGGCTGCGCTACTCGAGCCTGCGTTACTGGTCATTACGGGGCTGATAATCGGTACGCTGGTCGTTGCGATGTATTTGCCGATTTTTCATTTAGGAGATGCGATGAGCGGGGTGGGATAAATTCAAATGCCGGATGGCGCACAGCTTATCCGGCATGTCATAGTCCTACCTGTTCTTACAGGCTATTGAAAACGCGGTTTTCTTGTTCCTGTACACGAATAAACGTTGTACGTTTGGTCAGTTCTTTCAGGCGAGATGCACCGACATAGGTACAGGCAGAACGCAGGCCGCCAAGGATATCGCGTGCAGTGTTATCAACCGGGCCACGCAGAGGCAACTTAACTGTTTTACCTTCCGCAGCGCGGTATTGTGCAACACCACCGACGTGACGCGTCATGGCTGATTCAGAGCTCATGCCGTAGAACAGCATGAATTTCTCACCGTTCTCTTCAACAATTTTGCCGCCGCTTTCTTCATGACCGGCCAACATACCGCCGAGCATAACGAAGTCCGCGCCACCGCCGAACGCTTTTGCCACGTCACCCGGCATTGTGCAGCCGCCGTCACTGACAATCATGCCGCCCAGACCGTGAGCTGCATCGGCACATTCAATAACCGCAGAAAGCTGTGGGTAGCCAACGCCGGTTTTTACACGTGTGGTACATACAGAACCCGGGCCAATGCCGACTTTAACAATGTCCGCGCCGGAAAGTACCAGCTCTTCACACATTTCTCCAGTAACCACATTGCCCGCACAAATTGTTTTTGTCGGCCATGCTTCACGCGCTTTCGACACAAACTGAACAAAATGCTCTGAGTAGCCATTTGCCACATCAATGCAGATAAAGTTCAGCGCCGGGTTGAGCGCCAGAATCTGTTTGGTTTTTTCGAAATCGGCATCAGAGGTACCGGTTGAAACCATTACATGTTTGAGCACATCAGCAGAGCTCTCTGCGATGAAAGCAGCCCAGTCTTCAACAGAATAGTGTTTGTGTACCGCAGTCAGGATGTCGAAGGATGCCAGCGCCGTTGCCATGGCAAACGTCCCGACAGTGTCCATGTTCGCGGCAATAATCGGTACGCCGGACCAGGTCTGACCTGAGTGCTTAAAGGTAAATTGACGTTCCAGCTCAACATCGGAACGGCTTTTGAGAGTAGAACGCTTAGGGCGGATAAGAACGTCTTTGAAACCTAACTTCAGATCTTCTTCGATACGCATGTGCGGATTCCTGGGGTTAATGGCGAAAAATCGAAACTCACAACTCCAGTGACGCTATCATACGCACTAATCAATGCCGCGCAAGACTGCGAAATTCTCTTTTTTTACGCTACAATCCCATAAATTTACCTGGCGAATAGTAGGTTAATCCTGCAGCAGCCTCGCCGTCGCACGCTTAACTTTTAACTGTTTGATAATCAAACTTAAACTCCAGGATCTGCATCTATGAGGTATACGGTAGCCTTAACCGGCGGCATTGGCAGTGGTAAAAGTACCGTTGCAAATGCGTTCGCTGACCTCGGAATAAACGTCATTGATGCAGATATTATTGCGCGCCAGGTGGTTGAACCCGGCACCCCAGCCCTTAAGACGATCGAAGAACATTTTGGTACCGAAGTTATAGCTGCCGACGGATCGTTGCAGCGACGCATTTTACGCGAACGCATTTTTTCCAGTCCTGAGGAGAAAAGCTGGCTGAATGCCCTGCTCCATCCGCTTATTCAGCAGGAAACGCAGCGCCAGTTTCAGCAAGCAACCTCCCCTTATCTGTTGTGGGTTGTACCTTTGCTGGTGGAAAATTCGCTGTATAAAAAAGCCAACCGCATACTCGTGGTGGATGTTACCCCCGAGACACAGCTCAGACGCACTATGCAGCGCGATGACGTCACGCGTGAGCATGTTGAACAAATTCTTGCTGCCCAGGCAACGCGCGAAGCGCGTCTGGCCGTGGCAGACGATGTTATTGATAATAATGGCGCACCGGAGGCCATCGCCTCGGATGTCGCCCGCCTGCACGCGCTCTATTTGCAATGCGCGTTGCAGTTTGTCTCACAGGAAAAACCGTAATGCACACCCAGGTCCTTTTTGAACACCCTCTCAATGAGAAGATGCGTACATGGCTGCGCATAGAGTTTTTAATCCAACAGCTCTCCGTTAATGTACCCATAGCGGACCATGCAGGCGCACTGCATTTTTTCCGCAACATCGGAGACTTACTGGATGTCTTTGAACGCGGCGAAGTTCGTACCGAACTCCTCAAAGAGCTGGAAAGACAACAGCGTAAACTCCAGGCCTGGGTTGAAGTTCCCGGCGTCGATCAAAACAGGATCGACGCATTGCGCCAGCAGTTAAAAAGCGCGGGCAGCATTCTGATTTCGGCTCCGCGTATTGGACAGACGCTGCGCGAAGATCGTCTGATTGGCCTTGTACGTCAGCGTTTAAGCATTCCTGGCGGATGCTGCAGTTTCGATCTGCCGACCCTGCATATTTGGTTACATCTACCGCAGTCGCATCGCGACGCGCAGGTTGAAACCTGGCTTGCAAGTCTGAATCCGCTCAATCAGGCACTGTCGCTGGTGCTGGATTTAATTCGCAACTCTGCGCCATTCCGTAAGCAAACCAGCTTGAATGGTTTTTATCAGGACAACGGCGAAGATGCCGATCTGCTTCGCTTGCAGCTGCCGCTTGATTCGCAGCTTTATCCGCAAATTTCTGGTCATAAGAGCCGCTTTGCTATTCGCTTTATGCCGCTGGATAGCGAGAATGGCCAGGTGCCTGAGCGTCTCGATTTTGATCTGGCGTGCTGTTAAGGAGTCAACATGTCTGAACAAACCATCGTCAACTGCCCAACCTGCGGCAAACCCGTAGTGTGGGGTGAAGTCAGCCCGTTTCGCCCATTCTGCAGCAAGCGCTGCCAGTTAATCGATCTGGGTGAGTGGGCCGCAGAAGAGAAACGTATCCCAAGCTCTGGTGATCTGTCGGAAAACGACGACTGGAGTGAAGAGCAGAAGTAATTCAGCTAAAACGTAGGGCGGGCAAGCGTAGCGACCCCGCCCTAATTTGCCGGATGGTGGGGTTGCCTAATCCGGCCTACGAACACCTTTATCCAGCAATCAGCTTTTCAATTACCGGCGCATTCGCAGGCGGAAAATCTTCTGCATTCAGAGCATCTTGCGCAATCCACTGCGCCGGTTGCCCCTCTTTCCCCCACGGTTCGCCTTCCCAGCTTTCAACCAGCCAGAACCACAGAGTGATATGCCGGTCCGGAAACTGGTACTCCAGCTTTTCGAACAGTGAGCTTTGAGTCGGCGTAATGCCTACTTCTTCCTGTAACTCGCGAATCAGCGCCTGCTCCGGCGTTTCGCCTGCTTCAATTTTCCCGCCGGGGAACTCCAGCTTATTTGCCATGTGGGCATCAGCCGCACGCTGGGTTATAAAAATTTCATGGTGCTGGTTGCGAATAATCCCGACGGCGATCTGCAGTATTTTCATCTTTATAGTCCATAAAAAAGGCGCAGAATTCTGCGCCTTTTCAGTAAGTTACTTTCTTAGCTCAGACGGCCATGGCACTGTTTGTACTTTTTCCCGGAACCGCAAGGACACGGATCGTTACGACCCACTTTACGATCGCCAGTTTGTGCTGCCAGCTCTTCTGCCGCGGCAGAATCGTCACCTTTATGGCTCAACTGCTGCATCTGCGCTAAACGTTCAGCGTCTTCACGACGTTGCTGCTCCATCGCTTCTACTTCTTCAGGCATACGTACCTGAACTTTGCTCAGGGTACTGATCACTTCGTACTTCAGTGATTCCAGCATTGATGCAAACATAGAGAAGGATTCACGCTTGTATTCCTGCTTCGGATCTTTTTGCGCATAACCACGCAGGTGGATACCTTGACGCAGGTAGTCCATCGCCGCAAGGTGCTCTTTCCACAGAGAATCGAGAGTTTGCAGCATCACGCCTTTTTCGAAGTGACGCATCATCTCCGCGCCCACAACTTCTTCTTTACGCTGATAAACTTCGATGGCGTTTGCCAGAATACGTTCGCGCAGCGTTTCCTCATGCAGCTCAGGCTCTTTATCCAGCCACTCTGAAATAGGCATTTCCAGATCGAAGTCGTTTTTCAGACGTTCCTGCAGACCCGGGATATCCCACATTTCTTCCAGAGACTGCGGCGGAATATAGGCGTCAATCGTCGCTTTGAAGACATCCTCACGGATGCTATTAATGGTTTCGCTAACGTCAGTTACGTCCAGCAGTTCGTTACGCTGGGTGTAGATTGCGCGACGCTGGTCATTGGCAACGTCATCATATTCCAGCAGTTGCTTACGAATATCGAAGTTGCGGCTTTCTACTTTACGCTGCGCGTTTGCAATCGCTTTAGTCACCCACGGGTGTTCAATCGCTTCACCAGGCTTCATGCCCAGTTTACGCATCATGCCGGACACGCGGTCAGAAGCAAAAATACGCATCAGCGCATCTTCCATCGACAGATAGAAACGAGAAGACCCCGCATCCCCCTGACGACCAGAACGACCACGCAGCTGGTTATCTATACGACGAGATTCGTGACGCTCGGTACCGATAATATGTAAACCGCCTGCAGCTAACACCGCATCATGGCGAACCTGCCACTCGGCTTTGATCTGCGCGATTTGTTCTGGAGTCGGGTCCTCCAGCTCGGCAATTTCCGCCTGCCAGCTACCACCCAGCACGATATCGGTACCACGACCCGCCATGTTTGTCGCGATAGTCACTGCGGACGGATAACCCGCCTGGGCGACGATTGCGGCTTCGTTGGCGTGGAACTTGGCGTTCAGAACGTTGTGTTTGATACCCGCCTTGTTCAGCTCGTTAGAAACCACTTCCGATTTTTCAATAGAGATAGTACCAACCAGCACCGGCTGGCCATTTGCGGTACGCTCTTTAATATCTTCAATGATCGCCTGAATTTTTTCCGCTTCAGTCATGTACACCAGATCCGGTAAATCCTTACGGATCATCGGGCGGTTGGTCGGCACAACAACGGTATCCAGTTTGTAGATGGAGCTGAATTCAAAGGCTTCAGTATCTGCTGTACCGGTCATACCGGCCAGTTTTTCGTACAAACGGAAGTAGTTCTGGAAGGTAATGGATGCCAGCGTCTGGTTCTCGTTTTGGATATCTACGCCTTCTTTGGCTTCAACAGCCTGGTGCAGACCATCGGACCAGCGGCGGCCCTGCATGGTACGACCGGTGTGTTCGTCGACGATGATAACTTCGCCGTCTTTCACGATATAGTCAACGTCGCGGGTAAACAGCACGTGCGCGCGCAGTGCAGCAGTCACGTGGTGCATCAGCATAATGTTGCCCGGAGAGTACAGCGACTCGCCCTCATCCATAATGCCTTCGTTAACCAACAGCTCTTCAATCAGTACCAGACCACGTTCGGTCAGGTTGACCTGGCGCGCTTTCTCATCAACAGAGAAGTGGCCTTCCCCCTGGAACGTGTCGGAATCGTCCTTCTCCTGACGAATCAGGTGCGGGATGATTTTGTTCACTTTTTTATACATTTCCGAGCTGTCTTCAGCCGGACCGGAAATGATCAGCGGCGTACGCGCTTCATCGATCAGGATGGAGTCGACTTCATCGACCAGCGCATAGTGCAGTTTACGCTGAACGCGCTCTTCCGGGCTAAACGCCATGTTGTCGCGCAGGTAGTCAAAGCCGTATTCGTTGTTGGTACCGTAAGTAATATCGGCATTGTAGGCTTCACGCTTGGCTGGCGCAGGCAGGCCAGACATGTTGATACCCACGGTCATGCCGAGGAATTCAAACAGCGGGCGGTTATTTTCGGCGTCACGCTGAGCCAGGTAGTCGTTCACGGTAACCACGTGTACACCTTTCCCGCTTAATGCGTTCAGGTAGGCTGGCAGCGTTGCGGTCAGGGTTTTACCTTCACCGGTACGCATTTCTGCGATGCAGCGATCGTTAAGCACCATACCACCCAGCAGCTGTACGTCGAAATGACGCATGCCGAACACACGCTTACTCGCTTCGCGGACCACCGCGAACGCTTCCGGGATCAGGCTTTCAACGCTGGCGCCTTTTTCCAGACGGGCGCGGAATTCAGCGGTCTTCGCTTTCAGTTCATCATCGGAGAGTTTTTCCATCTCCGGTTCCATTGCATTGATGACATTGACTACTTTACGCATACGACGCAGCGTACGCTCGTTACGGCTACCGAATACTTTTGTTAATAATTTGATTAGCATAATAAAATCTCAAACGCCCCGCGATGCGGAGTCAAAAATTATAAGTTGGAAGGTTCTTTTTTAGCTGAGGCGTTGAGGGCCAGCGCGGATACCCTGCAGCTGGCTGATCCAGACCGGAACGCTAAATGCGGCCTGAGAGGTAAAATGGGCATATGTCACGCGACTCACGGTCGCGGGCGGTCTGCCTTCTTGCGTCAGCATCGCGCTGAGCGTATTCAGTAACGCAAGATGGTGCGCCTGGATTGGCAACGGCTCTTCGGCAACAGGCAGCGCCTGAGGAGCCATAGCAAAAGAAAGATGGCGAATGACCGTACGAATGGCATGCTGGTGCCAGTAGTCAACGGTAAAATTCGGGCGGCGATTGGTCGCCTCCAGCAAAGCAAGCTGGCTAAAGTTAACTTTGGCAGATTGATCGTGATTGCTGGCGGTCGCCTTCGCGGGAGTATTAGGTTCAGCAGCATTACCGAGCGCAGGCAGGCCAAAGCTAGCCGCGACCATCCCCAACAGGAGATGCGGCCAGAAGTACCGTCTGCCTAACTGTCGCCAGCGCGTCAGTATTCCACTCACGTTATTGCCACCTGATATACCCTGCGTTTGGGGTTACAAATGCAAAACCATTTTTTTGCGCATAAATATTACCATTAAAGCGTACGCTCCACAGCAGTAATGACAGCAAGTCGCGGGTAAATATGCTTAAGAAAGCAGCGATCGAACGGTGTTTTAATCTGTCGGTGGGGAAAAAGTCGCTTCAGATAAGGTGGTTTTGCAATCGGAAGATAAAAAAACGACTGGCTCACCTGGCCGGAGAGAGTGCCAGATTTACCAGTCGAATTTATGCGACAGCGTATGTCGTTATGCCAGTACAGTCGAAGGTGCTTTGAACGCCAACGGCAGTTCTGCATCGTCCTGGAAGGTCACATATTCCCAGGCTTCCTGTTTTGCCAGGACTGCCTGCAACAGTTTGTTATTCAGTGCATGACCGGATTTATACGCGGTGAATGCACCAATAATGTTGTGACCACACATGAACAAGTCACCAATCGCGTCGAGCATTTTGTGACGAACGAATTCGTCTTCAAAACGCAGGCCGTCTTCGTTCAATACGCGATAATCGTCAACAACGATGGCACAATCGAAGCTGCCGCCCAGGCACAGGCCGCGGGACTGCAGATATTCGATATCACGCATGAAGCCGAAAGTACGCGCGCGGCTGATCTGGCGCATGAACGCATCCGCAGAGAAGTTCATCGCGTAGCGCTGCGTGCTGGAGTCGATCGCCGGATGGTTAAAGTCGATGGTGAAATCCAACGTAAAACCATTATACGGCTTAAACTCAGCCCACTTATCGCCATCTTCGACACGAACGGTCTCTTTGATGCGAACAAATTTTTTGGCGCTGCTCAGTTCTTCAATACCTGCATCAAGCAGCAGGTAAACGAACGGAGCGGCACTGCCATCCATAATCGGGATTTCCGGGGCGTTAACTTCAATAACGATGTTATCGATACCTAAGCCCGCCAGAGCAGCATTAAGGTGCTCTACGGTTGAAATCCGCACATCATGCTCATTGACCAGACACGTACAGAGCATGGTATCACGCACAGATTTGGCATCGGCCGGGAAATCTACCGGAGGATTCAAGTCGGTGCGACGATAGATGACCCCGGTGTTGGCCGGCGCAGGGCGTAATGTCAGGGTGACTTTTTTGCCGGTATGCAAACCGACGCCAGTCGCCTGAACGATACGTTTAAGAGTCCTTTGTTTGATCATCGTATAATCTCGCCAAATTACCTATCCAACCGAAGTGTACTATACATTCGGTGGGCCAGTTTAGCACAAAGAGCCACAATTCCCAAATTCCAGCTAATTCTTAATCAGCTTGCTTACGCAGGAATGCAGGGATATCCAGATAATCCGGCTCTTTCGTGGTTTGCGGCGTATTGTCGTTAACCACTTTCGCTACCGGTTTCTGCTCTTGCGTCAACGGCGCCATACCGTGCTGCTGGTAACGATCCATTACCGGCTGCTGTACCTGTTTGTTGGTCACCAGAGTGATTTCAGGACGCTTGTCCATACCAATTCCAGTCGCAACAACGGTCACGCGCAGTTCGTCGTTCATATCCGGGTCCAGAGAGGTACCGATAACCACAGTTGCGTTATCCGATGCAAAGGCACGAATCGTGTTACCCACGGTTTCGAACTCATCCAGACGCAGGTCGAAGCCCGCAGTAATGTTAACCAGCACGCCGCGTGCGCCGGACAGATCGATATCTTCCAGCAGCGGAGAAGAGATAGCCATTTCAGCCGCTTCTTCTGCACGGTCTTCACCGCTCGCCACGCCAGAACCCATCATCGCGTAGCCCATTTCGGACATCACGGTGCGCACGTCTGCAAAGTCGACGTTCATCAGGCCCGGACGAGTAATCAGTTCAGCGATACCCTGGACTGCGCCTTTCAGCACGTCGTTCGCTGCGCCAAATGCATCCAGCAGGGAGATACCACGGCCCAGTACTTTCAGCAGCTTGTCGTTCGGGATAGTGATCAGAGAGTCCACGTGTTTGGACAGCTCGGTGATACCCTGCTCCGCGAATGCCATACGCTTCTTGCCTTCAAAGTTGAAAGGCTTAGTCACGACAGCAACTGTCAGGATACCTAAATCTTTTGCGACTTCAGCTACCACTGGCGCTGCACCGGTACCGGTACCGCCGCCCATGCCAGCTGCGATAAACACCATGTCTGCGCCGTCAAGCGCTGCGCGCAGAGCTTCGCGATCTTCGTCTGCCGCATTACGACCGACTTCCGGGTTTGCACCCGCGCCCAGACCTTTGGTGATGCCGCTACCAATCTGAATGGTCTGTCCAACCGCCGTTTTACGCAACGCCTGAGCGTCGGTATTCACCGCGAAGAATTCAACACCTTCGATGCGCTCACGCACCATGTGTTCAACGGCATTACCGCCGCCGCCACCGACGCCGATGACTTTAATCACCGCGTCGTTGGTTAGTTCCATAGGTTCAAACATAGTTTCTCTCTCCGTTTTACACTTCATCCTTCAAGCCGCCTCGTTGTTGGCTGCCTTCACTCACTCCCGTGACATAGTAAACTATGCTCCAGGAGATTCGCTCAGTTGCCGCCGCGATGCAACTTGAATGACTTTGTGTAGTGCCTGTCGCCTGAGACCGTTAATTTGCGTCGGTCTCTTTAAAAATTAAAACTCTTTACGTAACCAGCTATTCAGTCGCTTGATCCACGATCCGACCGAGGCAGTTACGCGCTTTTCTACTTCAGCCTCACCACTTAAATGGGATTCTTTCCCGTAGTGCAGCAGCCCCACCGCCGTTGAATAATACGGCTCCTGGGCATAATCCGTCAGACCGGTAATATTCAGCGGTGCGCCAATACGTACTTGTGTATGGAACACGCGCTGTGCGCAGGCCGCAAGACCTTCAATTTGCGCAGCACCGCCGGTTAACACAATCCCCGCCGCCAGATGATGTTTCACACCCTGCTGGCGAAGTTGTTCTTGTAATTGCAAAATTTCCTCGTTGACCAGGTTGAGCAGCTCGGTATAACGCGGCTCAATGACCTCTGCCAGAGTCTGACGTTGCAGGCTACGCGGCGGACGACCACCAACGCTTGGCACTTCAACGCTCTCGTCTTTACCCACGATGGAACCCAGTGCGCAGCCATGACGCACTTTGATGGCTTCAGCATCGCTCGGCGGCGTACCAAAGGCATACGCGATATCGCTGGTCACGACATTCCCTGCATAAGGGATAACTTTAGTGTGGCGCAACGCCCCGCCAGTATAAACGGCGATGTCCATTGTACCACCACCAATATCCACCACGCAGACACCCAGTTCACGTTCATCTTCCGTCAATACGGAATAACTGGCTGCCAACCCGGCAAAAATCAGTTGGTCAACTTTCAGACCACAACGTTCAACGGCTTTGACAATATTCTTCGCCATGTCGTTGTGGCAGGTAATAAGGTGGACTTTTGCCTGCATACGCACACCGGAAAGACCGACCGGATTTTTGATACCTTCCTGGTAGTCGATGGCGTATTCCTGCGGGATGACGTGCAGAACACGATGTTCATCGCGAACGCGTACGGATTTTGCCGTATGTACCACGTTTTCCACATCTTCCTGCGTCACTTCCTCTTCGGAAATGGGCACCATACCAATTTCATTCTGACAGCTAATATGTTTACCGGAAAGCGCCAGATACACTGAAGAGATCTGGCAATCTGCCATCAGTTCAGCCTGGTCAATGGCGCGCTGTACGCACTTCACCACTGACTCAAGGTCATTCACCCCGCCTTTATCCATACCTCGCGATGGGCAACTGCCCACGCCAATGATATTGACCATACCGTCGGGCAGAACTTCCCCTACTAAAGCGGCTACCTTCGCGGTGCCAATCTCCAGTCCAACTACCAGTTTTCTGTCCGTCGCCTTGATCATTGTTGTTCTGCCTGTGCCTGATTCTGTTGCTGATTAGATTCCTCAGGAGGCAAGGGAACCCAGCCTACTGCCGCTCCTGAGTCATAACGCAAATCAACGTAGCTAATCCGTTTGCCATCGGTTTGCGCCTGCTGCTGTAAAACCGGGTAGAGTTCCACAAAGCGAGCCAAACGTTTTATCGTATCGCCCCTGCCCAGATTCAGCTTAATATCGTTATTCAGCGTCAACTGCCAGGAACGACGAGCGGTCATTGCCGCTTCCTTCAGGGTGAATCTGTCCTTAGCCAGCACCTGCCCCATATCGCGGAACCCTTGCAGCACTTCACTTGCGCTGCCTTCCGGTCCGTACAACATAGGTAATACCTGCTTATTGGCCCGACCGGTTGGGACACTGAAGGTATTTCCTTCGGCATCCACCATATGTTGGTCATTCCAACGCGCTATTGGCACATATTCAACCAGATGAATCTTCAATTCATCAGGCCATTGCTTTCTGACGCTCGCCTGTTTGATCCAGGGGAGGCGTTCAATCTGACTCTGGATGATGTTCACATCCTGAGTCATAAATGTTCCCGGAGCGCCCAGCGCCAGGATGGACTGACGGATATCATCATTGCGCGTGTAATGCCGTTCACCGGTTAACACCAGTTTTGACAATGGCAGGCGCTGCGCATCTTCCATCCATCCCAACACTACCCAGCCGCTGACAAACACGGTGCACAGCACTGTCAGCAGGAACAGTATTCCTGCAAGACGCGTTCCATTATTGCGGCGTGAGGAGTTTACTTCTTCTTCATCACCGTTTCGCGTGTTCAGCGCAGCCTGCGACATATCAGTCCGCCAACTCCAGAATTCTTACCACCAACTGCGAGAAGCTCAGGCCCGCCTGACGCGCCGCCATCGGCACCAGGCTGTGGCTGGTCATACCCGGAGAGGTATTCGCTTCCAGCAGATAAAACTGGCCATCGCTGTCCAGCATGACGTCAATGCGACCCCAACCTTTACAGCCCAATGCAGTCCACGCTTTCAGGACTAATTCCTGTAAAAGGGCCTCTTGTTCGACTTCCAGACCAGCAGGGCAGAAATATTGTGTCTCATCAGAGAGATACTTCGCCTCATAATCATAGAAGGTTCCCGCGGGTTGGATACGTATTGACGGTAAAATTTCTTCGCCAAGTATCGCAACTGTAAATTCCGGGCCACTGAGCCATTTTTCAATCAGTACTTCTTCATCATGCTGAAAAGCCAATGCTAATGCACCCTGCAAAGCATTTTCTTCTTCAACTTTTGACATCCCTACGCTGGAACCTTCACGGCTTGGCTTTACAATCAACGGCAAGCCTAACGCAGAAATTTTTGTAACTGCTTCATCGCTAAGACCTTTTTCGAACTCAGCGCGGGTCAGCGCAACCCATGGGGCGACGGGTAAACCTGCGCCCTGCCACAGCAACTTGCTGCGCAGTTTGTCCATTGAAATCGCGGAAGCCATGACGCCGCTGCCGGTATACGGCAGGCCAATCAGCTCCAGCATGCCCTGCAATGTGCCATCTTCACCGCCACGACCGTGCAGCGCAATAAACACCTTCTGAAACCCCATAGATTTCAGAAGAGTGACATCGACCTCTTTAGGGTCAACCGGATGGGCATCTACACCACCTTCGCGTAACCCTGCCAATACGGCCGCGCCTGAATTCAGCGATACTTCACGCTCAGCGGAGGTTCCCCCTAACAGGACCGCGATTTTATCAGCCATGTTGTTCTTCCTCCGGGTTTTGCGGCTTCAGTTTGATTTCAGCTAAGGAACGCGCGATTTTGCCGATATTTCCAGCGCCCTGCACCAAAATCAGATCGTTGCCGGTTAATACGGGTGCCAGCATTTCTGCCACCTGGGCCGGATCGGATACCAGAATCGGATCGATCTTACCGCGGCCACGAATCGTACGGCACAACGAGCGGCTGTCGGCACCCGGAATCGCGGCTTCGCCCGCGGCATACACATCCAGCATCAACAGCGCATCGACCTGGGTCAGCACGTTGGCAAAGTCGTCGTACAGATCGCGAGTACGCGTAAAACGGTGCGGCTGGAACAGCATCACCAGGTTTTTGTCCGGCCAACCCGCGCGCGCGGCTTTAATCGTAGCGTCCACTTCCGTTGGGTGGTGGCCATAATCATCAACCAGCATCGCGGTCCCGGCTTTACCGTTCACCGGCTCAAGCGGGAATTCGCCGAGGAAGTCAAAACGACGTCCGGTACCCTGGAAACTTTCCAGCGCGCGCAGAATAGCGTCGTCTTCAATACCTTCTTCCGTCGCGACCGCCACTGCTGCTGCCGCGTTCAGTGCATTGTGACGACCCGGCGCGTTTAACGTAACACGTAAATCGGCCATCCCCTGACGTACCAGCGTGAAGTGTCCTTGTGGACCAATCTGCTGGTAATCTTCAACGCGCACATCGGCATCATCACTGAAACCATAGGTTGTGGTTTGACGGCCAACTCGCGGTAACAGTTCGCGGATAACCGGATCGTCAACGCACATCACGGCACGACCATAAAACGGCAAGTTATGCAGGAAATTAATAAACGTCTGCTTTAAATTTTCGAAGTCGCCATGGTAGGTATCCATGTGGTCAGCTTCGATATTGGTGACAATCGCCACCATCGGCTGCAAATGCAGGAACGACGCGTCGCTCTCATCCGCTTCAGCAATCAAATAACGGCTATGACCCAGGCGCGCATGCACGCCTGCAGCCTTCACCAGACCGCCGTTGACAAAAGTGGGATCCAGACCCGCTTCCGCGTAGATGCTGGAGACCATTGCCGTAGTCGTGGTTTTACCGTGCGTCCCGGCAATAGCAATACCGTGACGAAAACGCATTAACTCCGCCAGCATTTCAGCACGACGAATCACCGGAATACGTGCTTCATGCGCTGCAACAATTTCCGGGTTATCCGCAGAAATAGCGCTGGATACCACCACCACGCTCGCATCGCGCACGTTTTCCGGGCGATGGTTGAAGAAAATCGTGGCCCCCAGATTCGTCAACTGCTGCGTCACAGGATTCGGCGCTAAGTCAGAACCGCTGATCTGATAACCTTCATTGGCCAAAACTTCGGCAATACCGCCCATACCAGCACCACCGATGCCGACAAAGTGAATGTGCCGAACGCGACGCATTTCGGGCACGATGGAACGCAGTTTTGCCAGTTGTTGTGTATTCATTCTTTAGCCATTAACTTCTTAGTTCATGCGATGCAAAAGGCATCACCACAATTACGCCCGGGCAGCCCGGCTCACTTCATTTGCAACGCGCTCTGTGGCATCCGGTATGGATGCGGCGCGCGCACGTTCTGCCATGGTTAATAACGTTTCTCGCGACCACCCGGCAAGGGTGCTGGCGACGGCATCCACAGTAAACTGCGGCTGCTCCAGAATTTTGGCGGCGCCCGCTTTCTCCAGCGGCAGCGCATTCCAATACTGCTGTCTGTCTTTGTGCTGGAACGGCACAAACAGCGCAGGCAAACCCGCGGCGGCAATTTCGCTCACCGTCAGCGCGCCTGAGCGACAAACCACGACATCAGCCCACGCGTAGGCCGCTGCCATATCATCAATAAACTCAGTGACCTTGTGCTGCGGTTGTCCCGCGTCGGCATACGCCTGTTCAACGGTCTGCTGCGCGCCTTTGCCGCTCTGATGCCAGATAGTCACCGCGTCGCCAAGCTTTCCGGCAACCTGCGGCATCGTCTGGTTCAGTACGCGTGCGCCCTGAGATCCCCCGACGACCAATACACGAACCGGACCTTCACGCCCGGCCAGGCGCACTTTTGGCAACGGCAGCGCCAGCACGTCAGTGCGCACCGGGTTACCTACCACTTCCGCATTCGGGAAAGCACCAGGAAAAGCCTGCATCACCGTAGTGGCAATCTTCGCCAGCCATTTGTTAGTTAATCCCGCAATGCCGTTCTGCTCATGCAGTACAACCGGAATACCTAATGACCAGGCCGCCAGACCGCCAGGGCCAGACACGTAGCCGCCCATACCCAGCACCACATCGGGTTTAAACTGCTTCATGATGGCGCGCGCCTGACGCCAGGCATTAAAAATACGCACAGGTGCAGCCAGCAGCGCATTGACGCCTTTGCCACGCAAACCGGAGATGCGAATAAAGTCAATTTCAATGCCGTGTTTTGGCACTAAGTCCGCTTCCATACGATCGGCGGTGCCCAGCCAACGAACCTGCCAGCCCTGGGCCATTAAATGGTGCGCGACCGCCAGCCCCGGGAACACATGCCCGCCGGTACCGCCTGCCATCACCATTAACCGCTTCGGTTGACCACTCATCGTGCACCTCGTGTAAACGCCTGGGCTTTTTCCAGACGCGTTTCATAATCAATACGTAACAAAAACATGATGGCCGTCGACATAATCAACAAACTTGAACCACCATAACTGATCAGCGGCAGCGTCAGACCTTTGGTTGGCAGCATACCCGCCGCCGCACCGACGTTTACCAGTGCCTGGAAGCTAAACCAGATCCCGATTGAGCAGGCTAAAAAGCCTGAAAAACGGTGGTCAATTTCCAACGCCTTACGGCCAATCGACATCGCGCGAAAAGCGACGAAGAATACCATTAAAAGTGCCAATACCACACCGATATAACCCAGCTCTTCCCCAATGATGGCGAAGATGAAGTCGGTGTGCGCTTCTGGTAAATACTCCAGTTTTTGGACTGAATTACCTAAGCCCTGCCCCCAAACCTCACCGCGACCAAAGGCCATCAGGGATTGCGTCAGCTGGTAGCCACTGCCGAACGGATCTTCCCATGGGTTCCAGAAAGAGGTTACGCGGCGAATACGATACGGTTCGGCAAGGATCAGCAGCACGACCGCTGAAATCCCCATGCCGATAATGGCAATGAACTGCCACAGTTTCGCTCCGGCGAGAAACAGCATCGCCAGAGTAGTGACGAACAGCACCACCACCGTACCAAGGTCAGGCTGTGCCAGCAGTAAAATAGCCAGTACCAGAATCACGCCCATCGGTTTTAAGAAACCGCGCAGGTTGTTACGCACTTCATCAACTTTACGCACCAGGTAGTTGGCGAGGTAACAGAACAGCGACAGCTTGGTAAATTCCGCAGGCTGAATACGCAGCGGCCCCAGCGCAATCCAGCGCGACGCCCCGTTAACGGAGCTCCCCACCACCAGCACAATCAGCAGCATGATGATCGAGGCTATCAGCATCGTCGTACTGTACTTTTGCCAGAACTCCATCGGCAGACGCAGCGTCACCATCGCCAGGCAGAAGGCGAGGAAGATGTACAGTGCGTCACGCTTAGCAAACAGGAAAGGATCGCCCGCCAGGCGTTGCCCTACGGGCATCGATGCCGATGTCACCATCACAAAACCGATCGCTGCCAGACCAAAGGTCAACCACAGCAGCATGCGGTCATACATGATCAGGCTGTCCGCGTCTTTATCACGCGAAGCCATCACCCAGCCTTTAAGTGCCGCGAAGATCCACGCCAGGATACCCAGTCCCGGTAAGCGCGGCATTCTCAGACGAGGGAGAGATAAGCGCATCAACCCAACTCCTTCGCCAGGCGGGTAAAGACGTCACCACGTTGCTCAAAGTTCTTGAACTGGTCGAGGCTGGCACAGGCGGGCGACAACAGCACCATATCGCCCGACTTCACGCGCGGTGCGAGCAGACGCATTGCCTGCTCCATGGTTTCAGTTTGTTCCGTAACGTCAGGTCGCAGAGCGGCAAGCTGCGCGCCATCGCGACCAAAGCAATACAGACGAACGTTGTCGCCGGTCAGGTATCGTTGCAGCGGCGTAAAGTCAGCGGATTTCCCGTCTCCCCCCAGCAACAGGTGCAACGTACCGTCAACGTGCAGGCCATTCAGCGCGGCTTCAGTGCTGCCGACGTTGGTGGCTTTAGAATCGTTAATCCAGCGCACGCCGTTGTGCTCAAGCACAGTCTGGAAACGGTGCGCCAGACCGGTAAACGTGGTGAGCGCTTTCAGGCTCGACGCCCGCGGCAGACCTGCGGCATCCGCCAGCGCCAGCGCAGCCAGGGCGTTGGTATAGTTATGCTGACCGGAAAGCGTCATCTCTTTCACGTTAAGAACTTTTTCACCCTTCACTCGCAGCCAGGTTTCGCCCTGCTGACGGTTCAGGTGATAGTCACCCATGTTGATGCCAAAGCTCACGCAACGCTCATCCGCTCCGCGAACCGGCATGGTCAGCGCATCATCAGCGTTGACCACACACACTTTCGCGTTTTCATAGACGCGCAGTTTGGCCGCACGGTACTGCTGCAAGCCAAACGGATATCTGTCCATATGGTCTTCGGTGACGTTCAAAATGGTAGCGGCTACGGCTTGTAAGCTGGAGGTCGTTTCCAGTTGGAAGCTCGACAGTTCCAGAACATACAGCTCACGTTCGTCATCCAGCAGCATCAGCGCGGGCAGGCCAATATTACCGCCAACCCCCACGTTCACACCGGCCGCTTTCGCCATATCACCTACCAGCGTAGTGACTGTGCTTTTCCCGTTGGAACCGGTGATCGCGACGATCGGTGCCTGTGCTTCGCGACAGAACAGCTCAATGTCGCCGACAATTTCAATTCCCGCATCGGCGGCAGCGCTCAACGAAGGATGCGCCAGGGCAATACCAGGGCTGGCAACAATAAGATCAGCGGCCAGCAGCCAGTCATCATTCAGGCTGCCAACATGACGCTCAACCGCTTCCGGTAATTTGTCCAGGCCCGGCGGCGTCGCGCGGGTATCCATTACGCGCGGCGTCACGCCACGCGCCAGGAAGAAATCCACGCAGGACAGCCCGGTCAAACCCAGACCGATAATGACGACTTTTTTACCCTGGTAATCAGCCATGATTAACGTACCTTCAGCGTTGCCAGGCCAATCAGCACCAGCATCAGCGAAATAATCCAGAAGCGTACAATTACGCGCGGTTCCGGCCAGCCTTTCAGTTCATAGTGATGGTGGATCGGCGCCATACGGAAGATGCGCTGTCCGCGCAGCTTAAAGGAGCCAACCTGCAAAATGACCGACAGTGTTTCTACGACGAATACACCGCCCATGATCACCAGCAGGAACTCCTGACGCAGGAGCACGGCAATAATGCCCAGCGCGCCGCCCAGCGCCAGCGATCCGACGTCGCCCATAAAGACCTGCGCCGGATAGGTGTTAAACCACAAGAAGCCTAAACCCGCGCCAACAATTGCCGTACAAACGATCACCAATTCGCCGGCATGACGTAAATAGGGAATATGCAGATAGTTGGCGAAGTTCATGTTACCGGTCGCCCACGCCACCAACGCAAAACCTGCGGCCACAAACACGGTCGGCATAATCGCCAGACCATCCAGACCATCGGTGAGGTTGACCGCGTTGCCAGTACCCACAATCACGAAGTACGCCAGCAGCACGTAGAACAGCCCCAACTGCGGCATCACGTCTTTAAAGAACGGCACCACCAGCTCAGTGGCCGGGGTATCTTTACCAGCCAGATACAGGGCAAAGGCCACCCCCAGCGCAATCACCGACATCCAGAAGTATTTCCAGCGCGCGATCAGGCCCTTGGTGTCTTTGCGTACCACTTTGCGGTAGTCATCGACAAAACCGATAATGCCGTAACCGACCAATACCACCAGCACGCACCATACGTACGGGTTCGACGGGTATGCCCACAGCAGTACGGAGATAACAATCGCGGTAAGGATCATAATCCCGCCCATGGTCGGCGTACCGCGTTTACTGAAGTGTGATTCCGGACCGTCGTTACGCACGACCTGTCCAAAGGACATTTTTTGCAAGCGGGCGATCATGCGCGGGCCCATCCACAAAGAGATGAACAGCGCGGTCAGCAGGCTGACGATGGCGCGAAACGTCAGATAGGAAAAGACGTTAAAGCCGGAATAATATTTGACCAAATGTTCGGCCAGCCAAACTAACATGTCCCATTCTCCTGTAATGCGCGTACTACCTCTTCCATGGCGGCACTACGTGAACCCTTCACCAAAATCGTCATAATCTGATGTTCTGCAATCAACGCTTTAAGATGCGCGGTCAACGCGGTTTTATCCGCAAAATGCCCACCCACACCGCTGGCATGGCTAATTGCCTGACTCAGTTTCCCTGTACTCAGCACACGGTCGATACCTGCAGCCTTCGCAGCTTCACCCACCTGTACGTGGCATGCTTCGCTTTCCGCGCCAAGCTCTGCCATATCGCCAACGACCAGCACGCGGTAGCCCGGCATTTCGGACAGCACGTTTACCGCTGCGGTCATTGACCCGACATTTGCGTTATAGGAGTCATCCAGCAGTAGCTGATTTTCTGCCAGTTGAATCGGGAACAGACGCCCCGGTACCGCTTGCAGTTCCTTCAGACCCGCTTTAATCGCTTCGTGCGTCGCGCCTACCGCCATAGAGAGCGCAGCCGCCGCCAGGGCGTTAGCAATGTTGTGACGACCCGGCAGCGGCAGCAGAACATCAATGCTTCCGGTTGGCGTTTGCAGAGAAAACTCTGTGCCGTGTGAAGTCAAATGAACATTGGCCGCCGAAAAATCGCTGTTGGCCGCATTCGGGGAGAAGCGCCAGACTTTGCGATCGCCGATAATGCTCTGCCAGTTCAGCCAGTCGTTATTGTCGGCATTCATAATGGCGATTCCGTTCGCTGGCAGGCCGGTAAAAATCTCACCTTTTGCCTTCGCAACGCCCGCCAGTGAACCAAAGCCTTCCAGATGCGCGGCCGCCAGGTTATTCACCAGCGCCGCTTCCGGATGCGTCAGACCAACGGTCCAGGCGATTTCGCCCTGATGATTAGCGCCAAGCTCAATCACGGCATAGTCGTAATCGTTGTTTAAGCGCAACAGCGTCATCGGTACGCCGATGTCGTTATTCAGGTTGCCCGCGGTATATAAGGTGTTGCCACACTGACTCAGAATGGATGCGGTCATCTCTTTGACGGACGTTTTACCGGAAGAGCCGGTCAGCGCGACAACGCGCGCTGGAACCTGGGCGCGTACCCATGCCGCCAGCTCGCCAAACGCGAGGCGTGTATCTTTCACAATCAGTTGCGGCAGATCGATATCCAGCGGACGACTGACCAACAGCGCACCTGCTCCCCCCTCTTTTGCCTTATCAGCAAAATCGTGGGCGTCGAAGCGCTCACCTTTCAGCGCGACAAACAGGCAGCCCGGCGTAACTTTACGCGTATCGGTTGTCACCGCATCAAGAGTCAGATCGACTCCTTTCAGTTCGCCACGGAGGATCTCCGCCAGTTGGCTGAGCGTTACGCTAATCATGCGATTACTCCCAGCAGACGCGCTGCCGTGACGCGGTCAGAATAGTCGAGGCGCTGCGAGCCAACGATCTGGTAGTCTTCGTGACCTTTCCCGGCCACCAGCACCACGTCGTTTTCTTTCGCCTGCATAATGGCGTTTGTCACAGCCTCTGCACGACCTTCCATCACTTTCGCCTGTCCGGCATCCAGCATACCCGCCAGAATGTCGTTAATAATGGCGCGCGGCTCTTCGGTACGCGGGTTGTCATCGGTCACCACGACAACATCAGCAAACTGCTCGGCAATCGCGCCCATCAACGGACGTTTGCCTTTGTCGCGATCGCCGCCGCAGCCAAAGACGCACCACAGTTTGCCAGTACAGTGCAAACGTGCCGCCTGCAGCGCTTTTTCCAGCGCATCTGGCGTATGGGCATAATCAACCACAACGGTGGTTTTACCCGGCGCGCTGAACACTTCCATGCGCCCACAAACTGGCTGTAATTGTGTTGCCGTTTTCAGTAAATCAGCTAACGGATATCCCAACGCCAGCAGCGTTGCCAGTGCCAACAGCAGATTGCTGACGTTAAACGCGCCCATCAGGCGACTTTCAATTTCGCCATCACCCCATGAGGAGGTAAAACGAATCGTTGCCCCGCTGTCGTGATAATTCACGTCAATCGCCTTTAACCAACGACCGTGACAGTTCGGGTTGATGTGGTCCTCCATCGATACGGCAACCGCATCCGGAAGTTTGGCCAACCAGCGACGACCGACTTCATCATCCGCATTAACGATGGCCTGGCCGCAATGGTGCGTGGAATACAGCAGCCATTTCGCGGCTTCGTAATGTTCCATGTCGCCGTGGTAATCAAGATGGTCGCGGCTTAAGTTAGTAAATACTGATGCGGCAAACTTCAGCGCCGCCACGCGATGCTGAACCAGACCGTGTGAAGACACTTCCATTGCGCCAACCGTTGCGCCTTGTGCAACCAGCCCTGCCAGCACATGCTGGACATCTACGGCTGAGCCGGTGGTATTTTCCGTCGGGATCACTTTGCCCAGCAGGCCATTGCCGACTGTTCCCATCACCGCGCTGGTTTCGCCAAGCAGTTGGCTCCACTGTGCCAGCAATTGGGTGGTGGTGGTTTTACCGTTGGTCCCGGTCACGCCGACCAGTCGCATTTTTTCAGAAGGCTCGTGGTAAAAGCGGCCCGCCAGTGCAGATAAACGTTCGTTAAGCTGACTGAGATAGATAACTGGAACGCCGTGCATTTCACGGATTTCACCGTCAGTAGCTTCATCTTTTGCTTCTGCAATAATGGCAGCCACACCTTGCGCTATCGCCTGCGGGATATACCGACGCCCGTCCGCCTGATGACCCAATACTGCGACAAAGAGATCGCCCGATGCAGCCATACGGCTGTCGAGCGTCATCTCCCGCAGTGCTCGCTCCGGTGCACCCGGCACCCATAGAGCAAGAAGGTCGCGCAAATTACGATCTGCCACCTGTTGCCTCGCCTTGATTATTCACAAATTCATTTTTATCGCCCGTTGTCAGCGCATCCGGCTCGATGTTCATGGTGCGCAGTACGCCGCCCATGATGGCACCAAAGACCGGCGCGGAAACGGCGCCACCGTAGTATTTACCCGCCTGCGGATCGTTGATAACAACAACCAGCGCGAAGCGCGGCTGACTCGCAGGCGCAACGCCTGCGGTATAAGCAATGTATTTGTTGATGTAGCGGCCATCCGGCCCTACTTTCTTCGCCGTACCGGTTTTAATGGCGATACGATAGCCTTTAATCGCCGCCTTCACGCCGCCGCCGCCGGGCAGCGCCACACTTTCCATCATGTGCACTACGGTACGCACGGTTGATTCCGGGAAGATACGCTCGCCCGGAACAGGAGGGTCAACTTTGGTGATCGACAGTGGCCGATAAACGCCATAGCTGCCGATCGTTGCATAGACTCGCGCTAACTGTAACGGCGTTACCATTAGCCCATAGCCGAAAGAGAAGGTGGCCCTCTCTATGTCAGACCACCGTTGTTTTTGAGGATATAAGCCACTGCGTTCTCCGACCAACCCCAAATTGGTCGCTTTTCCCAGCCCAAAACGTGAGTAAGTGTCTACTAACGCTGAGGACGGCATCGCTAACGCCAGCTTGGAAACACCGACGTTACTCGACTTCTGCAAAACCCCGGTGAGGGTCAATTCGCTATAACGCGCCACGTCTTTGATTTCATGGCCATTAATTCGGTAAGGGATAGTGTTAAGTACGGTATTTTCGCGAACCACGCCACGCTGCAGCGCCGTCATCACCACCATCGGTTTAACGGTGGAACCCGGTTCAAACACGTCGGTAATCGTACGGTTACGCATCGCATCCTTCGGCGTACCGGTGAGATTGTTCGGGTTGTAGGACGGGCTGTTGGCCATCGCCAGCACTTCACCAGTGTTCACATCCACCAATACCGCACTGCCTGACTCCGCCTTGTTAAACGCCACGGCGTTATTCAGTTCACGGTAGACCAGCGCCTGTAAACGTTCATCGATACTTAGCGCAAGATTATGCGCCGCCTGGCTGTCGGTAGAGGAAATATCCTCAATGACGCGGCCATAACGGTCTTTACGTACAATGCGTTCGCCCGGTTGCCCGGTGAGCCATTTATCGAAGCTCTTCTCAACGCCTTCAATCCCCTGGCTGTCGACGTTAGTAAAACCGATAAGGTGAGCGGTCACTTCTCCGGAAGGATAGTAACGGCGGGATTCTTCGCGCAGGTGAATGCCTGGCAGCTTCAGTTTTTTGATGTAGTCAGCCATGTCAGGGTTTACCTGACGCGCCAGATAGATAAAGCGCCCTTTCGGGTTGGCGTTAATGCGGGAAGCCAGTTGATCGAGCGGGAGATTCAGCGCGGTCGACAGCGCTCTCCAGCGTTCACCAACGCTTACGCCTCCTGCGTCATGCACCTCTTTTGGGTCGGCCCAAATCGCCTTAACCGGAACGCTCACCGCCAGCGGACGACCTGAACGGTCAGTAATCATCCCGCGCGATGTGGACACTTCCTGTACGCGCAGAGAGCGCATGTCGCCCTGACGCACCAGCATGTCCGGCGCGATGATTTGCAGCCAGGCAACGCGCCCCAGCAGAAAACCCAGTGCCAGCAAAATACAGCCGCACAGTAACGCAAAACGCCAACTGATAAAGTTGGCTTGTTCTTCCTGGCGTTTTGGCTTGTGCGTTTTTGCCGCTGCTTTCATGCGTCGCGTTTATCCTTATTTTTGTACTACGATATTTTCTTGTGAGGGATCAACATGCTGCATTTGCAGCTTTTCCGTTGCGATCCGTTCAACACGGCTATGGTCGCCGAGCGCGTTCTCCTCAAGGATCAAGTTGCGCCATTCGATATCCAGCGCATCTCGCTCCAGAACCAGCTGCTCACGCTGCGCGGTCAGTAACCGCGTATGGTGTGCTGTTGTCACGACGGTAACCGCCGTCAAAATAATGCAAATGAACAGGCAGAGTGGCAGCTTCCCATACCGCAAAAGATCGTCACCGATCACGCCAGGCAAGGCATGGCGCTCGTTGCTTCCTATCGATCCTTTAACTTTGCTGAGGGCTTCTGTCACTCTGCTGATCATGCGTTCGTCCTCTCTGCAATACGCAGAACTGAACTACGGGCACGAGGATTTTCAGCTACCTCTTCTTCACCCGGCATCATCTTGCCTAGTGCTCTTAACTCACGGCCGCCCAGCTTTTTGATCTGCGCTTCAGTCATCGGTATTCCAGCCGGAACCTGAGGACCACGGCTTTGTTCGCGCATAAAGCGTTTCACAATGCGATCTTCAAGCGAATGGAAACTGATTACCGAAAGGCGACCACCTGGTGCCAGCACGCTGAGCGAGCTTTTTAGCGCCTGCTCTATCTCCTCCAGTTCACTGTTCACCCAAATGCGCACCGCCTGGAAGGTACGGGTCGCGGGATGTTTGAATTTGTCTTTCACCGGCATTGCCGCCGCAATCACTTCCGCCAGCTCTTTAGTGCGGGTCATCGGTTCGATGCGGTTGCGCTCTACGATGGCGCGAGCAATACGTTTGCCGAAGCGCTCTTCGCCAAAGGTTTTAATCACCCAGGCAATGTCTGCTTCATCGGCGGTTTGCAGCCATTCGGCCGCTGACTGACCGCGTGTTGGGTCCATACGCATATCTAACGGACCGTCACGCATAAATGAGAATCCGCGCTCAGCATCATCAAGCTGTGGAGAAGACACCCCAAGATCGAGAAGAATCCCGTCGATCTTACCGGTAAGTCCGCGCTCGGCGACATAGTCAGCCAGCGCAGAAAAAGGACCATGGACGATGGAAAAACGGGGATCGGTAATCGTCTTTG
Source organism: Citrobacter sp. Cb004 (assembly GCF_030337065.1). NCBI lineage: Bacteria > Pseudomonadati > Pseudomonadota > Gammaproteobacteria > Enterobacterales > Enterobacteriaceae > Citrobacter > Citrobacter sp. Cb004. The sequence continues at coordinate 156,744 of NZ_JAOWCH010000033.1, read as the reverse complement.
CAACGGCAATCGCCTGCGGATCGCGATCGATGGCCAGTAAACGCCCCTCTTCGCCAAGTTGCGAGAGGATCAGACGTGAGTGACCACCGCGACCAAATGTCCCGTCAATGTAGATGCCGTCTGGACGAATATTCAGGCCGTTTACGGCTTCATCCAGCAACACCGTTGTATGTTTATAATTTTCCATCATTTTATAGAGACAAATCCTGCAATCGTTCCGACAGCGCGCCGGTAACAGACTGCTCAGCGTCGATATCTTCCTTGACCTGTTGATACCAGGTCGTTTCATCCCACAGCTCAAACTTATTGAACTGCCCAACCAGCATCACTTCTTTCGTTAGCCCTGCGTGTTGCCGCAGAATGGGCGCTATCAATAATCGACCAGCGCTATCCATCTGACATTCGCTAGCATGACCCAACAACAGGCGCTGTACGCGACGCTCAACTGGATTCATGCTCGACAGACGCGATAACTTCTGCTCGATAATTTCCCATTCAGGCAGGGGGTACAGCAGCAGGCACGGGTGATGGATGTCAATGGTGCAAACCATTTGACCGGTAGCGCTCTCGAGCAGTTGATCCCGATAACGGGTAGGCACAGATAAGCGCCCTTTACTGTCGAGATTAACTAACGTTGCTCCCCGGAACATGCCAGCCTCACCCCCGATTACCACTTTATCCCACAAATTCCCACTTAAAGGAGTTTACGGAGCGGAGGAAAACCTTGTCAAGCAAGTCACGGCGCTTAGCGGAGCAAAAAACCCATTGTTTACGGCTAATATCAGCGTTGAACAAATTCCGTACAGCAAACGAAGCAAATTAACGTCATGAATATTTGTAAGAAAAAAATCCAACAACTCATGATTGTTTAAAACAACTGAATATCATCAAAAGAAAAATATAAAGTGTCAGTTTGCGACGCGAGCGGCATTTTAGGACAATATGCAGCGAGATAACAGTACCAGTTAATCAGTCTGTACGCCGCACAGGAGCGAGATAAGGGCGAGATTGCCGCAACACACCAGTAAAGTGTTTGTTAATTCGGCAAATCCCTACATGCTTGTAACAAAATAATACAACCGTAACGCATCGTTACGTCTCAATAACCCAAAAATGGATAGTTGCAGTTTTAATTCGGCATAATAGAAGAATCAATTTCAGATAATTCTAAAGAATATTCTTAATTATAATGCGGTTATTTCCGAGAATGGGATAATTGATGATGTCAGAGGCTTATCCGCCGACATCATCAATTGAGGCAACTTAGTTACGGCTTAGAATACCGCGACGGTACAGATTACGCCGTATACGCGTTAAACCTGGTTTGGGTTTACGTGGCTCATCCAGACTTGCCAACACAATCTCCAGCACGCGTTCCGCGACATCTCGATGGCGCTGCGCCACCGCCAGTACCGGGCACTGCAGGAAGTCGAGCAGCTCGTGGTCGCCAAAAGTCGCAATCGCTAAATCAGACGGTAACTGCCCGTCGCGGCGCAGGGTCACATCCATCACCCCCTGCAACAGGGCAAACGACGTGGTAAACAGCGCCTGAGGCATTGGATGCGTTTCCAGCCATTTATCAAATAACTGCGCGGCCGCCTCCCGCTCATAGCTGTTGGCATAGAGAAAATGCACTTCACGCGGATCGTCCTTCCACGCGGTACGGAAACCCTGTTCGCGCAGGAAACTGACGGACAATTCAGGAAGCGCCCCCAGATAGAGCACGGTTTCAGCAGGGAATTTACGTAACTCCTCCGCCAGCATCTGCGCATCATCCTGGTCTGCGCCCACCACGCTGGTGAAATGTTCACGATCCAGCGCGCGATCCAGCGCCACAATCGGGAATGAACTGTTCGCCCAGCGCTGATAAAACGGATGTTCAGGCGGCAAGGAAGTCGAAACGATAATGGCATCAACCTGACGTTGTAAAAGATGCTCAATACAGCGCATTTCGTTATCAGGCTGATCTTCAGAGCAGGCAATCAGTAGTTGATACCCGCGCTGACGCGCCTGGCGCTCCAGATAGTTTGCGATCCGGGTATAGCTCGTGTTCTCGAGATCCGGGATCACCAGCCCGATAGAACGTGTGCGTCCAGCACGCAGCCCGGCCGCCACGGCATTCGGGTGGTAATTATGCTCACGCACCACCGCCATGACTTTTTCAACCGTTTTGTCGCTTACGCGGTATTGCTTTGCTTTGCCGTTAATAACGTAGCTTGCAGTCGTTCGCGAAACGCCGGCCAACCGAGCGATTTCATCCAGTTTCACAATTGCCCCTTGCGTAAAATGTACAAACCATAACCTTTAAGATGGCATGGGTTAAACTTCTTAACATCTAAGCGCAGAATAATGACTGCGGCAACCGCTTTTGTCTCTGGTTACTGCTGATTTCGCAAAAAAAAGCAACCGATAGCCAAGGCATCTCGCGTAGGTCAGGTAAGCGTTAGCGCATAATTTTATCGCCGCGGGAAAGCCCCACCACGCCGGAACGGGCTACTTCCACGATTTTGGCGACTTCCCGTAGCGTTGCCAGAAACGCATCCAGCTTATCGCTGGTGCCCGCCAGCTGTACGGTGTAGATCGACGGCGTAACATCGATGATTTGCCCACGGAATATCTCCGTGTTGCGTTTCACCTCTTCCCGGCCATAGCCGCTGGCCTGGATTTTCACCAGCATGATTTCTCGTTCAACGTGGGCGCCCTGCCCCAGTTCGCTGACGCGCAGAACATCCACCAGTTTGTGTAGCTGCTTTTCGATCTGCTCCAGGACTTTCTCATCCCCAACCGTTTGAATCGTCATCCGCGATAAGGTCGGGTCGTCAGTCGGCGCGACGGTCAGGCTTTCAATGTTGTATCCGCGCTGGGCGAAGAGGCCAATCACACGTGACAATGCACCCGACTCGTTTTCCAGCAATACTGATAATATCCGGCGCATAATCAGGTCCTCTCCGTTTTACTTAACCACATTTCGTCCATCCCGCCCCCACGAATCTGCATCGGGTAGACATGCTCACTGCCGTCGACGGTGACATCAACAAACACCAGGCGATGATTACGCACATGTTCCAGCGCTTCGCCCAGCTTGCTCTCCAGTTCGCCTGGATGATTAATCTGGATACCGATATGCCCATAAGCTTCAGCAAGGCGCACAAAATCGGGTAGCGACTGCATGTAAGACTGGGAGTGACGCCCGGAGTAAATCATGTCCTGCCACTGTTTGACCATGCCGAGATAGCGGTTGTTAAGGTTGAGCACCAGTACCGGTAGCTCATATTGCAGCGCCGTCGACAGTTCCTGGATGTTCATCTGAATGCTGCCATCCCCGGTAACGCACACCACCGTTTCATCCGGCAGCGCCATTTTCACCCCTAACGCCGCGGGTAAACCGAATCCCATGGTGCCGAGGCCGCCTGAGTTAATCCAGCGGCGTGGTTTATCGAACGGATAGTAAAGTGCGGCAAACATTTGATGCTGGCCAACGTCAGAGGTCACGTATGCATCCCCTTTCGTCAGACGCCAGATGGTTTCAATCACCGCCTGCGGTTTAATACTTTCACTTTGCGTGTCGTATTTCAGGCACTGACGAGCGCGCCAGTGTTCGATCTGTTGCCACCAGTCACGGTTATCATCCAGCGGCTGCTGCGATTTCTCCTGCGGCAGCAGTTCAAGCATCTGATCCAGCACCAGGCGAGCATCGCCCACAATCGGAATATCCGCAGTGACGGTTTTTGAAATAGAGGTCGGATCGATGTCGATATGCAGCACGGTCGCATTCGGGCAATATTTTGCCAGGTTATTGGTCGTTCGATCGTCAAAACGAACGCCGACGGCAAAGATCACATCAGAATGATGCATGGTCATATTCGCTTCGTAAGTACCATGCATGCCCAACATTCCCAGCGCCTGGCGATGCGTGGCCGGAAACGCGCCTAACCCCATCAGCGAGGAGACAACCGGCAGATTAAGTGCTTCGGCAATTTGCCCCAGTTGTTCGTGACAGGCGGCATTCACCGCGCCACCACCAACATAGACAACCGGTTTCTTCGCCGCGACCAGCGTCTGCAAAGCACGTTTTATCTGTCCTTTGTGCCCGGTCGTTGTCGGGTTATACGAACGCATACTCACCGACTCCGGCCAGCTATAAGGCAGTTTTTTCGCCGGATTCAGAATATCTTTCGGCAAATCCACCACCACCGGCCCCGGACGACCGCTTGCCGCCAGCCAGAAGGCTTTTTTCAGCACCTGCGGGATATCTTCCGTTTGTTTAACCAGAAAACTGTGTTTTACCACCGGGCGGGATATACCCACCATGTCGCACTCCTGGAAGGCATCGTAGCCAATCAGGGAAGTGGCGACCTGGCCAGAGAGGATCACCAGCGGAATGGAATCCATATATGCCGTTGCAATCCCGGTGATCGCATTGGTTGCTCCTGGTCCGGAAGTGACCAAAACGACGCCCACTTCTCCTGTGGCACGCGCCAGGCCATCAGCCATATGTACCGCGGCTTGCTCATGACGGACTAACACATGATCAATACCGCCGACCGTATGCAATGCATCATAAATATCGAGGACGGCCCCCCCGGGATAACCGAATACCTGCTTCACACCCTGATCGATAAGCGATCGGACGACCATCTCGGCTCCAGACAACATCTCCATGGCTTGCCTCACTCTTATAATGAATTACGGTTTAACAACACATTAACCGCTGACGATGACGCATGGCAATTGACTCCGAAGGGGTGGCACTGGAGTAAATAAGAATAAAACGGAGGTAAGAATTGAATAAATGGAGAATTAAACCAGCATAAGCAATTGATATGATAAATAATCGCTTAAAAATGGGGACTTACAGCAATTAGTCTATTTTTTTACACTTTCGGACATACGTAAAAAGTCGAGTTCAGCACAAAATTTTAGATATAAAGATAAAAGCAGAATAAACCAGATGTATTCCCCGATTTATTCTGCCAGCGGCTACTTCTTACAGACGGAGACCAACAGTTCTTCCATCCATTGATGTCCTTTATCGCGCCCCGCAGCCTCATGCCAGGAAAGATAACATGTGCGGCTATTCAATTTTAAAGGTAAAGGCAATATCTGCAGTTCTAAAGAATCGGCGAACTCTTCCGCCAACCAACGCGGCGCAATAGAGACCAGGTGCGTTTGCGACACAATATTAAGCACGCTGATTAATGCCATTCCCTGATAAGCCACGCAGGATTGTTTATCCGGTGTGTCATACCACGGCTGGCTGAATGAGGCGAAGCGATCAAGCGAAACCACGGCATGCTGTTCATGATAGAGATTGCTTTCCAGCAATGGGCCACTAATGCGCGGATGTTTTTTACTTGCCACTAACACCATTTCGTCATTGAATAACGGAACACTGGTAAATTCCGGACGACGGAATTCTTCATAGCTAATAACAAACTCAGTTTCCTGATAACGTAATTGGTGCTCGGTATTTAGATTTAGTGAGGATTTAAAAACGACATTGATGTTCGGTGCGACTTGCTCAACCCGATTATAAATCAACGAAGTAAGAATATTATCCAATGGACTGCATACGCAAAGATTGAATACACGCTCGCTGCTGGTAGGTTCAAAGCCGGAACCAGGCAGTTCATTCTGCACTAATTGTAAAGCCTGACGAACGGAGCCAAACAGCTGGAAGGCTCTTGCTGTCGGCTGGATTCCACGGCCATAACGAACAAAAAGCTCATCGTTAAACATGACTTTCAGGCGTGCGACCGCATTACTGACAGCGGGTTGCGACATCCCCAGCGTATGTGCAGCACGCGTAATATTTTGTTCCTGCATCACCGCATCAAAAACAGTTAATAAATTAAGATCAACCATGCGAAGCTGTGGCTTCCCCATCTCTATGAGATTAGATTTATCTATTATTTTTACTTCTGGCATATTTAACTCCACTGTCACTCTAAACTCCCTTTTCCCAGACGGAGTGCAGAAATAATCTCCGTTAATATGATTTACCATGCATATAAAATAAGAAAAAGGAAAAACATTAAAATTAGGAAAACATAAAGGCACAAATCTAAATGTACAAAAAAACACTACAAACGTAGTGTGGCAGATGTCACTGCGCGATGATTCATATGTTTAAATTTCGAAAACAATATAACCATAAGCGTGGCGAATACACAATCATGCGCACAGTGAATACGTTTTTAAGTTTTAATTAAACATTTCTATTATTAACACATTAAAAGTTAACATTAATTTATCAATTATAGGGTGGCACATTGATTCAATCCATTCAGAATAGCTATAAATTCTGATAAATCATAAAGATATGGAATCCCAAACGAGGCGTTATCTTCAGTTCTTCGTGACCATAAATGCAAATAAATATGCTTAAATATGTCAAACCGTGAAAAACATGTTCAACGATCAGATGATTAATTTAATATACCCTGAGAAATTCAGCACAATTCGCTTAAGTTTATCATAAACTTCCCCCCCTTAACGGGAGCATTTGCAGGGAATGGGGTTGACATCAGTCTTCATATCCAGTACCACTAAAAGCATATCGCATTCGCCTGGAGCTTGATTGATGACTTACATTGCTCGTTTTATCGGTCTACTACTACTAAACGCATTCTCATTGCGCGGTAGACTGGTGGACGACATTCAGCATTAAGTCAGCTCCAGTTAAGACAAAAAACCCGCGCCGTTGCGCGGGTTTTTTTATGCTCGAAGCAAGGCGCCCTAAAGACCAAGGACCTAAACCATGAGCCAGCAAGTCATTATTTTCGATACCACCTTACGTGACGGTGAACAGGCGTTACAGGCGAGCCTGAGTGTGAAAGAAAAACTGCAGATTGCGCTGGCCCTCGAGCGTATGGGCGTTGACGTGATGGAGGTCGGTTTTCCGGTCTCTTCACCGGGTGACTTTGAGTCCGTACAAACCATCGCTCGTCAGGTTAAGAACAGCCGCGTTTGCGCCTTAGCCCGCTGCGTAGAAAAAGATATCGACGTTGCCGCAGAATCTCTGAAGGTCGCTGAGGCTTTCCGCATTCATACGTTCATCGCCACCTCGCCGATGCATATCGCGACGAAATTGCGCAGCACGTTGGATGAAGTGATCGAGCGAGCAGTCTACATGGTGAAGCGTGCGCGTAATTATACGGATGACGTGGAGTTCTCATGCGAGGATGCTGGCCGTACCCCTATTGCCGATCTGGCCCGCGTGGTCGAAGCCGCGATTAATGCGGGAGCCAAAACCATCAATATCCCCGATACCGTTGGCTACACCATGCCTTTCGAATTCGGAGCAATCATTTCTGGTCTGTATGAACGCGTACCGAATATCGATAAAGCCATCATCTCCGTGCACACCCATGATGATTTAGGTCTGGGCGTTGGCAACGCGTTGGCGGCCGTCCACGCCGGCGCTCGCCAGGTGGAAGGCGCGATGAACGGTATCGGCGAACGCGCCGGTAACTGCTCACTGGAAGAAGTGATCATGGCGATCAAAGTGCGCAAAGATATCCTGAACGTACAGACCCGCATTAATCACCAGGAAATCTGGCGTACCAGTCAGTTAGTCAGCCAAATCTGCAACATGCCCATTCCGGCCAACAAAGCCATTGTCGGTAGCGGCGCCTTTGCCCACTCCTCTGGCATCCATCAGGACGGCGTACTGAAAAATCGTGAAAACTACGAAATCATGACGCCTGAATCCATCGGTCTGAACCAGGTGCAGTTGAACCTGACTTCCCGTTCCGGACGCGCCGCGGTGAAACACCGTATGGACGAGATGGGATATAAAGAGAACGAATACAACCTGGACAACCTGTACGACGCATTCCTGAAGCTGGCGGATAAAAAGGGTCAGGTATTTGATTACGACCTGGAAGCGCTGGCCTTTATTAATAAACAGCAGGAAGAGCCGGAGCATTTCCGTCTGGATTACTTCAGCGTGCAGTCCGGCTCAAATGACATCGCCACCGCCTCCGTCAAGCTGGCCTGCGGTGAAGAAGTCAAAGCCGAAGCGGCGAACGGTAACGGTCCGGTCGATGCCATTTATCAGGCCATCAACCGTGTGACCGAGTACAACATCGAACTGGTGAAATACAGCCTGACCGCCAAAGGGCACGGTAAAGATGCGCTGGGCCAGGTGGATATCGTTGCTAATTATAACGGTCGCCGCTTCCACGGCGTCGGTCTGGCAACAGATATCGTCGAATCGTCCGCGAAAGCGATGGTTCATGTGCTGAACAACATTTGGCGCGCCGAAGAAGTCGAAAAAGAATTGCAACGCAAAGCTCAGAACAACGAGAACAACAAGGAAACCGTGTGATGTCGAAGAATTATCATATTGCTGTTTTGCCGGGCGACGGTATTGGCCCGGAAGTGATGGCGCAAGCCCTGAAGGTACTGGACGCAATCCGCAACCGTTTTAACATGCGCATTACCACCAGCCACTACGACGTGGGGGGTGCCGCTATCGATAACCATGGTCAGCCGCTGCCGCCAGCGACGGTTGAAGGCTGTGAGCAAGCTGACGCCATTCTGTTTGGCTCCGTTGGCGGTCCGAAATGGGAAAATCTGCCACCCAATCAGCAGCCTGAACGCGGCGCGCTGCTGCCGTTGCGTAAACACTTCAAATTATTCAGCAACCTGCGCCCGGCTAAGCTGTACCAGGGGCTGGAAGCATTTTGCCCTCTGCGCGCAGATATTGCCGCGAACGGTTTCGACATCCTGTGCGTGCGCGAACTGACCGGCGGTATCTACTTCGGTCAGCCAAAAGGCCGCGAAGGCAGCGGACAACATGAAAAAGCCTTTGATACCGAGGTTTATCACCGTTTCGAGATCGAGCGTATCGCACGTATCGCGTTTGAATCTGCTCGCCAGCGTCGCCGCAAAGTCACGTCGATTGATAAAGCCAACGTACTGCAAACGTCTATTCTGTGGCGCCAAATCGTCAATGAAATTGCTAATGAATATCCGGACGTTGAGCTGGCGCATATGTACATCGACAACGCGACGATGCAGTTGATCAAAGATCCATCCCAGTTCGACGTGCTGCTGTGCTCCAACCTGTTTGGCGACATTCTGTCTGACGAATGCGCCATGATTACCGGATCAATGGGGATGTTACCGTCCGCCAGCCTGAATGAGCAGGGCTTTGGTCTGTACGAGCCCGCTGGCGGCTCCGCTCCAGACATCGCCGGGAAAAACATTGCTAACCCTATCGCCCAAATCCTTTCGCTGGCGCTGCTGCTGCGCTACAGCCTGGACGCCAATGATGCGGCAACCGCAATTGAGAGCGCCATCAACCGCGCATTAGAAGAAGGCATTCGCACCGGTGACTTAGCCCGTGGCGCTGCCGCAGTCGGTACCGATGAAATGGGTGACATTATTGCCCGTTACGTCGCAGAAGGGGTGTAATCATGGCCAAAACGTTATACGAAAAATTGTTCGATGCGCACGTCGTCTACGAAGCGCATAACGAAACCCCGCTGTTGTATATCGACAGACATCTGGTGCATGAAGTGACCTCTCCGCAGGCGTTTGATGGCCTGCGTGCGCATGGCCGTCAGGTGCGCCAGCCGGGTAAAACCTTTGCCACCATGGACCATAACGTCTCCACGCAAACCAAAGACATTAACGCTTCCGGCGAAATGGCGCGCATTCAGATGCAGGAATTGATCAAAAACTGCAATGAGTTTGGCGTCGAACTGTACGACCTGAACCACCCGTACCAGGGGATCGTTCACGTGATGGGGCCTGAGCAAGGCGTAACGTTGCCGGGTATGACCATCGTTTGCGGCGACTCCCACACCGCCACACACGGCGCGTTTGGCGCGCTGGCCTTTGGTATTGGCACCTCTGAAGTTGAACACGTTCTGGCGACGCAGACCCTGAAACAGGGGCGTGCCAAAACCATGAAGATTGAAGTTAGCGGCACAGCAGCACCTGGCATTACCGCCAAAGATATCGTGCTGGCGATTATCGGTAAAACCGGTAGTGCAGGCGGTACCGGACACGTCGTTGAATTTTGTGGCGAAGCCATCCGTGCGCTGAGCATGGAAGGCCGTATGACCCTGTGCAACATGGCCATTGAAATGGGCGCCAAAGCGGGTCTGGTCGCACCGGATGAAACCACCTTTAACTATGTGCAGGGGCGTTTACACGCACCGAAGGGTGAGAATTTTACCAACGCGGTTGCGTACTGGAAAACGCTGAAAACCGACGACAACGCGACGTTTGATACCGTCGTTACCCTGCAGGCAGAAGAAATCGCACCGCAGGTCACTTGGGGTACGAACCCGGGTCAGGTCATCTCGGTGAACGATAATATTCCCGACCCGGCGTCATTTTCCGATCCCGTTGAGCGCGCATCGGCTGAAAAAGCGCTGGCATATATGGGGCTGAAACCGGGTATTCCGTTAACAGAAGTGGCTATTGATAAAGTGTTTATCGGTTCCTGTACCAACTCGCGTATTGAAGATTTACGCGCTGCGGCCCAAATCGCCAAAGGGCGCAAAGTTGCGCCAGGCGTACAGGCGCTGGTTGTGCCGGGTTCTGGTCCGGTGAAAGCGCAGGCTGAAGCGGAAGGTCTGGACAAGATCTTCATCGAAGCCGGGTTTGAATGGCGTTTACCGGGCTGTTCCATGTGTCTGGCCATGAACAATGACCGCCTGAACCCAGGCGAGCGCTGTGCATCCACCAGCAACCGTAACTTTGAAGGCCGCCAGGGCCGCGGTGGTCGCACGCACTTAGTCAGCCCGGCCATGGCCGCCGCTGCCGCCGTTACCGGTCATTTTGCCGACATTCGCAGCATCAAATAAGGAAACTACCATGGCAGAGAAATTTACCCAACATACCGGCCTGGTTGTCCCACTGGATGCCGCCAACGTGGATACCGACGCGATTATTCCCAAACAGTTTTTGCAGAAGGTTACGCGCACCGGTTTTGGCGCTCATCTGTTTAACGACTGGCGTTTTCTGGATGAAAAAGGGCAACAGCCTAACCCAGAGTTCGTACTGAACTTCCCGGAATATAAAGGCGCGTCAATTCTGCTGGCGCGGGAAAACTTTGGCTGCGGCTCTTCCCGTGAACATGCGCCATGGGCGCTGACCGATTACGGCTTTAAAGTAGTGATCGCGCCAAGCTTCGCCGACATCTTCTACGGCAACAGCTTCAATAACCAACTGCTGCCGGTGACCCTGAGCGACGCGCAGGTAGATGAAATGTTCGCCCTGGTGAAAGCCAATCCGGGCATTAAATTTGAAGTGGATCTGCAAGCGCAGGTGGTGAAAGCGGGCGATAAGTCCTACAGCTTTAAAATCGACGACTTCCGCCGCCACTGCATGCTGAACGGTCTGGACAGCATCGGGCTGACGCTGCAGCATGAAGCAGCCATCACCGAGTACGAAGACAAGCAGCCAGCGTTTATGCGCTAGTCCTTGTGGTGCCGGATAAGCGCAGCGCATCCGGCACTCCAAAAATCAAACGTCCTTTACCCGCCCGGTCATCACCAGCGTGACCACAGAAATCGCCGCAATCACCCAATAGACGGCAAAGTGACCGTAGCTTTGCGCAATAGCCCCCTGAATCACTCCCGCGAGAATGACCCCCGTTGAAATACTGTTGGTAAATAATGTGGTCGCTGACCCCGCACGCCCGGGCATAAGATCCTGAAACCACAGCATTCCTATCCCGGCGATGATACCGATAAATACTGCATTAAATAATTGCAGCACCAGCAGCGCCGTGCGGCTGTGAAAGAAGATCAAACCAAGATAAAACAGTACGCCCGCCGCGACGGCCGCGATCATCATTCGCCGTTTGCCAAAGCGCTTCACATAGTAGCCCGCCAGGATCATCGCCGGAATTTCCAGCCCAGCCGCCGTCCCCATCAGGATACCGGCCAGCTTGTCCGGTAACCCCAGCTCAAGGCTTATCCACAGCGGCATATCGATGATGTACATGGTATTGCAGGTCCACATCAGCGTGGAGGCAATAAACAACATGCGCACATTTTTGTCCTGCCAACCACCGGTCTGTTCCAGCGGTACGTCAACAGGTTGCTCCACCCGTGTGACTGACGGCAGTATCAGCGCAATCAGCACCAGGCTAATGGCGAAAATCCCTGCGGCAATGGAAAACATCGCCGTAAAGCCGTAATTCAGCGCCAGCATGAAGGCCAGCGGCGGTCCAATTACCCAGGCCAGCGAAAGCTGCGCACGCATCACCGAGCTAAACATCACCACTTCACGCGCGGAGTTATCAGCGTATTCCCGCGCCAGCGCAAACAGTTGCGGCATGGCGGTATTCGCCAGCGAGGCCAGCAGTACACCGCAGGTGATAAGCGTGAGATAGTGGCGATTAAACGCAAACAGCAGCGCGTTTCCAATTGCCATCAGGCAGCAAAACATGATCAGCTTGCGCCTGTCGCCCTGGCTGTCGGATCGTTTCGCGAGGCCAAGGCTGACAACGATCCCGACAATCGCATTGACGGTATAAAACAGCCCGACCCAAAACGGCTGCGCCCCGACTTCACGGCTCAGGAACAAGCTCAGCGTGGGTGCCTGCAATGCACCTGCTACGCCCATCATAAAAGCGACCAGCATAAATGCCGCGTAAACGCCGTTGAGGCGCCGTCCCATGGTCATAATCCAGAGCATTACAGTTCCTTTTAGCGCAGCAGAAACAAAAAAAGCCAGCAGTGATTATCTGCTGGCGCGGCGATTAACACCAATACTCAGTCACACATGATGTCTGCAATTCCCAATTCAGGAGTCAGGCTGTCACCTCCCACTGCATCAGTTCTTCGAGCATCTTTAAGCGCTGCGGTGCGCTCAGGCAAGCCAACCAGGACGATTTTTCCGTCGCGGTAAAGTATTTCAACCAGAACTGACGCATAGATGACCCCTTCGTTGTCTCATCGCTTCATCGGAATCTATTATTGGCTTAATATAGGGATAATAAAATTGCTGAGTTTTTCGCAGGAGTTCCCCTTTTATGTCTTCTGGTCGTCTGCAACAACAGTTCATCCGTCTGTGGCAATGCTGTGACGGCAAAACGCAAGACACGACGCTGAACGAACTGGCGGAGCTGCTGAGTTGTTCGCGCCGCCATATGCGTACCCTGCTCAATACCATGCAGGAACGCGGCTGGTTAACGTGGGAAGCCGAAGTGGGGCGAGGTAAACGCTCGCGCCTGACTTTCCTCTATACCGGGCTGGCACTCCAGCAGCAGCGGGCAGAAGACCTGCTGGAACAGGATCGCATCGATCAACTGGTGCAGTTGGTCGGTGACAAAACGGCCGTACGACAGATGCTGGTTTCTCACTTGGGGCGCAGTTTTCGCCAGGGGCGGCACATCATGCGCGTTCTCTATTATCGTCCCATGCACAACCTGCTTCCCGGTACGGCGCTACGCCGTTCAGAAACTCATATCGCCCGGCAAATCTTCAGCGCCTTAATTCGGGTAAATGAGGAAAATGGGGAACTGGAAGCGGACATCGCCCATCACTGGCAGCAGATTTCACCTTTACACTGGCGATTCTTCCTGCGTCCGGGGATTCATTTTCATCATGGCCGCGAACTGGAAATGGAAGATGTCATCACCTCGCTGATGCGCATTAACGCCCTGCCGCTGTACTCGCACATCACGCAGATCGTTTCTCCCACGGCCTGGACGCTGGATATCCATCTCGCCCAACCCGACCGCTGGCTTCCCTGGCTATTGGGGCAAGTCCCCGCCATGATCCTGCCGCGAGAATGGGAGACGCTCAGCAACTTCTCCAGCCACCCAATTGGCACTGGTCCCTATGCGGTGATGCGCAATACCAATAACCAACTGAAAATTCATGCATTTGATGATTATTTTGGCTACCGGGCGCTGATCGACGAAGTTAACGTTTGGGTGTTACCCGATATCGGCGAAGAGCCTGGCGGTGGGTTGACGCTAAAAGGCCCCACGGAGGATGAAAAGGCGATCGAAAGCCGCCTCGAGGAAGGATGCTACTACCTGCTGTTTGATGCGCGCACCCACCGTGGCGCTAATCAGGAGGTTCGCGATTGGGTTAGCCGCGTTCTTTCGCCAACCCATCTCATCTGCCACGCCGACGAACAGTTCCAGCGACTGTGGTTTCCCGCCTACGGTTTGCTCCCCCGCTGGCACCATGCCAAACCCGGCCATGGTGAAAAACCCGCCGGACTGGAAACGCTGACGATCACCTACTATCGCGATCACATCGAACATCGGATTATCGCGCAGATCATGAAGACGTTGCTGGCAGAGCATCAGGTACAGTTAAATATTCAGGAGATCGACTACGATCAATGGCATGCGGGTGAAATCGTCAGCGATATCTGGCTCAACAGCGCCAACTTTACCCTACCGCTGGATTTCTCGCTGTTCGCCCATTTGTGCGAAGTCCCGTTGCTGCAAAACTGTATCTCGCGGGACTGGGAAAACGATGCGGCCCGCTGGCGAACGGGCGAAATGAGCCTGGCTGCATGGTGCCAACAGCTGCTCGCCACAAAGGCCATTGTGCCGCTGATCCACCACTGGCTGATCATTCAAGGACAGCGCAGTATGCGCGGATTACGCATGAACACCCTCGGCTGGTTTGATTTTAAATCAGCGTGGTTTGCACCACCGGATCCTTAGATCCGGCTCTTGATTGCCGCATAGCAACAAAATCATTACACTAACGCCGTTCTCAACGGGGTGCTAAATAAAAACATACACAAAATCATTCACGCTGCATCAAGGCGGCAAGCGAGTGAGTCCCCAGGAGCATAGATAACTATGTGACTGGGGTGAGCGACAAATCTGCCGGGAGCAGATTTGAACGCTGCTTGCAGCGGCCCCGAAGGGGCGAGGCCCGGAGATGGGCCGAGTAACGCAGCCAACACAGAGGCAGCGTGAATGATGAAGTGTATGGGCTGAGAGATACCCGTCGAACCTGATCCGGATAATGCCGGCGAAGGGATTTGAGGCTGCAACTCAAGTCCTTTGCCACCCAACTTTATGAGGTGCAAAGTGTTTAAAAAATGTCTTCCGCTTTTACTGCTGTGCGCAGCGCCTGCTTTCGCCAAACCTGTACTGACCGTATATACCTACGACTCGTTCGCAGCTGACTGGGGCCCGGGCCCGACAATAAAAAAAGCCTTTGAAGCTGACTGCAACTGTGAACTGAAACTGGTCGCGCTGGAAGATGGTGTCTCGCTGCTTAACCGCCTGCGCATGGAAGGAAAAAACAGTAAAGCTGACGTCGTACTGGGCCTCGATAACAACCTTCTGGAAGCCGCCACCCAAACTAAACTGTTTGCCAAAAGCGGTGTAGCAAGTGAAGCCGTAAACGTGCCCGGCGGCTGGAAAAACGATACCTTCGTTCCGTTTGATTACGGCTATTTCGCCTTCGTTTATGATAAGAACAAGCTGAAGAATCCGCCCAAAAGCCTGAAAGAACTGGTAGAGAGCGATCAAAAATGGCGCGTCATTTATCAGGACCCGCGTACCAGCACGCCGGGGCTAGGCCTGCTGCTATGGATGCAGAAAGTCTATGGCGATAAGGCGCCGGAGGCCTGGCGCGCGCTTTCGGCAAAAACCGTCACGGTCACCAAGGGCTGGAGTGAAGCCTACGGCCTGTTCCTGAAAGGCGAAAGCGACCTGGTACTCAGCTACACCACCTCTCCGGCCTATCACATCATCGCCGAGAAAAAAGACAACTACGCCGCAGCCAACTTTAGCGAAGGCCACTATTTGCAGGTAGAAGTCGCCGCCCGTACTGCGGCCAGCAAACAGCCGGAACTGGCCGAGAAATTCCTCAAGTTTATGGTGTCTCCAGCCTTCCAGAATGCGATTCCGACCGGCAACTGGATGTATCCGGTAACCCAGGTCGCCCTACCGTCTGGATTCGAGCAACTGAATAAGCCAGCCACCGCGCTGGAATTTACGCCGCAGCAGGTTGCGGCTCAACGCCAGGCATGGATTAGCGAATGGCAACGCGCCGTCAGCCGTTAATTCCCGGCTGGCTGGTTCCGGGGCTTACCGCCGCCACGCTGATGGTGGCCGTTGCCCTGGCCGCGTTTCTGGCGCTGTGGTTTAACGCCCCACGGGGGGAGTGGCTCTCACTGTGGCAAGACGACTACCTGTGGCACGTGGTGCGCTTTTCTTTCTGGCAGGCTTTTTTATCCGCAGTGCTGTCGGTCATCCCGGCGATTTTCCTTGCCAGAGCGCTCTATCGCCGCCGTTTTCCAGGACGACTGGCGCTGCTGCGCCTGTGCGCGATGACGTTAATCCTGCCAGTGCTGGTCGCGGTCTTCGGTATTCTTAGCGTGTACGGTCGTCAGGGCTGGTTGGCCTCGATCTGGCATACATTCGGGCTGGAATGGACGTTTTCGCCGTACGGTCTGCAGGGCATTCTGCTGGCGCACGTCTTTTTCAATCTGCCGATGGCCAGTCGTCTGCTGTTGCAGTCGCTGGAGAATATTCCCGGCGAACAGCGACAGTTAGCCGCTCAGTTGGGTCTGCGCGGCTGGCATTTCTTCCGCTTTGTTGAATGGCCGTGGCTGCGTCGGCAAATCCTTCCCGTCGCGGCGCTCATCTTTATGCTCTGTTTCGCCAGCTTCGCCACCGTTTTGTCGCTGGGCGGTGGACCGCAGGCCACTACCATCGAGCTGGCGATTTATCAGGCGCTGAACTTTGATTACGATCCCGCCCGCGCCGCCATGCTGGCGTTGATCCAGATGGTTTGTTGTTTAGCGCTGGTGCTCTTCAGCCAACGTCTGAGCCGCGCCATCGCCCCCGGTACCACGCTGGTTCAGGGCTGGCGCGATCCCGACGATCGTCTGCACAGCCGCCTGGCAGACGCACTGCTGATTATTCTGGCCCTGCTGCTACTGCTGCCGCCGCTGCTGGCGGTAATTGTCGATGGTTTTAACCGCCATATGCTGGATGTTCTTAAGCAACCTGTATTGTGGCACGCACTGGGAACCTCGCTGCGCATTGCGCTGGCGGCAGGTGCGTTGTGCGTAGTTCTCACCATGATGCTGTTATGGAGCAGTCGTGAACTGCGTGCCCGACAGCAGGTGCTGGCAGGTCAGATGCTGGAACTTAGCGGCATGATGATCCTCGCGATGCCGGGCATCGTGCTGGCAACCGGCTTCTTTCTGCTGCTCAATAACACCATTGGACTCCCCGAATCAGCCGACGGGATTGTCATTTTTACCAATGCGCTGATGGCGATCCCTTACGCGCTGAAGGTGCTGGAAAACCCAATGCGGGACGTCACCACCCGCTACAGTATGTTGTGCCAGTCGTTGGGAATTGAGGGATGGTCGCGCCTGAAAGTGGTTGAACTGCGCGCCCTGAAGCGCCCGCTGGCGCAGGCGATGGCTTTTGCCTGCGTGCTGTCGATTGGCGATTTTGGCGTGGTCGCGCTATTTGGTAATGAGGATTTCCGCACCCTGCCGTTTTATTTATATCAGCAGATTGGCTCTTATCGCAGTCAGGATGGCGCAGTTACGGCGTTATTGCTGCTGATCCTGTGCTTTACGCTGTTTACCGTTATTGAGAAATTGCCGGGTCGAAATGTTAAAACTGATTGATATCACATGGCTTTATCACCATTTGCCGATGCGCTTTACGCTGTCGATCGCACGCGGTGAGCAGGTCGCGATCCTCGGGCCCAGCGGCGCCGGGAAAAGTACGCTGCTGAATCTGATCGCCGGCTTTCTCACGCCTGCCAGCGGTACCATGTTGATTGAAGGTGAAGATCACACCGCCACGCCTCCCTCACGTCGCCCCGTTTCGATGCTGTTTCAGGAAAATAACCTGTTCAGCCACCTGAGCGTGCAACAAAACATCGGCCTGGGCCTTAACCCGGGATTGAAGCTGAATGCATCGCAGCGGGAGAAAATGCATCACATCGCCCAGCAAATGGGGATCGACTCACTGCTGGAGCGCCTCCCCGGTGAGCTTTCCGGCGGTCAGCGACAGCGCGTAGCGCTGGCGCGTTGCCTGGTGCGGGAACAACCCATTTTGCTGCTTGATGAACCGTTCTCTGCGCTCGATCCCGCCCTGCGCCAGGAGATGTTAACGCTGGTTGCCGAGGTCTGTCGCGATAAACAGCTTACGTTGCTGATGGTATCCCACAGCGTAGAAGATGCGGCGCGAATTGCGTCCCGTTCGATTGTGGTCGCCGACGGGCGCATCGCCTGGCAGGGCAAAACGGATGAGTTATTAAGCGGTCAGGCCAGCGCCTCGACGCTCTTGGGCATCAAAGCCGAGTGATTGATTGTGTAGGCCGGATAAGCGTCAGCGCCATCCGGCAAAAGAATCGTCAGAACCCCACGACTTTACGCAGAATATCAATATACACCGGCATCAGCGGATGGCGCAGTAACGCCACCAGCGCAACCACGCCGATCCCAAGCGTCAACGGCGCCAGATACAGTAAACGGCTGCGGGGGAAATACGCGGTTAAGCGATCGACTGCCGCTTTGCCGCTACGCCACAGTCGCCAGCATAACCAGCCCCCTACCCATAGCAACAGCGCCGTCGCCAGCAGCAACCATTTGAAATCCCCGCTCTGCATCTCAGAAGGAATATCAATTGCCGCCCCCGCCAGGATCCCCGGCAGGAAGTAGAACGGCGGCCACAGTATGCAACCAATAATATTCGGGACGATAAATTTAGCGACAGGCAGATCCAGCATGCCCGCCACCATTGGCACCAGCGGACGCGTCGGTCCCACAAAACGCCCCACCAGAATGGTAAACATGCTGTGCTGATGCAGCGCGTGCTCGGTTTTATCCAGCAACGCCTTGTTCTTTTTCATGAACGACCAACGGTGCAGCGGCTTTTTAAAGCGCCAGCCCAACCAGAAAGAGATCCAGTCCCCTAACAGGCAACCAATGATGCCCGCAAGCCAGGCATGCCAGAAGTTCAGTTCGCCACTGCCAATCAGCGCCCCCAGTCCCGCCATCATCACGGTACCGGGCAGAATCAGGCCAACCAGCGCCAGTGACTCCAGAAAGGCCACCAGCAGTACGGCGATCAGGGAGTACAGGGCGGACTGAAGAATAAAGTGTTCCAGCAATGCTTGCATAATGTGTCCGTCAGATTTACGAAGCAGGGATTTTGATAACCCGTCTCAACTTCGTCAAGCCATCAATTGTCTGAATAGATTGCGAGTTATGACAACTTTCAGGACACATCATTCACTTTTTATTCACATCCGGCGCGAAACTCGCTCGGACTGGCACCGGTACATTTTTTGAAAACGCGAGAAAAATAGAGCTGATCGTCAAAGCCAACATTGCGCCCCACCGTAGCAATGGGCATACGAGTGGTACTCAGCAATAGCTTGGCCTGGCTGATACGCTGATCCTCGCGCCAGCTTAATACGCTGATACCCAACTGCTGACGGAACAGATGCGACAAACGGGAAGGCGACAGGCAGACGTGCTGTGCGACGCTGGCAATATCAAAATTACTGTCCGCCAGGTGATCGCTGATGTACTGGCAAGCGTCGCGCACGCGGTTGTCCATGGGGGGATGCAGCGATTCATTAATGGCTTCCATACGGCGGAGCAATAACTGTTCCAGTAAATTAATCGCCAGCAGTTCGGAATAGCGACCTTCTCCCTGCCCGGCGTTAATTATCTGCCCAAACAGTTCGTTAAAATGCGGCTGATGTGCTTCATCCGGACGAAAGAATCCAGTCTGGGCAAAAATGGCCGGCCAGGTCAGCCACTCCTGCCAGTAGGCGCGTGGGCGAAAGTAAACCCACTGGTGATACCACTCGCTGGCATCAGGATGGCGTCCGTAGTGGTGAATTTCTCCGGGCGGAAACAGCAAAATATCGCCAGGCCGACAGACAAATTGTTTGCCCTGATTATTGATAACCCCTTCGCCACGGATAGTGAGATTGAGGATATAGCCCTTCATACCCAGCGGCCTGTCGATAAAAAAATCCAGGTATCCGTTCGCCTCGATGGGGGTTAATCCGGCCACCAAATGCGCGTTAAACGAATAGCCTGGCAGCAGGGGATCGTTTTGCGTTTCAGCCATAATTTCAATACTCCCTATGTTCTGCTAAGAAACAATTTGTCCATATTACGCCAGACATCATTGCCATCGCCCCTGCGGGCCGCTGTGTTTGCGGTAATGGACCATCAACCCCGCTTGTGAAAAGCACTTTGTAAAAAATATGTACTGCGCCAACGTTAAAATCGGCTAACAAAAGTGTCTATAACTACGGCAGAAATGTCCACATTGATTATTTGCACGGCGTCACACTTTGTGATGCCACAGCATTTTAGTCCATAAGATTAGCGAATCCTGCCTGACGGTTTTTATCCCTACTAACTACTGTTTATCCATACCCGTATTTTTGGATGGAGTAAGACGATGGCGATTGCAATTGGCCTCGATTTTGGCAGTGATTCAGTACGCGCTTTGGCAGTGGAATGTGCCACCGGTGAAGAAATCGCCACCAGCGTAGAGTGGTACCCACGTTGGCAGGAAGGACAGTATTGCGATGGCCCAAACAACCAGTTTCGCCATCATCCACGCGACTACATTGAATCAATGGAAGCGGCGCTGAAAACCGTGCTGGCCGAACTGAGCGTTAAACAGCGTGCGGAAGTGGTCGGGATTGGCGTTGACAGCACCGGTTCAACCCCGGCCCCCATCGATGCCGACGGCAACGTACTGGCGTTGCGTCCGGAGTTCGCTGAAAACCCAAATGCAATGTTTGTCCTGTGGAAAGATCACACCTCAGTAGAAGAAGCTGAAGAAATTACCCGTCTGTGCCACACACCGGGCAAGATCGATTACTCCCGCTATATCGGCGGTATTTATTCCAGCGAATGGTTCTGGGCCAAAATCCTGCATGTGACCCGTCAGGACCACGCGGTTGCCGAGGCCGCGGTTTCGTGGATTGAACTGTGTGACTGGATTCCGGCCCTGCTCTCTAATACCGTACGTCCACAGGATATTCGTCGCGGTCGCTGCAGCGCCGGGCATAAATCCCTGTGGCATGAAAGCTGGGGTGGTCTACCGCCAGCCAGTTTCTTTGACGAACTCGACCCCATCCTCAACCGCCATCTGCAATACCCGATGTTTACCGATACCTTCACAGCCGACCTGCCGGTTGGCACCCTGTGCGCCGAGTGGGCGCAGCGTCTGGGGCTACCTGAAAGCGTGGTGATTGCAGGCGGCGCTTTTGACTGCCATATGGGCGCGGTCGGCGCGGGCGCACAGCCCAATACGCTGGTGAAAGTCATTGGCACGTCGACCTGCGACATTCTGATTGCTGACAAACACAGCGTCGGCGAGCGCGCGGTGAAAGGCATTTGCGGCCAGGTTGATGGCAGCGTGGTGCCGCATTTTATTGGCCTCGAGGCAGGCCAGTCCGCGTTCGGCGATATCTATGCCTGGTTTAGCCGTGTGCTGAGCTGGCCGCTGGAGCAGCTTGCCACGCAACACCCGGAGCTGAAGACCCAGATTAAAGCCAGCCAAAAACAGCTGCTTCCAGCGCTAACCGAAGCCTGGGCGAGAAATCCGTCGCTGGATCACCTGCCGGTGGTGCTCGACTGGTTCAACGGTCGCCGTACGCCCAATGCCAACCAGCGTCTGAAAGGAGTGATTACCGATCTGAATCTGGCAACCGACGCGCCAGCGCTGTTCGGCGGTCTGATTGCCGCCACCGCCTTTGGTGCACGCGCCATCATGGAATGCTTCACCGAACAAGGCATTGCGGTTAACAACGTAATGGCGCTAGGCGGCATCGCCCGTAAAAACCCGGTCATCATGCAGGCCTGTTGTGACGTGCTCAACCGTCCGCTACAGATTGTCGCTTCAGACCAGTGCTGCGCACTCGGTGCGGCTATCTTTGCCGCCGTTGCCGCGAAAGTACACACCGATATCCCAGCCGCTCAGCAACAGATGGCAAGCGCCGTGGAAAACACGCTGCAACCTCGACCAGAGCAGGCTCAACGTTTTGAACAGCTTTACCGCCGCTACCAGCAGTGGGCGGTTAGCGCTGAACAACAATATCTTCCGACTGCCGCTCCGGCGCAACAAACCCCGGTAGACCAGGCAACCCTGACACATTAAGGACACGACAATGACGATTTTTGATAACTATGAAGTGTGGTTTGTAATTGGTAGCCAGCATCTGTATGGCCCTGAAACCCTGCGTCAGGTAACCCAACATGCCGAGCACGTCGTTAACGCGCTGAATACTGAAGCTAAACTGCCCTGCAAACTGGTTTTAAAACCGCTGGGTACTTCACCTGACGAGATTACCGCTATTTGTCGTGACGCTAACTACGACGATCGCTGCGCAGGTCTGGTGGTCTGGCTGCACACTTTCTCTCCGGCCAAAATGTGGATTAACGGTCTGACTATCCTCAACAAGCCGCTGATGCAATTCCATACCCAGTTCAACGCCGCCCTGCCGTGGGACAGCATTGATATGGACTTTATGAACCTGAACCAGACCGCGCACGGCGGCCGTGAATTCGGCTTCATCGGCGCACGTATGCGTCAGCAGCACGCCGTGGTCACCGGTCACTGGCAGGACAAACAAGCGCACGAACGCATCGGCTCCTGGATGCGCCAGGCCGTGTCCAAACAGGATACCCGCCATCTGAAAGTCTGCCGTTTTGGCGACAACATGCGTGAAGTCGCGGTCACCGATGGCGATAAAGTCGCTGCGCAGATCAAATTCGGCTTCTCGGTAAATACCTGGGCCGTAGGCGATCTGGTGCAGGTAGTGAACTCCATTAGCGACGGCGAAATCAACGCGCTAATCGATGAGTATGAAAGCACCTACACCATGACGGCGGCAACGCAAGTCCACGGTGAGAAACGTCAGAACGTACTGGAAGCGGCCCGTATTGAACTGGGGATGAAGCGTTTCCTGGAACAGGGCGGATTCCACGCCTTTACCACGACATTTGAAGATTTACACGGCCTGAAACAGCTCCCGGGTCTGGCCGTACAGCGTCTGATGCAGCAAGGCTACGGCTTTGCGGGCGAAGGCGACTGGAAAACCGCCGCTCTGCTTCGCATCATGAAGGTGATGTCAACCGGTCTGCAGGGCGGCACCTCATTTATGGAGGATTACACCTACCACTTCGAGAAAGGCAACGATCTGGTGCTCGGCTCGCACATGCTGGAAGTGTGCCCGTCTATCGCGGTGGAAGATAAACCGATCCTCGACGTTCAGCATCTCGGCATTGGTGGTAAAGACGATCCCGCTCGTCTGATCTTCAACACCAAAACTGGTTCGGCAGTCGTTGCCAGCCTGATCGATCTTGGCGATCGCTATCGCCTGCTGGTTAACTGCATCGACACGGTTCAAACACCGCACTCCCTGCCGAAACTGCCGGTGGCTAACGCATTGTGGAAAGCCCAGCCTGATCTGCCAACCGCCTCTGAAGCTTGGATCCTGGCCGGTGGCGCGCACCACACCGTCTTCAGCCACGCGCTGGATCTAAACGATATGCGCCAGTTCGCTGAAATGCACGATATCGAGATCGCCGTGATCGACAACGATACCCGCCTGCCGGCCTTTAAGGACGCGCTGCGCTGGAACGACGTCTATTACGGTTTTAAACGTTAATTATGTTGTTGCCGGATGGCTCTGCGCTTGCCCGCCATCCGGCACAGAGGAATCAACATGTTAGAAGATCTCAAACGTCAGGTGCTGGAAGCCAATCTGGCGTTGCCTAAGCACCACCTGGTCACCTTGACCTGGGGGAACGTGAGTGCCGTCGATCGCGAGCGCGGCGTGTTTGTGATTAAACCATCCGGGGTCGATTACAGCGTTATGACCGCAGAAGATATGGTCGTAGTCAGTATCGCCACCGGTGAGGTTGTAGAAGGTGCGAAGAAACCCTCCTCCGATACCCCAACGCACCGTCTGCTGTATCAGGCATTCCCGACCATTGGCGGCATTGTTCATACCCATTCGCGTCATGCAACCATCTGGGCGCAGGCGGGCCAGTCGATTCCAGCCACGGGTACCACTCATGCGGACTATTTCTACGGATCGATTCCCTGCACACGGAAAATGACCGAGGAAGAAATCAACGGCGAATATGAGTGGGAAACCGGTAACGTGATCGTTGAAACCTTTGAGAAACAAGGCATTGACGCTTCGCAGATGCCTGGCGTGCTGGTGCACTCTCACGGTCCGTTTGCCTGGGGAAAAAACGCCGAAGATGCGGTACACAACGCCATCGTGCTGGAAGAAGTCGCCTACATGGGGATCTTCTGTCGCCAGCTCGCGCCGCAATTGCCGGATATGCAGCAAACCCTGTTAGATAAACACTACCTGCGTAAACACGGCGCAAAAGCCTACTACGGCCAGTGAAAACAATCTGAGCGCGCCCGAAATCTCGGTGGCGCGCTCTCTGGTTATTCCTTTATATATTCCGCAAACGCACTTCGATACACACAGTTATTAGCACAAACGTATTTAATCACGTTGTCATAATGTCCCTGCGCCTCTTCACCATCCAGTGAATGAAAGAAAATGTAATCTGTAATCGTTGACTGCCAGCGCTGTCCATTCAACAGATAATTAATCACCGTATCACGATGACCATTTATTCTGTCATGCCCTTGCCAGTGAAAGAAAGCATTCCCACGTTCAATAATCTCAGTACGCCAAATTTGACCTGACCATGTTCTATACTCAATATATTGACTTACTGATTTAATTGTAGGGTTAGATACCTGAGTATTAACAAATAAATAGTGATCATATCCTACCTGTAACGCCTGAGTATAAATATCCATAATAGGCCTCCATAACACTACGCACCCAAGCTATTGATATAAAACACCCGAGCTATCTGATGAATAAAATTATATTCAGCGATAAAAATCAAATTATACAGAGAGATATTCCCGACGAAATCGAACCGAAAATCCGTTTTTATCCAGACAATAGCAAGCCATAAAAATATATTATATTCAACCTGGTAACCCGAGTGTTTGATTAAAATAGTTACACTAACCATGAATAAAAACAAATAAAAAAAATAACCATTTTTCCTGAACCGAGGGATGAGTAACAAAACCGTACGAGCACGATTCCGAAAATGACATAAAAATCCTGAAACGGACTTCCAATTTATGAAACAAATATAATTACAAAAGAATAATAGATACAAATAGCCATGACAGGCCAATAAAATAATTCAAGGAAGAGTTTTCAATTAAGGCATTCATTTATTAAATACCAAACTCTATCCTGTAACACTTTTACTGCGGAGGGCATTTTACTGTTACTGTCACAATAACTGCCCGCAGCTCTCATTTTTAACTGTACAAAATAACAGTACAATCGTGTAAACCAGGCTATAATAATGCCTGGTTTTTTAATGGGTACGCAGCGTGGCGCAGGCAGGCTTTATTTTAACCCGGCACTGGCGGGACACCCCGCAGGGAACTGAGGTCACATTCTGGCTGGCTACGGACGACGGGCCGCTACAGGTCACGCTCGCGCCTCAGGAGTCGGTCGCGTTTATTCCTGTCAGTCAGGTTCCTCGCGTAGCGTCATTATTACGCAATGAAAACGGCTATCGTCTGACGCCGCTGCAATTGCAAGACTTCCACCGCCAGCCTGTTTCCGGCCTGTATTGCCGCTCACATCGCCAGCTTATGCGGCTTGAAAAGCTGCTGCGTGAAAACGCAATTACCGTCTACGAGGCCGACGTGCGTCCGCCGGAACGGTATCTGATGGAGCGTTTTATCACCTCACCTGTTTGGGTTGAAGGCGACAGACATAACGGTACGCTGGTTAATGCCCGGTTGAAGCCGAACCCTGACTATCGACCGCCGCTGAAATGGGTCTCGCTGGATATCGAAACCACGCGCCACGGCGAACTCTACTGTATCGGCCTTGAAGGCTGTGGGCAGCGTATTGTCTACATGCTCGGCCCGGCAAACGGCGATGCCTCAGCGCTGGATTTTGAACTTGAATACGTCGCAAGCCGCCCGCAGTTACTGGAAAAGCTCAACGACTGGATTGCCCGTCACGATCCTGATGTGGTAATCGGCTGGAACGTCGTGCAATTCGATTTACGCGTCCTGCAAAAGCATGCTGAACGTTACCGCATTCCCCTGCGTTTTGGCCGTGACAATAGCGAGCTGGAGTGGCGCGAACATGGCTTCAAAAACGGCGTATTCTTCGCGCAGGCTAAAGGTCGCCTGATTATCGACGGCATTGAGGCGCTTAAATCCGCATTCTGGAATTTCTCATCCTTTTCGCTGGAAACGGTGTCACAGGAGCTGCTGGGCGAAGGGAAGTCGATAGATAATCCCTGGGACAGGATGGACGAAATAGATCGCCGGTTTGCCCAGGATAAGCCCGCGCTTGCCACCTACAATCTCAAAGACTGTGAGCTGGTCACGCGTATTTTTCATAAAACCGAGATCATGCCATTTTTGCTGGAACGATCAACGGTAAACGGCCTGCCGGTCGACCGGCACGGCGGTTCCGTTGCCGCCTTCGGCCATCTCTACCTACCGCGAATGCACCGGGCGGGCTATGTGGCACCGAATCTGGGGGAAGTTCCCGCGCACGCCAGCCCCGGTGGCTACGTGATGGACTCGCGCCCGGGTTTGTACGACTCCGTGCTGGTGCTGGATTACAAAAGCCTGTACCCGTCAATCATTCGTACTTTTTTGATCGATCCAGTGGGACTTATCGAAGGGATGGCACAGCCGGATCGGGAACACAGTACCGAGGGGTTCCTTGACGCCTGGTTCTCACGCGAAAAGCACTGTCTGCCGGAAATTGTTACCCAGATCTGGCATGGGCGCGATGAAGCCAAACGCCGCGGCAATAAGCCGCTCTCACAGGCGCTGAAAATCATCATGAACGCGTTTTACGGCGTGCTTGGCACCACCGCCTGCCGCTTTTTCGACCCGAGGCTGGCTTCGTCTATCACCATGCGCGGTCACGCGATCATGCGTCAGACCAAAGCGCTGATTGAGGCTCAGGGTTACGACGTCATCTATGGCGACACCGACTCCACCTTTGTCTGGCTTAAAAAGGCGCACTCGGAAGACGATGCGGCCCGGATTGGTCGGGAGCTGGTGAGCTATGTCAACAACTGGTGGGCGCAATCGCTGCAGCAGCAAAACCTGACCAGCGCGCTGGAGCTGGAATTTGAAACCCACTTTTGTCGCTTTCTGATGCCGACCATTCGCGGTGCAGATACCGGCAGCAAAAAACGCTACGCCGGAATGATTCAGTCAGGTGCTGAGCAACGCATGGTATTTAAAGGTCTGGAAACGGTACGCACCGACTGGACGCCGCTGGCCCAGCAGTTTCAGCAGGAGCTGTACCTGCGAATTTTTCGTAACGAGCCTTATCAAGAGTTTGTTCGCGAGACTATCGACCGTCTGATGGCGGGTGAACTGGATGAACACCTGGTGTACCGCAAACGCCTGCGCCGCCCGTTGAGCGAATACCAGCGGAATGTTCCGCCGCACGTTCGCGCCGCGCGGCTCGCCGATGAGCAGAACGTCAAACTGGGGCGTCCGCAGCAGTATCAGAATCGTGGCACGATTAAATATGTCTGGACGATAAATGGACCTGAACCTGTTGATTATCAGCTATCTGCACTTGATTACGAGCATTATCTGACCCGCCAGATCCAGCCGGTTGCCGAGGGAATTCTTCCCTTTATTGACGATAATTTTGCTACACTACTCACAGGACAACTGGGGTTATTTTGACGCGTGACGAAACCGCCGCCATCCAGTACCATAGCGCCCTTTCCATTCCTGGACCTATTTAACACCCCTACCACTGATTTATTAGCCTGGTAGCGGGGTCGTATGCTCTCAATAACGGGGACTAGCCCGGAAAATGACGAGTATTGCCTGCAATTAAAGATATAGAGCCGAACATATATGCCTTTTACACTTGGTCAACGCTGGATCAGCGATACAGAAAGCGAATTGGGACTTGGTACTGTTGTCGCCATGGATGCGCGAACCGTCACTTTACTTTTCTCATCGACGGGTGAAAACCGTCTGTATGCGCGCAGTGATTCCCCCGTGACCCGCGTGATGTTCAACCCTGGCGACACGATCACGAGCCATGAAGGCTGGCAACTGCATGTCGATGAAGTAAAAGAAGAAAATGGCCTGCTTGCCTATATCGGAACCCGCCTTGATACCGAAGAAACCGATGTAACGCTGCGTGAAGTGCTGCTCGACAGCAAACTGGTTTTCAGTAAACCCCAGGATCGCCTGTTTGCCGGCCAGATTGACCGTATGGACCGCTTTGCGCTGCGCTATCGCGCACGTAAATTTCAGAGCGAACAGTACCGTATGCCGTGGAGTGGTTTGCGTGGCCAACGTACCAGCTTGATCCCCCACCAGCTCAACATTGCCCATGATGTCGGCCGTCGTCATGCCCCTCGCGTGTTGCTGGCAGACGAAGTGGGTTTAGGTAAAACCATTGAAGCTGGGATGATCCTGCATCAACAGCTGCTGTCAGGCGCCGCGGAGCGCGTGCTGATCATCGTCCCGGAGACGTTACAGCACCAGTGGCTGGTCGAAATGCTGCGTCGTTTCAACCTGCGCTTTGCGCTGTTTGATGATGAGCGTTATGCCGAAGCGCAGCACGATGCCTACAACCCGTTTGAAACCGAACAGTTGGTTATCTGTTCGCTGGACTTTGCCCGTCGCAGTAAACAGCGTCTGGAGCACCTGTGTGATGCCGAATGGGATCTGCTGATTGTCGATGAAGCCCATCACCTGGTGTGGAGCGAAGACGCGCCCAGCCGTGAATATATGGCCGTTGAACAGCTGGCAGAGCGCGTACCAGGCATCCTGCTGCTGACCGCAACGCCGGAACAGCTGGGCCTGGAAAGCCACTTTGCGCGCCTGCGTCTACTGGATCCAAGCCGCTTCCACGATTTCGCCCAGTTTGTTGAAGAACAGAAAAATTACCGTCCGGTCGCCGACGCCGTCGCCATGTTACTGGCTGGCAACAAGCTGAGTAACAATGAGCTGAACATGTTAGGTGACATGATTGGCGAACAGGACATTGAGCCGTTATTGCAGGCGGCAAACAGCGACAGCGAAGACGCCCAGAGCGCGCGTCAGGAGCTGGTTTCAATGCTGATGGACCGCCACGGCACCAGCCGCGTGCTGTTCCGAAATACCCGTAACGGTGTGAAAGGCTTCCCTAAACGCGAGCTGCATACCATCAAATTGCCGTTGCCAACCCAATACCAGACGGCCATTAAAGTCTCCGGCATTATGGGCGCGCGTAAGAGTGCGGAAGACCGCGCGCGCGACATGCTCTACCCGGAGCAGATTTATCAGGAATTCGAAGGCGACACCGGCACCTGGTGGAACTTTGACCCGCGCGTGGAATGGCTGATGGGCTACCTGACCAGCCACCGCTCGCAAAAAGTTCTGGTCATCTGCGCGAAAGCCACCACTGCGCTTCAGCTGGAGCAGGTTCTGCGCGAGCGCGAAGGTATCCGCGCCGCCGTGTTCCATGAAGGGATGTCGATCATTGAACGTGACCGCGCTGCGGCCTGGTTTAGCGAAGAAGATAGCGGCGCCCAGGTGATGCTGTGCTCTGAAATCGGCTCCGAAGGGCGTAACTTCCAGTTCGCCAGCCATCTGGTGATGTTTGATCTGCCGTTCAATCCGGACCTGCTGGAACAGCGTATTGGCCGTCTGGACCGTATTGGTCAGGTGCATGATATCCAGATCCACGTTCCATACCTGGAAAAAACCGCGCAATCCGTGCTGGTGCGTTGGTACCACGAAGGTCTGGATGCGTTCGAACACACTTGCCCGACCGGACGTACCATCTATGACACGGTATATAACAATCTGATCGGCTACCTGGCTGAGCCAGAAAACACCGATGGCTTTGACGATCTGATCAAAACCTGTCGCGAACAGCATGACGCGCTGAAAGCACAGCTGGAGCAAGGTCGCGATCGCCTGCTGGAGATCCACTCTAACGGCGGCGAAAAAGCGCTGGCGCTGGCTGAGAGTATTGAAGAACAGGACGACGATACCAGCCTGATCGCCTTCGCCATGAACCTGTTTGATATCGTTGGTATTAATCAGGATGACCGTGGCGACAATTTGATCGTGCTGACACCGTCCGATCATATGCTGGTGCCGGATTTCCCTGGGCTGCCGGAAGATGGCTGCACCATTACGTTTGAGCGTGATGTTGCCCTGTCGCGTGAAGACGCGCAGTTTATTACCTGGGAGCATCCGCTGATCCGTAATGGTCTGGATCTGATCCTCTCCGGCGACACCGGAAGCAGCACCATTTCTTTGCTGAAAAACAAAGCATTACCAGTCGGTACTCTGCTGGTTGAACTGGTCTACGTCGTTGAAGCGCAAGCGCCAAAACAGCTGCAGTTAAACCGCTTCCTGCCGCCAACCCCGGTACGCATGCTGCTGGACAAAAACGGCAACAACCTTGCCGCGCAGGTTGAATTCGAAACCTTTAACCGTCAGCTCAGCGCCGTTAACCGCCACACCGGCAGTAAACTGGTCAACGCCGTACAGCAGGATGTGCATGCCATTCTGCAACTCGGTGAAGCGCAGGTAGAAAAATCGGCCCGCGCGCTGATCGACGCGGCGCGCAAAGAAGCGGACGAGAAGCTGACGGCTGAACTCTCCCGTCTGGAAGCGCTGCGTGCCGTTAACCCGAACATCCGTGATGACGAACTCAGCGCCATTGAAAGCAATCGTCAGCAGGTGATGGAAAGCCTGGATCAGGCGGGATGGCGTCTGGATGCCCTGCGCCTGATCGTCGTGACGCATCAGTAACGGAGCCTGACATGGGGATGGAAAACTATAATCCGCCGCAAGAACCCTGGCTGGTTATCCTGTATCAGGATGAGCACATTATGGTGGTCAACAAGCCGAGCGGCTTGTTGTCCGTGCCGGGTCGTCTGGATGAACACAAAGACAGCGTGATGACGCGTATTCAGCGCGATTATCCTCAGGCTGAATCCGTACATCGTCTGGATATGGCAACCAGCGGCGTGATTGTAGTGGCGCTAACTAAAGCGGCAGAGCGCGAGCTAAAGCGCCAGTTTCGCGAACGCGAGCCGAAGAAACAGTATGTCGCACGCGTCTGGGGACATCCCGCTCCGGCCGAGGGGCTGGTTGATTTACCGCTGATTTGCGACTGGCCGAATCGGCCAAAGCAGAAAGTGTGTTATGAGACCGGAAAATCGGCGCAGACCGAGTATGAAGTGGTGGAGTTCGCGGAAGATAACACCGCCCGGGTCGTGCTCAAACCCATTACCGGACGCTCCCACCAGTTACGTGTGCATATGCTGGCATTAGGGCATCCGATCCTGGGCGACCGCTTCTACGCCCCGCCACAGGCCCTGGCGTTAGCGCCGCGCCTGCTGCTGCATGCAGAGATGTTAACTATCACGCATCCCGAATACGGCAACAGTATGACGTTTAAAGTTCCAGCAGATTTTTAAACGCAGGACCCATTTAGGCCGGGTGCTTCGCTTGCCCGGCCTACATTCATTAACGTAGGCCGGATAAGGCGCTAGCTGCCACCCGGCATAACAATTATTTAAAACCTTTCTGTTCTTTAATTAGCTCGTAAGCTTTTTGAATTTCCTGCGCTTTTTGCTTCGCCATTTCCATCATTTCTGGCGGCAGGCCTTTCGCCACCAGTTTGTCCGGATGGTGCTCGCTCATCAGCTTACGGTATGCACGCTTAATAGTGGTCGCATCATCGGTCGCTTTCACACCCAGCACATTGCAGGCGTCTTCCAGCGTCGGACCGCGTTGCGTCTGCTGCCAGCCACCGCCGCCGGACTGCTGCTGATATCCGCCGCCAAACTGGGCGCCGCCCTGCATCATGCGCAGAAACTGATCAAACTGGGTACGTGAGATCCCCAACTCTTCAGCAATCACATACAGCACTTCACGCTCGTTCGGATGCAACGACCCATCGGCAAAAGCCGCCTGGATCTGAATCTCCAGAAACATGCGGATCAGATCGAAGCGACCAAAACAGACGCTGCGAAACTGACGCATTTTTTCACGTAATGGGTAATTGTCCGATTTTCCCACCCGGAAGGCATGTTGCGCGGCGGTACGCGAGTCACCGTGCAAATTCATTCGATCCATCAATTGACTGGCGATATGGATATCGGCTTCCGTGACGCGACCTTTGGATTTGGTCAGATGCCCCATCACCTCAAAAGTGGTGGCAAAAAACAGCGCCTGGCGTTCACGCTGGTTGGCAAACCACGCCATTTTGCGCATGCGGGCTTTGTCGAACATGTGGCCAACTAACAGGCCCAGAACCACACCCCAGAAGCCGCCGCCCATCATTAAGGCCACGGCGACACCAATTATCTTTCCCCAATACTGCATAGACTCCCCAAATCTTTCTGCTCTCAGCCAGGATATGTCCCACAATATAAGGTGCTTTTACCGATTTACGGCTGCGGTCAATTGTGGGACATCGCCTATAATTTGCATTATCATACCTGTCATTCTATGCCGTGCCTAACACCACAAACGCTATACCCGTTGGATTTCGAGTTGCAACAAGGCGGCAACGCAGTGACCAATTCGTCTGGAACGAAGATGCAGCTTGAAAGGTGGCGGGATAAAATGGGCAGGATTAATACTAGCGAAGTGAAGATGAGATAAGTTAGGCTGTGACCGTTTGTCACGCGCGACGCTACTGATGATGGAACAATAAATACAACGTATGAAAAAACGTATTCCCACTCTTCTGGCCACCATGATTGCCAGCGCCCTCTATAGCCATCAGGGTCTGGCAGCCGATCTCGCCTCACAGTGTATGCTGGGCGTGCCAAGCTATGACCGTCCTCTGGTACAGGGCGAGACTAATGAATTACCCGTCACCATCACTGCTGACAACGCGAAAGGGAATTACCCGGATGACGCGGTGTTTACCGGCAATGTGGACATCGCACAGGGTAACAGCCGCCTGCAGGCCGACGAAGTGCAGCTTCATCAGAAGCAGGCAGAAGGCCAGCCGGAGCCAGTTCGTACCGTCGATGCGCTGGGCAATGTCCATTATGATGACAATCAGGTTATTCTGAAGGGGCCGAAGGGCTGGTCTAATCTGAATACCAAAGATACCAACATCTGGGAAGGTGATTATCAGATGGTAGGCCGTCAGGGGCGCGGAAAAGCCGATCTGATGAAGCAGCGTGGGGAAAACCGCTATACCATTCTGGAAAACGGTAGCTTCACCTCCTGTCTGCCAGGTTCCAATACCTGGAGCGTCGTCGGTAGCGAAGTCATTCACGACCGTGAAGAACAGGTCGCAGAGATCTGGAACGCCCGTTTTAAACTGGGTCCGGTTCCGGTCTTTTACAGTCCTTATTTACAGTTACCCGTCGGCGATAAGCGTCGCTCTGGTTTCCTGATCCCGAACGCAAAATACTCTACCAACAACTATTTTGAGTTCTATCTCCCGTATTATTGGAACATTGCGCCCAATATGGACGCCACCATCACGCCGCATTATATGCACCGTCGTGGCGGTATCATGTGGGAGAACGAATTCCGCTACCTCACCCAGGCGGGTGCAGGTCTGATGGAGTTCGACTATCTGAATTCCGATAAAGTGTACGAGGATGAACATCCGAAGGATGACAATTCCCGCCGCTGGCTGTTCTACTGGCAACACTCTGGTGTGATGGATCAGGTGTGGCGTTTCAACGTTGACTACACCAAGGTCAGCGACACCAGCTACTTTAACGACTTTGACAACAAGTACGGTTCCAGTACCGACGGCTACGCCACGCAAAAATTCAGCGTCGGCTATGCGGTACAAAACTTTGACGCGACGGTTTCGACCAAGCAGTTCCAGGTCTTCGACGCACAAAACAGTAACAGTTACTCTGCGCAGCCGCAGTTAGACGTCAACTACTACCAGAATGATGTGGGTCCGTTTGACACCCGGATTTATGGTCAGGCAGTCCATTTCGTTAATACCAACGACAACAGGCCGGAAGCAACTCGTTTACACCTTGAACCGACCATCAATCTACCATTGTCGAATAATTGGGGAAGTATCAACACTGAGCTGAAGCTGTTGGCAACGCACTATCAGCAAAACAACATCAGCGAGTATCAAGCATTCGCAAGAAATAATTATCGTAACAATCCTAATCCGGATAATTTAAATACCCTTAACGCGGCGAATTCCCTGGAAGATTCCGTCAACCGCGTCATGCCGCAGTTTAAAGTTGACGGTAAACTGGTCTTCGAACGCGATATGGAAATGCTGGCCCCGGGATATACCCAGACGCTGGAGCCGCGAGCGCAGTACCTGTACGTACCGTATCGCGATCAAAGTAATATTTTTAACTATGACTCGTCCCTGCTGCAATCTGACTACAGCGGCCTGTTCCGCGATCGCACCTATGGCGGTCTGGACCGCATCGCATCTGCCAACCAGGTCACGACCGGGGTCACATCTCGCGTTTATGATGACGCGGCCGTTGAACGTTTTAATATTTCTGTGGGTCAAATCTACTATTTCACCGAGTCTCGCACTGGCGATGACAACATTAAATGGGAGAATGACGACAAAACGGGCTCACTGGTATGGGCTGGTGACACCTACTGGCGCATCTCCGATCGCTGGGGTTTACGCAGTGGGATCCAGTACGACACGCGTCTGGACAGCGTTGCAACCAGCAGCAGCAGTATCGAATACCGCCGCGACGAAAACCGTATGCTGCAGCTGAACTACCGTTATGCCAGCTCTGAATATATCCAGGCAACCCTGCCGTCTTACTACTCTACAGCAGAGCAGTATAAAAACGGGATTTCACAGGTGGGTGCGGTAGCAAGCTTCCCGATCGCCGACCGCTGGTCGATTGTCGGGGCTTACTACTTTGATACCAACGTGAACAAAGAAGCGGATTCCATGCTGGGTCTGCAGTACAACTCCTGCTGTTACGCCATTCGCTTCGGCTACGAACGTAAGCTGAACGGCTGGGATGACACTCAGAAACATGCAGTTTATGACAACACGATCGGCTTTAATATCGAACTACGCGGCCTGAGTTCCAACTACGGTCTCGGCACCAACCAAATGTTACGTTCGAACATTTTACCGTATCAAAGCTCTTTATGATCTGATTGATTTACAACGTAATCCGCTTTGCGGTTAATTGAAATGGAAAAAGTATGAAGAACTGGAAAACGCTGCTTCTCGGTATCGCCATGATCGCGAATACCAGTTTCGCTGCCCCGCAGGTAGTCGATAAAGTCGCAGCCGTCGTCAATAACGGCGTCGTACTGGAAAGCGACGTCGATGGCTTAATGCAGTCAGTAAAACTTAATGCGGGTCAGGCTGGTCAACAATTACCGGACGACGCCACGCTGCGTCATCAGATCCTGGAACGTTTGATCATGGATCAAATCCTCCTGCAGATGGGTCAGAAGATGGGTGTTAAAATCTCTGACGAGCAACTGGATCAGGCGATTGCCAACATCGCCAAGCAAAACAACATGACGCTGGATCAGATGCGCAGCCGTCTGGCACAGGATGGCTTAAGCTATTCGACCTATCGTAACCAGATCCGCAAAGAGATGACCATCTCTGAAGTGCGTAACAACGAAGTTCGCCGTCGCGTTACTATCCTGCCTCAGGAAGTGGATGCCCTGGCGCAGCAGGTCGGCAACCAAAACGATGCCAGCACCGAGCTGAACCTGAGCCACATTCTGATCCCATTACCGGAAAACCCAACTTCTGACCAGGTTAACGCGGCTGAAAGTCAGGCGCGCTCTGTTGTTGATGAAGCGCGTAACGGTAGTGATTTCGGCAAACTGGCTATCACCTATTCCGCTGACCAGCAGGCGCTGAAAGGCGGCCAGATGGGTTGGGGACGTATTCAGGAGCTGCCGGGCATCTTTGCCCAGGCGCTAAGCACCGCGAAAAAAGGCGATATCATCGGCCCAATTCGTTCTGGTGTCGGCTTCCACATCCTGAAAGTTAACGATATGCGTGGTCAAAGCCAGAGCATCTCCGTGACTGAAGTTCATGCCCGCCATATTCTGCTCAAGCCATCGCCGATCATGACCGATCAACAGGCGCGTCTGAAGCTGGAACAAATCGCAGCTGATATTAAGAGCGGTAAAACAACCTTCGCGGCAGCGGCTAAAGAGTTTTCTCAGGATCCGGGTTCTGCCAACCAGGGCGGCGATCTGGGCTGGGCTGCAGCGGATATTTTCGATCCCGCTTTCCGCGATGCGCTGACCAAACTTCAGAAAGGCCAGATGAGTACCCCGGTGCACTCCTCTTTCGGGTGGCATCTGATCGAGCTGCTGGACACGCGTAACGTTGATAAAACTGACGCGGCGCAGAAAGACAGAGCTTATCGTATGCTGATGAACCGTAAATTCTCGGAAGAAGCTGCGACCTGGATGCAGGAACAGCGCGCCAGCGCCTACGTTAAAGTTCTGAGCAACTAATGACTCGTATTCAACGCGTTGTGATCACTCCCGGCGAACCCGCCGGGATTGGCCCGGACCTGGTGGTTCAGCTCGCCCAGCGTGAGTGGCCTGTAGAACTCGTTGTCTGTGCGGATGCCGCACTCCTCAGTGACCGGGCAGCAATGCTCGGTTTACCGCTTTCACTCCTCCCATACTCTCCAGATACCCCAGCCAGACCGCAATCAGCAGGTACGTTGACGCTGTTGCCGATTGCTCTGCGGGCGCCTGTTATCGCGGGTCAGTTGGCGGTAGAGAACGGACAATATGTGGTGGATACGCTGGCTCGCGCCTGCGATGGTTGTCTGCAAGGTGAGTTTGCGGCGCTGATTACCGGTCCGGTACACAAGGGCGTAATCAATGACGCAGGCGTCCCGTTTACCGGACATACCGAGTTTTTTGAAGAGCGCTCACAGGCGAAGAAAGTCGTCATGATGCTGGCGACTGAAGCGCTGCGCGTTGCCCTGGCAACCACTCATTTGCCGCTCAGAGCCGTTGCCGACGCCATTACGCCTGCTCTGCTTAAGGAAGTGATCGGTATTTTGCATCATGATTTGCGCACCAAGTTTGGCATTGCCGATCCGCATATTCTGGTGTGCGGTCTTAACCCGCATGCCGGTGAAGGTGGTCATATGGG
The DNA here is from genome assembly GCF_030337065.1 of Citrobacter sp. Cb004. Classification (NCBI taxonomy): domain Bacteria; kingdom Pseudomonadati; phylum Pseudomonadota; class Gammaproteobacteria; order Enterobacterales; family Enterobacteriaceae; genus Citrobacter; species Citrobacter sp. Cb004. Next base: position 119,566 of record NZ_JAOWCH010000033.1, on the reverse strand, counting down.
AACGGAAGAGATAGACACCCTCATTCCGGTCCTTGATGAACTGCGTGCGCAGGGGATGAAATTAAACGGCCCGCTGCCCGCAGATACGCTGTTTCAGCCCAAATATCTCGACCACGCGGATGCCGTGCTGGCAATGTACCACGATCAGGGTCTCCCCGTGCTAAAATACCAGGGATTTGGTCGCGGTGTGAATATCACGCTGGGCCTGCCCTTTATTCGCACATCCGTCGATCACGGCACCGCGCTTGAACTTGCGGGTCGTGGGCAAGCAGATGTCGGCAGTTTTATTACGGCGCTTAATCTCGCCATCAAAATGATTGTTAATACCAATGAATAATCGAGTCCATCAGGGCCACTTAGCCCGTAAACGTTTCGGGCAAAACTTCCTCAACGATCAGTTTGTGATCGAAAGTATTGTCTCTGCTATCAACCCGCAGAAAGGTCAGGCTATGGTCGAAATCGGCCCGGGCCTGGCAGCGTTGACCGAACCTGTAGGCGAACGCCTGGACAAGCTCACGGTCATTGAGCTGGACCGCGATCTCGCCGCCCGCCTGCAAACACACCCGTTTTTAGGGCCGAAGCTGACGATTTATCAGCAAGATGCCATGACCATGAACTTCGGCGAACTCGCACAAACGATGGGTCAGCCGCTGCGCGTATTCGGCAACCTGCCGTACAACATCTCCACGCCGCTCATGTTCCATCTTTTTTTCTATACTGATGCCATCGCCGACATGCATTTCATGTTGCAAAAAGAGGTGGTCAACCGTCTGGTTGCAGGGCCAAACAGTAAAGCGTATGGTCGATTAAGCGTCATGGCGCAGTATTACTGCAATGTGATCCCGGTACTTGAAGTGCCGCCATCCGCATTTACGCCTGCGCCTAAAGTCGATTCCGCCGTGGTACGTCTGGTCCCTCACGCGACAATGCCGTACCCCGTTAAAGATGTTCGTGTGCTGAGCCGTATTACCACTGAAGCGTTTAATCAGCGTCGCAAAACGGTACGTAATAGTCTCGGTAACCTGTTTAGCGTTGAAGTACTAACAGAGCTGGGCGTTGATCCGGCGATGCGAGCGGAAAATATCTCTGTCGCGCAATACTGCCGGATGGCTAACTATCTGTCAGAAAACGCGCCATCGAAGGAGAGTTAAACATGATCAATTCGCCCCGAGTGTGCATTCAGGTACAAAGCGTCTACATTGAGGCGCAATCCTCACCTGATGATGAACGTTACGTTTTTGCTTATACCGTGACTATCCGCAATTTGGGGCGAGCGCCTGTGCAGCTGTTGGGGCGTTATTGGTTGATCACCAATGGTCATGGCCGTGAAACCGAAGTTCAGGGCGAAGGCGTGGTTGGCGTTCAGCCCCACATTGAACCTGGCGAAGAGTACCAGTACACCAGCGGTGCGGTGATTGAAACACCGCTGGGCACCATGCAGGGTCATTACGAAATGATCGATGAACAAGGGATCGCCTTTACTATCGACATTCCCGTGTTCCGACTCGCCGTTCCTACACTCATTCATTAAAACAATAGCTATGGCAACATACCTCATTGGCGACGTTCACGGTTGTTACGATGAACTGGTAGCCTTGCTGCACCAGGTTGACTTTAATCCAGAACAAGACACCTTATGGCTCACCGGCGATCTGGTCGCGCGTGGGCCAGGGTCGTTAGACGTTTTGCGCTACGTTAAATCGCTGGGCGACAGCGTACGGTTAGTCCTCGGTAATCACGATTTACACCTGCTGGCCGTGTTTGCTGGCATCAGCCGTAATAAACCAAAAGACCGGCTCACGCCGCTGCTTGAGGCACCGGATGCTGACACGCTGCTTAACTGGCTACGTCGCCAGCCGCTGTTGCAGGTTGATGAAGAGAAGAAACTGGTCATGGCGCATGCAGGGATTACCCCACAGTGGGATCTGCAGACGGCGAAGGACTGTGCTCGCGATGTTGAAGCCGTGCTGTCGAGCGATTCTTATCCATTCTTCCTTGATGCCATGTACGGCGACATGCCAAATAACTGGACCCCGGAACTGACGGGGCTGGCGCGCCTGCGTTTTATTACCAACGCGTTTACCCGCATGCGTTACTGCTTCCCCAACGGTCAGTTGGACATGTACAGCAAAGAGTCGCCAGAAGATGCGCCTGCCCCGCTGAAGCCGTGGTTTGCCATTCCCGGACCGGTCAGTGAAGCCTATAGCATTGCATTCGGGCACTGGGCATCGCTGGAGGGCAAAGGCACGCCAGAAGGTATTTACGCGTTAGATACGGGGTGTTGCTGGGGCGGGGATCTCACCTGTCTGCGCTGGGAAGACAAACAGTACTTTGTACAGCCATCAAATCGCCATCTGAATCTGGATCCCGGCGAGGCCGTCAACGCCTGATAGCCGTCTGCCGGATGGCGGTGCTTACACCTAATCCGGCAGACGAATGTGCAATCTGTAGGCCTGATTAGCGCAACGCCATCAGGCATCCACATTAACGACGTTCCAAAATCTCGAAGCAGTAGCTGTGGGAGTTTTGCGCGTCAGCATCGTGGAATTCACTGAACACCGATTCCCAGTCATCCGGTTCGTAGTCCGGGAAATGCGTATCCCCTTCAACTTCCGCATCAATGTGTGTCAGATACAGTTTCTGCGCTTTCGGCAGGAACTGCTCATACACACGCCCACCGCCAATAACCATGATTTCAGGTTCATCGCCACAGGCCGCGATCGCTTCCTCAACAGACTTCACCCACTGCACGCGATCGTCGGTGCCAGGCTTGCTGCTGATGACGATATTTTTACGCCCTGGCAACGGTCGCCCGATGGATTCCCACGTGTGGCGTCCCATAACAACCGGCTTGTTTAAGGTGTTACGTTTAAACCAGGCGAGATCGGCAGGTAGGTTCCATGGCATGGCATTTTCCATACCGATGACGCGATCTACCGCTAACGCCGCAATCAGACTGATCATTGAATGTTTCCCGGATACAAAAAAATTGTCGCCACTATACGGAAAGCGCAATCTTTCGTCGACTGGCGGAAAGAGGATGAGCATGAAAATTTTCCGTTCTGCTGGCGAACCGACCTATTTAAGGTGGTACGCCAGCATTACAGTAGTTCAAAAACAGCCAATTAGCAGTAAAGTTTGCAGAACATCACATTTTTTACCCTATGCTGACGGTTTCACTTCCGGCTCATCGGCGACGTCGCCCGTATGCTTACCTTCATCCGTGCCTTGCCAGCCATGGCGTTGAATTAATGATAAGTGCTGACGATCTTCCGCAATAATTTCACTCAGCATTTCGCTGGTGCGTTTATATACCGCCGCGCGGGACGTTGCGTCATTTTCCCCTTTCACCATCTCCTCAACCATCAGCGTGTTGAAGCGGCGGAATACATCGGCCCGCTCACGCGCTTCATAGCGTCCAAGCCCAAGACCTTCCAGTGCCAAACGTCCGGTCTTCAGCGCGCCCTCAAAGGTTTCACGTTCCGGCATCTCCACGCCAGCCTGGCGCAAGCGGATGTAATGATCCACGTCGCGCGCACGGGCAATAATTTGCAGATGCGGGAAATACTGTTTCACCATTTCGGTCAGTTGCAGGCTGGTTTGCGGATCGTCAATGGCGTTAATAATAACTTCAGCTTTAGCCGCCCCGGCAGACTCCAGCAGATCCATCCGCGTCGCATCGCCATAGAAAACCTTCATGCCGAATTTACGCAGCGTTTCGATATGGTCCGGGTCATGATCAAGAACCACCATTTTGACCCCGCTCGACAACAACAGACGACCGGTTATCTGACCAAATCGCCCAAACCCGGCGATGATCACCCGAGGTTGTTCCTCGTCGATTTCATCTGCTTCCCGCTCTTCACCGGTCGCCGATTTTTCCAGACGCGTCAGAATTACCAGTAAAATCGGCGTCGCCGCCATCGACAGCGCCACCGCCAGCGTCAGAGATTTCGCCCAATCAGGATCAAGCACGTTTGCCATTTGCGCCGCGCCAAACACCACGAAGGCAAACTCACTGCCCTGCCCTAATAACACGGCAAACCATCTGCGCTGCTTGTTCGGCACCTGTAAGGGTTTCGCTATCAGCCACAGCATGACGGTTTTGATAACCAGGAAACCGACCAACAGAATGATAATGCGCAAGGGATTATCAATCAGCGTACCAAAGTCGATAGACATCCCGACACCGATGAAAAACAGTCCCAGCAGCAGCCCTTTAAATGGCTCAATATCGCTTTCCAGCGCGTGACGATACTCAGAGCTTGCCAGCAGCACACCGGCCAGGAACGCCCCCATCGCCATCGACAGTCCAACCTCTTCCAACAACAGACCGAAGCCAAAAACGAGGAACAGCGCAACGGCACTGAATACTTCCCGCAGGCCAGAGCGAGCGACAAAACGCAAGGCTGGACGCGTCACATAACGCCCCAGCAACACCACCAGCACCAGGGCGCTCGCCACCTTAAGGGCGGAGAGCGCAAACGCCCCAAGCGTTGTCGATGCGCCGCTCGCCGCAAGTAATGGGATCATCGCCACCAGAGGAATAGCGGCGATATCCTGGAACAGCAGCACGGCAAACGCGCTGCGTCCCATTTGCGAAACCATCAGGTTCCGTTCATTCATCGCCTGCATAGCAATAGCCGTGGAGGAAAGCGCCAGCGTCATGCCGATCAGTTCCGCTACCTGCCAGCGCAGGCCGAGGAACATACAGAACAAACCAATCAGACCGCCGCATACCACCATCTGCAGCGCACCACCACCGAACACCGAGGCCCGCAGTTTCCACAAACGTTGCGGATCCAGCTCCAGACCGATGACAAACAGCATCAGCACCACGCCGATCTCGGCAAAATGCAGGATTGATTCAGCGTCGGTCACCATCCTCAGGCCCCAGGGTCCAATAATGCACCCTGCGATGAGATACCCCAGCACTGACCCTAGTCCCAGTCGCACGGCAATGGGGACAATCAGCGCCGCCGATCCGAGATAAATCAGCGCCTGTATTAGCGTATGGTTATCCATGATGAACCTCCTGCCACTCCAACAGACGCTGTTTGTAATGACGCGCCTGCGCCTGCAGAGTTTCATCATCACAGATAAACGTACAGTGCATCGCAAACGGCGGCAGCCATTTGAGCCCACAGTAGAGCGCCGTTGCCTGTAAGGGCTGGGAAAGCACATCAAATCCGGGGTGGGAGCCAATATCAAAGTGGTTTTCGCCGCCGCCGGTCGTCACTGCCCACAGCAGATGTTTACCGTGGAGCGCAGTCCCGCCGTGGCCATATGCCCAACCGTGCGAAAGGACCTTGTCCATCCACAGCTTGAGTAAGGGAGGTGTGCTATACCATTGCATAGGATGCTGCCAGATAATCAAATCAGCGCGCGCCAGCGCATCCTGTTCAGCGGCAATATCGATATTGAAGTCGGGGTAAAGCTGGTAGAGCGAGCGGATCTCCACGCCCTCCAGCGTCCTTGCCTGTTCAAGCATCCGCTTATTCGCATGCGAGTGCTGCGGATAGGGATGCGCATAAATGATGAGGATCATGATTAGCCTGTTTCACTGCATTATTGTAATAACAGTGAGTTTAGTCAGTTAATCCGCAGGCTAACAGTCAATATTATTGAGTGGTTGAATGGAGAAAACTGAACTAGTTATCCAGTTCGCTCATATCTTTAACCTGATCGCGGTTAATTTGTTCCGTCTTACCCGTTTGCGCATTTTTGTACGACACCAGGCCTGTATCATCATCAACTTGCGGTTTGCCGTCGGTCACGATTGTTTTGCCATCGGTCGTTTTAACCGCCTGGTTCGAGGAGCAACCGGCTACGGTGAACAGTGCTGCTGCGGTAAAAATAGAGGTGATCAGAATATGTTTTTGCATGGTGTTCTCCCTGCTTTTCAGTCGTTTTCAGTGATATACCCGTTAACTGTAGGCTAACTGACTGAGTTGCAGGGAAAATACAGAACACTCCTAATAACCCGCCTTGGTCACGGGCTTACTGCGGATCGTCATTTGGCTGGTTTGCGCCAGCGTCAGACCTCGCGTTTCCGGGGCGAAAGCGATGGACACGAGCAGGCCAATCAGCGAAATGCCCGCCCCCATCAGCATGACATTACTGATCCCGTATTTGGTGATGAACACCGGCAGCGCCCAGGTTGAAACAATGGTGCCGATACGGCTTAAGGACATAATCACCCCGACGGCAGACGCACGAATATCGGTGGGAAACAGTTCGTTAGGGTATAGCCATTGCAGGTTTCCTGGTCCCCCAGAGAAAAACGCGTATACGGCAAACGCCAGCACCACCAGCCACGCGCCCATATCAGGGATTAACCCCAGCACGGCCAGCGCCAGCGTCATCATAATGAAGCTGCCAATTAACAGCGGTCGTCGGCCCGCGCTATTAAGCCAGAACATGGGAGGAATGCACCCCAACATAAAGCATAAGCTGATTACCACATTTCCTAACGCGGCGCTTTTCCCGGCACCAAGCCCCAGCAGCCCCACAATCTGCGGACCAAAGGTATAAATGGCAAACATCGGGATCACCTGACAAGTCCAGATAGCGGCGACAAACAGTACAAACGGGAAATGACGGCGATTAAATAGCTGAAGAAAGCGCGTCTCCTGCGGCGCTTCTTCGTCGAACACCACCGGTTCGCCGAACAGTTTGATCATCATCTCCTCACACTCTTTCACCCGACCTTTACGCAGCAGCCAGCGCGGCGATTCAGGAAGATCGAAACGCCCAATCAGGATCAAAATGCAGGGGATCACCGCGCTGCCCAACATCCAGCGCCATCCGCCCTCAACATCATACAACCAGTAGCCGACCAGATCGGCACAGGTGGCGCCGACATACCACATAGCGGCGATAAAACCGATGGAGAAAGCGCGCTGGCGGGTATTGGAGAACTCGGTGATCATCGAGGTGGCGATCGGGTAGTCGGCACCAATCACAATGCCGATCAGCACGCGCATTACCAACAACTCAACGGGCGAGGAGACAAACATGGTTGCCGCCGATATCACGCCAATGGCGATAATATCGATAATGAACATTTTGCGCCGCCCGACCTTGTCGGAAATGTAGCCAAACAGCGACGTCCCCACAAACAGCCCCGCGAGCGTACCGGCGCCCAGCAGACCAATCCACTGCGCATCCAGTTTCAATGCTGGCGTGAGCTGTTCCAATGCCACGCCAATCATCACCAGCACATAACCATCCAGAAACGGCCCACCGCTTCCCCACAGCATTATCCGGCGGTGAATAGAGGTGAATTTGATGTCATCAAAGTTCCTGGGCTGCTGCATGGTTATGTCCTGTTTTATTTTAACTTAATGCCTGATGACGTTACGCTTATCAGGCCTACGCATTGTTCCTGTAGGCCGGATAAGGCGAAGCCGCCATCCGGCACCAGGTTTAGCCGTAGCGGAACTCCACGCCAAACGTCCCACGCGGGTATTCCCATTTTTCCAGCGCTGTATCCAGTCCGAGAATGCGGCACGTTCCGCATTCCAGGCATCCGGCATAATCAAAACGTACGCTACCGTCATCCTGCTTTTTATACAGGCCAGCCGGACAGGCCTTAATCAGCACCTCCAGCGCCTGTTTATCAGGATCGGTTTTGAGAATGATATGCGGACTGTCTTCATCCACATTGAACTTATTGACGCCCAGTTTGACGTCCACGTTGACGGGAGATGTCATAATACGGTCACTCCTTTCAGGCCATCTTTCATCAGGTTGATGAAGCCCACTTTCTTCGCATGGCGCAGGATTTTTTTACGCATTGGCACCGGTGCCGAACCATCCACGGTGAACAGGTCGCGCGCAATACTGACCGCCATTTCCGGATAAGCGGTAAACATGCGTGGGTTATCAAGAAAAGCGGGTAGCTTTTGATACATGCGCATATCGCGCATCGGGCCTTCGTCCAGATGCTGACGGTATTCCTCCAGCGACTGCTTGCTAAAATCGTCGCGCTTCATTGCGGAAAGTACCGTTTTCGCCGCCGCTTCACCTGCGGATATGGCGAGATCCATACCGCGAATGGTAAAGCCGAGGTTCATACACATTCCGGCAGCGTCACCAGCAATCAGTACGCCGTCCCCCACCAGTTCTGGCTGCATGTTGATACCGGCTTCCGGTACGACGTGCGCGGCATATTCCACCAGCTTGCCACCGGCGATCAGCGGGGCAACCGCCGGATGTTGTTTGAAATCTTCCAGCATTTGCGGAACCGATTTTTTCGCATCTTTCAGATGATGAAGGCCGCAGACCAGTCCCAGAGAAAGGGTCGTTTCATTCGTATAGAGAAAGCCACCGCCCATCAACCCATCGGTGGGCGATCCGGCAAACAGACAGGCAGCCCCTTCGTTCCCTTGTAACTGGAAACGATCTTCAATTACCGATTTCGGCAACTCGATCAGCTCTTTTACGCCGACAGCAACATGCGATGCCTCGACGCGCTTTGCCATACCCAACTTTTCAGCCAACAGAGAATTCACTCCGTCGGCAAGGATCACCACTTTGGCTTCCAGAATATCGCCATCGGCTTCCACGCCCACGACTTTGCCCTCGCGCTGCACAACGTTATCCACGCGGATACCAGTGATGAGCTGAGCGCCAGCTTCTTCGGCCTGTTCCATCAGCCAGGCGTCAAATTTACTGCGTAAGACAGAGTAAGAAACCTGCGACGATTTGGCGTCTTCGCCGTTGCAATAGTCGATGGTCATCGCCCCTTTGTCGGTCATAAAGGCGAGTTTTTCGTGGGTGATGATGCGTTCAATGGGGGCCTGCTCAGCAAAACCGGGAATGATGTTCTCCAGGCTATGCGCATACATGCGCCCACCGGTGACATTCTTCGCGCCAGCAGAATTGCCGCGCTCGATAACCAGCACCTGTGCGCCCTCCCGAGCCAGCACCAGCGCCGCAACCGAACCCGCCAGACCTGCACCCACGATGATGGCATCAAAGATATCTTCGGACATACGTACTCCTGTCAGCGGCAGGACACCTTCGCATCCTGCCCGAAATGGTTTAACGCGCTAAAGCAGCCGTCAGCGCAGGCAGGATCTTCAGTGCATCGCCAACGATGCCAAAATCCGCATACTGGAAAATCGGCGCATTTTTATCTTTGTTGATGGCGAAAATCGTCTGCGCACCGTTGGCGCCGACCATATGTTGGATCTGCCCGGAGATCCCCACGGCCAGATACAGTTCAGGCTTGAGCATCAGGTTGGAGATGCCGACGTAGCGTTCGTGTTCCATCCACTTCTCGTTTTCCGCCACCGGACGGGAGCACGCCAGCTCGGCACCAATCGTCTGGCACAGCGCCTCCGCCAGCGAGATATTTTCTTTGCTGCCGATCCCGCGTCCCACGCTAACCACCAGACGGGCTTTGTCGAGATCGACGCTATTGCTCTGACGTGCCTGAGTTGCCGTACGAGTAACGGCTACAGCCGGAGCCTGCCATGACACAGTGTGCACCTCGCCGCTGCGGGCGGTATCCGGTTGCTGCGCGTCAAACGTTCCACTGCTGAGCGTTATCACGGCGAACGGCGAAGCGATTGTTTCTGCCCCCATCGCCAGGCCGCCGTAGACCATATGTTTTACCGCCGCTTTTCCGTCCTGCACGGCGACTGCACTGGCGTCGTTGGAGACCGCTGCCGACAAGCGAAAACCCAGTTTTGCCGCTAACAGCTTGCCGCGACGCGTATTTGGCAGCAGCACCGCCCCGCCCTCGCTGTGCTGACGAATAGTTTCGGCCATCACATCAGCGTAGTCTTCGACCATACGCTCTTCTGGTTTACCGCTGAGTAACCAGACATCATCTGCGCCTAAATGGCATGCCGTCGCGCAGTCCGCTTCACTCAGCACAAACGTGTTAACTTTTTCACCTAAAGCCTGCGCACCATTCATCAGTTCCGGCAGACGAGAAGGGGTATCGCTGAATACCCAGATACTGGAAAATTTGTTCATAACATCCCCTGATAATTAAATGATTTTGCGAAGATTCTCGACAAACGCGGCAATCTGTTCTTCACCGTCACCTTCAATTACAACGCGCTGACGCTCGCGCTGCTTCGGTGCAGCAACGTGTTGTTCGGAATATGCCTGCGCGCTGTTAAGGCCAATATCTGCCGGCGACCAGACCTGAACCGGTTTTTTCGCTGCGCCAAGAATGGCTTTCATGGAAGGGATTTGTGGGGTGTTGATGTCCGTTGAGACCGCGATCACCGCCGGAAGCGGAATGCTCAGAGTTTCGACTTCATCTTCCAGTTCACGCTCTACCGTCAGAGTGCTGTCGGTAAGAGAGAGGATTTTACTCACGCCGTTAATCGCCGGAATGTTCAGCGCTTCTCCCACCAGCAGACCAACCTGCTGAGCATAAAGATCGGAAGAACCGTCACCGCAAATAAGCAGATCGAAACCTGCTTTTTGCGCGGCGGCAGCCAGCGCGCTGGCAGTTTGTTGCGGCAGCGCCTGCTCAAATTGATCGTCAATAACAACAATCAGTTCATCTGGGCCACGGGAAAGCACATCTTTTCGCCCTTTTGCATTGGTCAGCGCTTTGCCGCCGACGCTCATGGCCACAACCTGGGCCTCTCCTGACTGTTGTTTCAACTGACAAGCAGCTTCGATCGCATTCAGATCATACTGGCTTATTTTGCCATCCGCTTTGCTGAAATCGAGTGAACCGTCAGCATTATTAATCGCAATATCCTGTTCATCAGGTACGCATTTGTAGCAAGTAATTATCTTCATTGCATCTCCAGAAATCATGAAGGAAACGTATTTATATCGGCAGTGTTAAATACAGATATCACGCTCTTTAATTCGGAAATAAAACCTTAATCACCAATATTGAAAATGTCACACATTGAAATTCGTAACTTTCAATAGTGTTATGCACCTCACCAATATTGAAAGAATCACGTCAAATATGAAAATTTTCAATATTGTCTGCGGGTTCAACAATATTGAACGCCAGTCACTTAAAAAAGTTAAAAAACCACAGACAACAAATTGATTATAAACAAAAAATATCAAATTTTTGAGCTAATTACTCAGCATAAAAAAGTGTGACGAAGATAACAGAACCACCCGATATGAATACTCATTATGGGTTACTCACTGAGGCGCTCCCAGAGGTTAAAAAGTTATCAACAAATCATTAATAATAAATAAACAAACGATCATGCACGGGCACGCTAAATAAGTTTCGTTTTCACACTGGAATTCACTTATGAAAAATGAAAAGAGAAAATCGGGAATTGAACCGAAGGTTTTTTTTCCGCCATTAATAATAGTTGGGATACTTTGTTGGCTAACTGTAAGAGATCTTGATGCCGCTAACGTCGTTATTAATGCGGTATTCAGTTATGTCACCAATGTCTGGGGCTGGGCATTTGAATGGTATATGGTCGTCATGCTCTTCGGCTGGTTCTGGTTGGTCTTTGGCCCGTATGCCAAAAAGAAATTAGGCGACGAAAAACCAGAGTTTAGTACCACCAGCTGGATTTTTATGATGTTCGCTTCCTGTACATCCGCCGCGGTGCTGTTCTGGGGTTCCATCGAGATCTACTACTACATTTCCACCCCGCCGTTTGCTCTCGCGCCTAACTCTACGGCTGCGAAAGAGCTGGGCCTGGCGTACAGCCTGTTCCACTGGGGACCGTTGCCGTGGGCAACCTACAGTTTCCTTTCTGTGGCTTTCGCCTACTTCTTCTTTGTGCGCAAGATGGACGTCATCCGTCCCAGCTCCACGCTGGTACCGTTAGTGGGCGAGAAGCATGCGAAAGGGCTGTTCGGCACCATCGTCGATAACTTCTATCTGGTGGCGCTGATCTTCGCGATGGGTACCAGCCTCGGTCTGGCCACTCCGCTGGTAACCGAGTGCATGCAGTATCTGTTCGGTATTCCGCATACGCTGCAACTAGACGCAATCATCATTACCTGCTGGATCATATTGAACGCCATTTGCGTGGCCTGCGGCCTGCAAAAAGGGGTCAAGATCGCCAGCGACGTGCGTAGCTATCTGAGCTTCCTGATGCTGGGCTGGGTGTTTATCGTCAGCGGCGCCAGCTTCATCATGAACTACTTCACCGACTCCGTCGGCATGCTGTTGATGTATCTGCCGCGCATGCTGTTCTATACCGATGCCATCGGTAAAGGCGGCTTCCCACAGGGCTGGACCGTCTTCTACTGGGCGTGGTGGGTCATTTACGCCATCCAGATGAGTATCTTCCTGGCCCGTATTTCGCGTGGTCGTACCGTCCGTGAACTGTGCTTCGGGATGGTGCTGGGCCTGACCGCGTCGACCTGGATCCTGTGGACAGTCCTTGGCAGCAACACGCTGCTGCTGATGGATAAAAACGTTCTCAATATCCCGCAGCTGATTGAACAACACGGTGTGGCGCGCGCCATTATCGAAACTTGGGCTGCTCTACCGCTCAGCACCGCCACCATGTGGGGATTCTTCATCCTCTGCTTTATTGCCACCGTGACGCTGATTAACGCCTGCTCTTACACCCTGGCGATGTCCACCTGTCGTGAAGTCCGCGATGGTGAAGAACCGCCGCTGTTAGTGCGTATCGGCTGGTCCGTTCTGGTCGGCATCATCGGTATCGTTCTGTTGGCGCTGGGTGGGCTGAAGCCGATTCAGACCGCGATTATCGCCGGAGGATGTCCGCTGTTCTTCGTCAACATCATGGTGACGCTGTCCTTTATTAAAGACGCCAAAGTGCACTGGAAAGACAAGTAATTCTTATTAACCCAATTGATCAAGAGGCTGAAAGATGGATTTCAACTTAAATGACGAGCAGGAGCTGTTTGTCGCCGGTATTCGTGAACTGATGGCCAGTGAGAACTGGGAAGCTTATTTTGCCGAGTGCGATCGCGACAGCGTCTACCCTGAGCGTTTTGTTAAAGCACTGGCGGATATGGGCATCGATAGCCTGTTGATTCCTGAAGAACACGGTGGACTGGAAGCGGGTTTTGTTACCGTCGCTGCAGTCTGGATGGAACTCGGACGCCTGGGCGCACCAACCTACGTGCTGTACCAGTTACCGGGCGGTTTTAACACGTTCCTGCGTGAAGGGACTCAGGAACAAATCGATAAAATCATGGCGTTCCAGGGCACCGGTAAGCAGATGTGGAACTCTGCCATCACCGAACCGGGAGCGGGATCGGATGTTGGCAGCCTGAAAACCACTTATACACGTAAAAATGGTAAGGTTTATCTTAATGGCAGTAAGTGCTTTATCACCAGTAGCGCCTATACCCCGTACATCGTGGTTATGGCGAGAGATGGTGCATCGCCGGATAAACCTGTTTACACCGAGTGGTTCGTTGACATGAGCAAAGCGGGTATCAAGGTCAACAAGCTGGAGAAACTCGGTCTGCGCATGGATAGCTGCTGTGAAATCACCTTTGACGACGTTGAACTGGACGAGAAAGACATGTTCGGTCGGGAAGGTAATGGTTTCAACCGCGTGAAAGAAGAGTTCGATCACGAACGTTTCCTCGTCGCGCTGACCAACTACGGTACGGCAATGTGCGCTTTTGAAGACGCCGCGCGCTACGCCAATCAGCGCGTGCAGTTTGGCGAAACGATCGGCCGCTTCCAGCTGATTCAGGAGAAGTTCGCGCATATGGCGATCAAACTGAATTCCATGAAAAACATGCTGCTTGAAGCGGCATGGAAAGCGGATAACGGCACCATCACTTCGGGCGATGCGGCAATGTGCAAATACTTCTGCGCCAACGCCGCGTTTGAAGTGGTCGATACCGCCATGCAGGTGCTGGGCGGTGTAGGTATCGCGGGTAACCATCGCATCACGCGTTTCTGGCGCGATCTGCGCGTTGACCGTGTTTCTGGTGGCTCTGATGAAATGCAGATCCTGACGTTGGGTCGTGCGGTACTCAAGCAATACCGCTAATTCAGCACGATTCGTAGGCCGGATAAGGCGTTTACGCCGCCATCCGGCAACATGCCCGGTGGCGCTGCGCTTACCGGGCCTACAAAAAATGCCAGGAGCAAAATTATGAATCATTTACCAATGCCCACCTTTGGCCCACTTGCCGGGTTACGCGTGGTTTTTTCAGGGATCGAAATTGCCGGCCCGTTCGCCGGACAGATGTTCGCCGAATGGGGTGCTGAGGTTATCTGGATTGAAAACGTCGCATGGGCCGATACCATCCGCGTGCAACCTAACTATCCACAGCTCTCACGCCGCAACCTGCACGCCCTGTCGCTGAATATTTTCAAAGATGAAGGCCGGGAAGCGTTTCTGAAGCTCATGGAAACCACCGATATTTTCATTGAAGCCAGTAAAGGCCCCGCCTTTGCTCGCCGCGGCATTACCGATGACGTGCTGTGGGAACATAACCCGAAACTGGTTATCGCCCACCTTTCCGGCTTCGGCCAGTTTGGTACCGAGGAGTACACCAATCTTCCGGCATATAACACCATCGCGCAGGCGTTCAGCGGCTATTTGATCCAAAACGGTGATGTTGATCAGCCGATGCCGGCCTTCCCGTACACCGCCGATTACTTCTCCGGGATGACCGCAACGACAGCAGCGCTGGCAGCCCTGCACAAAGTACGCGAAACGGGTAAGGGTGAAAGCATTGATATCGCCATGTACGAAGTGATGCTGCGTATGGGTCAGTACTTCATGATGGACTACTTCAACGGCGGCGAAATTTGTCCACGCATGACCAAAGGCAAAGACCCGTATTACGCTGGCTGCGGTCTCTATAAATGCGCCGATGGCTATATCGTCATGGAGCTGGTCGGCATCACGCAAATCAACGAGTGCTTCAATGATATTGGCCTCGCCCACATTCTTGGCACACCGGAAGTCCCGGAAGGTACCCAGCTTATCCATCGCGTGGAATGCCCTTACGGCCCGCTTGTGGAAGAGAAACTGGACGCCTGGCTGGCAACGCACACCATCGCCGAAGTCCAGGCGCGCTTTGCTGAGCTGAATATCGCCTGCGCGAAGGTACTGACCATTCCTGAACTGGAAGGCAACCCGCAGTACGTTGCCCGTGAATCCATTACTCAGTGGCAAACGATGGACGGCCGCACCTGCAAAGGGCCGAACATCATGCCGAAATTTAAAAACAACCCGGGGAAAATCTGGCGTGGCATGCCGTCACACGGCATGGATACCACCGCCATTCTGAAAAACATTGGTTATAGCGAAGCAGACATAAATGAGCTGGTCGGCAAAGGCCTGGCCAGAGTTGAGGAATAAACGCGACGCGCTGACCCGCTGGTTGGTTAGCGCTCACGCCTGATTTCAGTGGATAAAGCATTATGGATATCGTTGGCGGACAAAACTTACGTCAGATGTGGGACGACCTGGCCGGGGTGTACGGAGATAAAACGGCGTTAATTTTCGAATCCTGCGAAGGAATCGTTCGGCAGTATAGCTATGCCTCGCTCAATGAAGAGATAAACCGCACGGCGAACCTTTTCCATTCCTTAGGGATCCGCAAGGGCGACAAGGTCGCATTGCATCTGGATAACTGTCCGGAATTTATCTTTTGCTGGTTTGGACTGGCAAAAATTGGCGCCATTATGGTGCCGATTAATGCCCGCTTGCTGGGCGAAGAGAGCGCCTGGATCCTGCAAAACAGCCATGTGAGCCTGCTGGTCACCAGTGCCGAGTTTTATCCTATGTACCGCCAGATACGGCTGGAAAATACCACTCCGCTTAATCATATCTGTCTGATTGGCGAGCAGCTTCCGGTTGACGACGGCGTGAGCCACTTTACCCAACTGCAAGCCCGCCAGTCGACTAATCTGTGCTATACGCCTGCGTTATCCACTGACGATACGGCGGAAATTCTGTTTACCTCAGGCACCACCTCACGGCCTAAAGGGGTGGTGATTACCCACTACAACCTGCGCTTTGCGGGCTACTACACCTCCTGGCAAATCGCTCTGCGCGATGATGACGTCTATATGACGGTGATGCCCGCTTTTCATATCGACTGTCAGTGTACGGCTGCCATGGCCGCATTCTCCGCAGGCAGCACCTTTGTGCTGGTGGAGAAGTACAGCGCCAGGGCGTTCTGGGATCAGGTGCGTAGATATCAGGCGACGGTCACCGAATGCATCCCGATGATGATCAGAACGCTGATGGTCCAACCCGCAGCCCCAACGGACAGACAGCATCACCTACGCGAAGTGATGTTCTATCTCAATTTATCCGAACAGGAAAAAGATGCCTTTATCGACCGCTTTGGCGTCAGACTGCTGACCTCCTACGGCATGACCGAAACCATCGTGGGCATTATTGGCGATCGCCCTGGAGACAAACGGCGCTGGCCTTCTATTGGTCGCGTGGGTTTTAGCTATGAAGCCGAAATCCGTGACGATCACAACCGTCCCCTGCCCGCCGGAGAAATTGGCGAAATCTGCATTAAAGGCGTGCCGGGAAAAACAATCTTCAAAGAGTACTACGCGCAACCCGACGCTACTGCCAAAGCGCTGGAACCTGAAGGGTGGTTACATACCGGTGATTCGGGTTACCAGGATGCGGACGGTTTTTTTTATTTCGTCGACAGACGCTGCAACATGATTAAACGCGGTGGGGAAAATGTCTCCTGCGTCGAGCTGGAAAATATTATTTCTGCGCATCCGAAAATTCAGGACATTGTGATTGTCGGTATTAAAGACTCGATCCGTGATGAAGCCATTAAAGCTTTTATCGTCCTTAATGAGGGTGAAACATTAAGCGAAGCTGAGTTCTTTAGCTTCTGCGAAAACAATATGGCGAAATTCAAGGTTCCTTCTTTTATGGAGATAAGAACCGACCTGCCGCGCAATTGTTCAGGAAAAATAATCAAAAAAAATCTGAAATAACCCTTCCGGTCGGAATTCCTCCGGCCGGGAAACCTAATTATCTGGAGATGAACTATGAGTGAATCATTACATCTGACCCGTAACGGCCCGATCCTGGAAATTACCCTTGACCGGCCTAAAGCCAATGCCATTGACGCTAAAACCAGCTTTGCAATGGGGGAAGCTTTTCTTAATTTTCGTGATGACCCGGAATTACGCGTAGCAATTATCACCGGCGGCGGAGAGAAATTCTTTTCTGCGGGCTGGGACTTAAAAGCGGCGGCCGAAGGTGAAGCGCCAGATGCCGATTTTGGCCCAGGCGGCTTCGCCGGTTTAACCGAAATTTTCGACCTCGATAAGCCGGTCATCGCCGCGGTAAACGGCTACGCGTTTGGCGGCGGTTTTGAGCTGGCGCTGGCGGCGGATTTTATCGTCTGTGCGGAAAATGCCAGCTTCGCGCTGCCGGAAGCAAAACTCGGGATCGTGCCTGACAGCGGCGGCGTACTGCGTCTACCTAAACTGCTGCCACCAGCTATCGTCAACGAAATGGTGATGACCGGCAGACGAATGAGCGCCGAAGAAGCACTGCGCTGGGGCATCGTCAACCGCGTTGTCAGCCAGAGTGAACTGATGGATAGCGCGCGCGAACTGGCACAGCAGTTGGTGAATAGCGCCCCGCTGGCTATCGCCGCGCTGAAAGAGATTTACCGTGCAACCAGCGAAATGCCGGTGGAAGAAGGCTACCGGTACATCCGCAGCGGTGTGCTGAAGCACTATCCATCGGTGCTGCACTCGGAAGATGCACTCGAAGGACCACAGGCATTTGCGGAAAAACGCGATCCGGTATGGAAAGGTCGTTAATGTGCCTATGCCGGATAAGGTATTTACGCCGCAATCCGGCAATAAAACCGAGATAAGACAATGAGCTATTACGCCTTTGAGGGCCTGATTCCGGTGGTACATCCGGATGCCTATGTCCATCCCAGCGCTGTGCTGATTGGCGATGTCATTGTGGGGGCCGGGGTTTATATTGGTCCACACGCCTCATTGCGCGGTGACTATGGTCGCCTGATTCTGGAAGCCGGTTCTAACCTGCAGGATGGCTGCATCATGCACGGCTACTGCGACACCGACACTATCGTGCATGAGAATGGACACATCGGCCATGGCGCAATTCTGCACGGCTGCGTGGTGGGCAGAGATGCGCTGATTGGCATGAACAGCGTGATTATGGACGGCGCGGTGATTGGCGAAGAGAGCATTGTCGCTGCCATGAGCTTTGTCAAAGCCGGATTTCAGGGAGAGGCAAGGCAGATGCTGGTTGGTTCACCGGTTCGCGTACTGCGTGAAGTCACGGACCAGGAGCTGGACTGGAAACGGCTGAACACCAAAGAATATCAGGACCTTGCAATCCGCTGCCAAACAGGACTACACGAAACCTTGCCATTAACGCAGGTCGAAAAAAACCGGCCGCGCCTGAAAGGCACGACGGACGTAAAGCCAAAATCAGCACGGTAATTTATGCCGGAGAAGCGCTCACGCCGATCCGGCAAATCACCATTATCGACGCATGCTCTTGGAGAGCATCATCTGCCATTTCTGCTCACGGTTAAGCTCTGTTGGGGGAACCGCTGGCAGTCGCGGCGTTTTCGCCACACTCACCTTTTTTTCCTGCAAATTGTGATTCAATCGTCTGTAGAGATGAGAATCAATACTAATGACTTTCACCAAACGCTGGCACTGGCAGCCGCGGCCTGCAATTTGATTAGGGATCATCTTAACTTCACAAACAATTTCTCCCACTTCCGACAGAATATAAGAGAGCGTATTAATTGCTTTGCAGTGTTCAATATCAAAATGGCGGGAAATTTCCTTTGCTGTGATCCAACGATCTTCAGCCATCATCCAGTCAGCAATTAACAAATAAAGCGGTCTTTCAACATATTTTTCACACATAAGCACACCATTTCACAAATTAAAAATCTGGCTACGGCCTGTCCAAATTAATAAAAACTAAGCCATATTAAAATTGTGGATATAATGGATAGTATGCGACTTGAATGTTGATTAGTGTGAGCAATATCGTGCTTATTACATTGAAAATGTGGTTATGAAAGCGCGGTTGGCCAGGAATGACCTTATGAGAGATAAAAAAGGGTTTCTTTACAGAAACCCTTTCCCAATTATATTGCAGGCCCGGTTAGCGCAATTATCACCGGGCCTTTTTTTTATGACTTTTTGATCTGCGCGTGCATTTCCTGAACCGAGGTCACCTTCTCGGTAGCATCGGCATTCAGCGCCATCGCCGTTGCGAAACCACCGTTCAGGGTGGTGTCATAATGCACTTTGTACTGCAGTGCGCTGCGGCGAATCAGCTTGGAGTCTTCAATCGCCTGACGGCCTTCTGTAGTGTTGATGATGTAAGTGTACTCACCATTCTTGATACGGTCCTGAATGTGCGGACGGCCTTCATGCACCTTGTTCACCAGACGTGGATTGATACCCGCTTCGCCCAGCACAATCGCGGTGCCGTGCGTCGCATCCAACTCGAAACCAAACTTCAGCAGCTTCGCCGCCAGGTCAACCACGCGCTCTTTATCGCCTTCGCGAACGGAGAGCAGCGCACGCCCCTGTTTTTTCATGGTGGAGCTGCTGCCGAGCTGTGCCTTGGCGAACGCTTCCGCGAAGGTACGGCCCACGCCCATCACCTCACCAGTAGAGCGCATTTCTGGCCCTAACAGCGGATCAACGCCCGGGAACTTGTTGAACGGCAGCACCACTTCTTTTACCGAGTAGTACGGCGGGATAACTTCTTTGGTGACGCCCTGCTGTGCCAGCGTTTTCCCGGCCATCACGCGCGCCGCGACTTTCGCCAGCGGTACGCCCGTTGCCTTGGAGACGAACGGAACGGTACGCGCCGCACGCGGGTTCACTTCAATCAGGTAAACTTCGTTATTCTTCACCGCAAACTGGACGTTCATCAGACCGCGAACCTGCAGTTCGAAGGCCAGTTTCTGCACCTGCTGGCGCATCACATCCTGAATTTCCTGGCTCAGGGTATACGCAGGCAGAGAACATGCGGAGTCACCGGAGTGCACGCCCGCCTGTTCGATGTGCTCCATGATACCGCCAATCAGCACCATTTCGCCGTCGCAGATGGCGTCCACGTCCACTTCTACCGCGTCATCAAGGAAACGGTCCAGCAGTACCGGCGCATCGTTAGAAACGCTGACCGCGGTCTGGAAGTAGCGACGCAGGTCGGCTTCGTCGTAGACGATTTCCATCGCGCGGCCGCCGAGAACGTAGGACGGACGCACCACCAGCGGGTAACCAATCTCTTTCGCCTTCTCAACCGCCATTTCAATGGCGGTCACGGTGGCGTTCGCCGGTTGTTTCAGCTTCAGACGGTCAACCGCCTGCTGGAAGCGTTCACGGTCTTCCGCACGGTCGATAGCATCCGGGCTGGTGCCGATAACCGGCACGCCTGCCGCTTCCAGCGCACGCGCCAGCTTCAGCGGAGTCTGGCCGCCGTACTGCACGATAACGCCTTTCGGCTTCTCGATGCGCACGATTTCCAGCACGTCTTCCAGCGTTACCGGCTCGAAGTACAGACGGTCGGAGGTATCGTAGTCGGTAGAAACGGTTTCTGGGTTACAGTTGACCATGATGGTCTCGTAACCGTCTTCGCGCAGCGCCAGCGAGGCGTGTACGCAGCAGTAGTCGAATTCAATGCCCTGACCGATACGGTTTGGACCACCGCCCAGCACCATAATCTTGTCGCGATCCTGAGTTGGATTCGCTTCGCACTCGTCTTCATAAGTGGAGTACATGTAAGCGGTGTCGGTGGCAAATTCTGCCGCGCAGGTATCCACGCGCTTGTAGACCGGGTGCAGGTTATATTGGTCACGCAGCTTGCGGATTTCCGCTTCGCGTACGCCGGCCAGTTTCGCCAAACGCGCATCGGCGAAACCTTTGCGCTTCAGTACGCGCAAGAAGTCAGCGTCGAGGCCGTTGATGCCAAGGTCTGTGACTTTTTCTTCCAGGCGCACCAGTTCTTCAATCTGCACCAGGAACCAGCGGTCGATGTTGGTCAGGTTGAACACGCCATCGACGGACAGACCAGCACGGAAAGCATCGGCGATGTACCAGATACGCTCGGCGCCCGCGTCTTTCAGCTCGCGGCGGATTTTGGTCAGCGCTTCCGGGTCATCCAGACTTACTTTCGGGTCGAAGCCGGTCGCGCCCACTTCCAGACCGCGCAGCGCTTTTTGCAGAGACTCCTGCTGGGTGCGGCCAATCGCCATCACTTCACCGACAGATTTCATCTGGGTGGTCAGACGGTCGTTAGCGCCAACAAATTTCTCGAAATTGAAGCGTGGAATTTTCGTCACAACGTAGTCGATGGACGGCTCAAACGAAGCCGGAGTCCGCCCGCCGGTGATGTCGTTCATCAGTTCGTCGAGGGTGTAACCTACCGCCAGCTTGGCTGCGACTTTAGCAATCGGGAAGCCGGTTGCTTTGGACGCCAGCGCCGAGGAGCGGGAGACGCGCGGGTTCATCTCGATAACAATCAGTCGGCCGTTTTTCGGGTTTACCGCAAACTGGACGTTAGAACCACCGGTTTCAACGCCGATTTCACGCAGCACCGCCATCGAGGCGTTACGCATGATTTGATATTCTTTGTCAGTCAGCGTCTGGGCTGGCGCAACGGTGATGGAGTCACCGGTATGGATGCCCATCGCGTCGAAGTTTTCGATGGAGCAGACGATGATGCAGTTGTCGTTTTTATCACGCACCACTTCCATCTCGTACTCTTTCCAGCCAATCAGCGATTCATCAATCAGCAGTTCGTTAGTTGGGGAAAGATCCAGACCGCGTTCGCAAATTTCTTCAAACTCTTCGCGGTTGTAGGCGATACCGCCGCCGGTGCCACCCATGGTGAAAGACGGACGGATAATGCACGGGAAGCCGACGTCAGCGGCAACCGCCAGCGCTTCTTCCATGGTGTGAGCGATGCCTGAACGTGCGGTATCGAGACCGATTTTTTTCATCGCGATGTCGAAGCGACGACGGTCTTCCGCTTTATCAATAGCATCCGCCGTCGCGCCAATCATGGTCACGCCGAACTCAGCCAGTACGCCCTGACGTTCCAGCTCCAGCGCACAGTTCAACGCCGTCTGACCGCCCATGGTTGGCAGCACCGCATCCGGGCGCTCTTTCTCAATGATTTTGCGTACCACTTCCCAGTGAATCGGCTCGATGTAGGTGGCATCGGCCATTTCCGGGTCGGTCATGATGGTCGCCGGGTTGGAGTTCACCAGAATAACGCGATAACCCTCTTCGCGCAGGGCTTTACACGCCTGCGCGCCGGAATAGTCAAACTCACACGCCTGACCGATAACGATCGGACCCGCGCCCAGAATCAGGATACTTTTTATGTCTGTACGTTTTGGCATGGCTCTTTTACTCCTGATTATTTCGCGGACTGACGGTATTGCTCAATTAACTCGATAAAGTGGTCGAACAGCGGCGCAGCGTCGTGTGGACCCGGGCTTGCTTCAGGGTGCCCCTGGAAGCTGAACGCCGGTTTGTCGGTACGATGAATCCCCTGCAGGGTGCCGTCAAACAGCGACTTGTGGGTCACGCGCAGGTTGGCAGGCATGGAGGCCTCATCGACCGCAAAACCGTGGTTCTGAGCGGTGATCATCACGGTGTTGTTATCAATATCTTTTACCGGATGGTTGCCGCCGTGGTGGCCAAACTTCATCTTAATGGTCTTCGCACCGCTTGCCAGCGCCAGCAGTTGATGGCCGAGGCAGATGCCAAATACCGGAATATCGGTTTCGAGGAATTTCTGAATCGCGGTAATCGCGTAGTCGCACGGCGCCGGATCGCCAGGACCGTTGGACAGGAAGATACCGTCCGGATTCATCTTCAGAACATCTTCAGCAGAGGTTTTCGCCGGCACAACCGTCAGGCGGCAGCCGCGATCCGCTAACATACGCAGAATGTTACGTTTAGCGCCGAAATCGTAGGCCACTACGTGGAACGGCAGTTCATCGGCGGATTTAGCTTCCGGCAGGTCACCGGCCAGCGTCCAGCTACCTTGCGTCCAGCTATAAGGCTCCGCGGTGGTCACTTCTTTCGCCAGATCCATGCCGTTCAGACCCGGGAAGGCTTTCGCTTTTTCCAGCGCCAGCGCCGCATCCGGGTTATCACCCGCGATAATGCAGCCGTTCTGTGCGCCCTTTTCACGCAGCAAACGCGTCAGCTTACGGGTATCGATATCGGCAATTGCCACAATATTATGGCGTTTGAGGTAAGAAGAGAGATCTTCGGTATCGCGGAAGTTGCTGGCAATCAGCGGCAGGTCGCGGATGACCAGGCCTTGCGCATGTACTTGAGAAGATTCTGCATCGGCTTCATTAGTGCCGACATTACCGATATGAGGATAAGTAAGAGTGACGATTTGGCGGGAATAGGAAGGATCAGTGAGGATTTCTTGATAACCGGTCATTGAAGTATTGAAAACGACTTCCCCAACCGCCGAACCTGTTGCCCCTATGGCCCGACCGTGAAACTGGGTTCCGTCTTCCAGAACCAATAGCGCTGACTTAATCAAAACACCCTCCAGAGAATATTCACTCACTTTATTTGCATATTAATTCATTAACACCTCATGAATCAATGCAAATTTGCTTACCTATGGATTTCTGGCAAACGGCGGCATTCTAGAGATAGCCCACGTAAAAGTCTACCCAAAAGGGCATTTTTTATTATTATTTTACGCCACTGGGATAAAACACACGATTTAACAGGCAAAAAGATCAGCTAACTTGGGGTGGAAAACGCTTGCGGAAGATAAAGAGTGTAAAAACAGGAAGCGCGATAGATAAAAGTGGACCATTTGGTCAAAATTTACATTGAGATAACAAAATAATCCAGTAAAACACCAATAAACAGGCCATTAAATAAAAAATCAAATTAAAAAGCGAAAAATAAAAGGGCAATAAAATATTGCCCTATGTAATCAAATAGTTATGATTACAATAACCACATCACGAAGGGTAATAAAAGTTATAAACTGCGTAAATCAAGCACATCTTTCATATCAAAAAGACCGTTTGACTTTGATTTCAGCCAAATTGCCGATCGTACTGCGCCATTGGCAAAGGTCATGCGGCTGGAGGCTTTATGCGTGATCTCAATGCGCTCGCCAATATCGGCAAACATCGCGGTATGCTCACCAACGATATCTCCCGCCCGCACCGTGGCAAAACCGATCGTACCGGGTACGCGCTCACCGGTGTAACCTTCACGCGAATAGACGGCACACTCTTTTAAATCTTTATCCAGCGCCCCGGCAATCGCCTCCCCCATCGCCAGCGCAGTGCCTGACGGCGCATCCACTTTATGACGGTGATGGGCTTCAATAATCTCAATATCGGTGTAATCACCCATCACTTTCGCCGCCTTCTCCAGCAGCTTAAGCATAACGTTAACGCCAACGCTAAAGTTCGCGGCGAAAACGATAGCAATGTCCTGCGCAGCATCACGAATAGCCTGTTTGCCCGCGTCATCAAAGCCAGTGGTGCCAATCACCATCCCTTTACCGTGCTGGCGGCAAAACGCCAGATGCGCCAGCGTGCCTTCCGGGCGAGTAAAATCGATGAAAACATCAAAATCATCTTTCACCGCCTCAAGACTACTTTGCACGGTAACGCCCGTTTTACCGGCTCCCGCTAATTCTCCGGCATCGCTTCCCAGCAAAGAAGAACCTTCGCGCTCCAGCGCCGCGCCGAGCTGTACGCCATCCATGCCAAGAGTGGCCTGAATCAACTGACGCCCCATGCGCCCTCCGGCTCCCGCGATGGCAACGCGGATTTGTGCATCATGCATAGCTATTCTCTTTTGTTAATTTTACGTAAATCGTTTTCAGATTAACCAGCACATCGCTGCGCCGCCAGCCGAAAACGTCGATAATTAGAATTTAATGATAAACAGGGAGAGATATCAGTAAAAGGCATGACGATCAGCGAAAACCACATGATTCTCTGACCACCAGCGCAGGCGGCAGAATAATGCGTTTCGGAGGTTCGTCATTTCCCTGAATGCGACTATAAAGTAGCTCTCCAGCCTTGCGACCTATCTCTTTTGCGGCCACCGACACGGTGGTGAGCGCAGGTTGTACCAGCGCCGCTTCAGTGATGTCATCGAACCCCACCAGCGCAAAATCGCGCCCTGGTTCACGCCCCATTTTACGTAATGCCTGCATAACCCCAAGCGCCACAATATCCTGATAACAAACGGCGGCGGTAATTTCCGGGAACCGCATAAGAAGCGACTCTGCCACTTTTGCGCCGTCAATTTGGCTGGCCTGTGTCGCCACTATCCATTGCGGATTCGGCGATATTCCCTGCTCCAGCAACGTGCTGGTGAATCCACCGATACGCTGTGCCCGGCTCCCGGAACTTGGGCTACCACCGATAAACGCAATATTCTTATGCCCCATTTTGACTAAATGGGTGGTGGCCATTTGCGTACCGAGAAAGTTGTCGGTTCCCACAAAATCAAAATCAGGGTCGCTAAGAGGGCGAACCACCATGATGGCGGGAATATTGCGCCTTTTCAGCGCCTCGAAGAAGGAGGTCGGTGTTTCGCGCGCCGCGCAGAGCACCATGCCGCAGGCATTATTGCGCATCAACGAGTCGACAAATTTTTGCTGCCTTTCTCCTGACTCTTCACTGTTTGCCAGAAACAGAAGCAGGTCATGCCGCTCCATCTCATGGCTTAGCCCTGCAGTCATCTCACCGTAAAAAGGGTTAGTGATATCGTGTAACAACAATCCGACCTGATTACTGCTCCGGTTACGCAGGTTGGCGGCGGTTTGATTATAAACGTAGCCGGCATCATCCAGCGCTTTGAGCACCCTGTCACGTGTGGCCTGAGAAATGCGCCCCCGGTTACGCAACACCATTGAAACGGTTGCCGTGGAGACTCCCGCGCGTTCAGCAACCTGCGCCAGCGTGACTGTAGTCATGACCTCTCCTGTTTATTTCGAAGGTTAATCGAATAACCGAAATATTGCCTTTTTACGTGTGATTCACATCACGCTAACGTGCATTTCACCGCACTGGATTCTGATTATGGCGGGTTAATCGCGTTAACCACACTATGAAAATAAGGTTAATCGATTAATCTTAAATAAGCCAACACGGAGACAGAATATGCGTACAACCTATAATAAATTCCCTGAGGTTAACGTTCAGGGCTATGACAACCACGCCTGGCAGGGTTGGTCGTCAATTCATTCAGTGCTTAACACCAGGGTTTCTACCGCCGCCAAAACCGTATTGATCGTGGATTGCTATCCGGGCGTGCGGCTTGACGAGCTGGAGCAACAGCTTGTTACGACATTAGATACCGCACTGGTGCTGAATATTGAATCCGCCCGCCGCGATGAGCAGGCCCTGCATGATTTACTGGCGCGTAACCTTACCGACGATCGCGTATTCGGCGTTCTCTCCTGTCATCACCTGGATGAATTTTTTGATAGCGACAAACTCAGCCAACTCCGCCAACAGATTGATGCCGTTACCACAGGGCTGGTTGTCGTGTACGGCTCGGGCGCTGCGCTGGCACACCCTGGTGACGTACTGGTTTATGCCGATCTTCCGCGCTGGGAAATTCAACAGCGTATGCGTCATAACGGGCTGGGTAACTGGGGTGCAGAAAACCAGGATGAAGATATTCTTCGTCGTTACAAACGTGCTTTTTTCATTGAATGGCGGGTATTCGACAAACACAAAACGCCGTTACTCAAACGCGCCGATTATTTGCTCGATACCACGGTAGAAAATAGTCCCGCGATGGTCAGCGGCGACGCGTTACGCGCCGGTCTGCAACAAACCACCGAACAACCGTTTCGCGTTGCCCCTTTCTTTGACCCAGGCGTCTGGGGCGGGCAATGGATGAAACAACGCTTCGATCTCGATCCCTCAGCCCCCAATTACGCGTGGTGTTTTGATTGCGTGCCCGAGGAAAACAGCCTGTTACTGCGTTTTGGCAACGTGCGGATCGAGATCCCCTCTCAGGATCTGGTGCTGACCTGTCCCCGCCCCCTGCTGGGTGAAAAAGTTCACGCACGCTTTGGCGCGGAATTCCCGATCCGTTTTGACTTCCTCGACACTATTGGCGGCCAGAATTTGAGCTTTCAGGTTCATCCGCTCACTGAGTACATTCAACAGCAGTTTGGTATGCACTATACCCAGGATGAGAGTTACTACATTCTCGAAGCCGAGCCGGACGCCGTGGTGTATCTCGGGACCAAAACCGGGATCGCACCGCAGGATATGCTCGACGACCTCCGGGCCGCGGGTCGTGGCGAAAAAACCTTTGATGATGAACGATTCGTTAACCAGATCCCCGCACATAAACACGATCACTTCCTGATCCCCGCCGGAACCGTACACTGCTCGGGTGCAGGAACCATGGTGCTGGAGATCAGCGCAACGCCCTATATCTTCACCTTCAAGCTGTGGGATTGGGGCCGCTTAGGGTTAGACGGCTTACCGCGTCCGGTGCATCTGGATCACGGTCAGCAGGTTATTGACTGGCAGCGCGACACGCAATGGGTGCACGACAACCTCGTCAACCGTATTGAACCCCTGGCTGAAGGAGAGGGTTGGCGGGAAGAAAGAACCGGAATGCACGAACGCGAATTTATCGAAACGCGTCGCCATTGGTTTACGGCACCGGTCACTCACCATACCCATGGCGGCGTCAACGTCCTGAACCTGGTCGAAGGTGCGCAGGCCGTTGTTGAAAGCCCGAGCGGCGCGTTTCCCCCGTTTGTCGTCAACTATGCAGAGACCTTTATCATCCCTGCCGCCGTCGGAGAATATCGTATTTCACCGTTTGGCAAAGGCGTCGGTCAACAGCTCGCCACGATTAAAGCCTGGGTTAGAGGATAAGCGCATGATTAACGTAATTGTTGCCACCCATGGTCCCCTGGCGGACGCGCTTCTCGCCAGCGGTCGTATGGTTTATGGAGAATTACCGCATGTTTACCCCGTCACGCTGAGTGAACAGGCAGGTATCGAAGGGTTTAAAGAGACGTTCTCTCAGGTTCTCACCAGTGCCGGAAAAGACGCTGACGGCGTACTGGTGCTGTGTGACATACAAAGCGGTACGCCGTGGAATGTCGCCTGCCATCATGCTTTTTCTTCACAAACGGTTCCTCCCGTTGCCGTCGTAGCGGGGGTCAATTTCCCGATGCTGTTACAAAGCGAGGAGATTTGCCATTTAACGGATGTTCACGCCGCAGCCGTCGAGCTGTTGGCGCTGACGATACCCACGCTGATTAAAGCCGCCCCGGTTTTATCCGTTCAGTCCGACGATTTTTAAAGGAAACCACTATGAGTATTTCTTTTGTACGTATCGATGACCGCGTAATCCATGGGCAGCTCGTGACACGTTGGGCCAAAGAGCTGCCCTGTGATGGGATCGTCGCTATAGACGACGCCGTCGCGGCCGACCCTTTGCTCTCTTCGGTGATGAAAGGCGCCGTACAGGACACCAAAGTTTGGTTGTTTGATACGGCCACCGCGATTGAAAAATTGCCAAAAGTCATTGCCAGCGAGAAACGTTATTTCGTCATTGGCAAATCCCCCGTCACGCTCAAACGCATTGAAGAAGCAGGTATCAGCCTGAAAAATGCCAACGGCAAGATTAATGTAGGTCCGATGAGCGCGCGTGCTGATACCACCACCATCGGCCCGAATCAGTCGGTCAACGGGGATGAAATTGCCGCCTTTGACTGGCTGACGCAACATGGGCACCTGGTTGAGTTTCGCCTGGTTCCTGATGCCAGTTGCTACAGCTGGCAGGACGCACGTCAGAAGCTGAAATAAGGAGCGCACGATGATTATCGAAGCTACGTTGATTGGCATACTTTGCTATCTCGGCGCCCTCAGCAGTCCCTGGCTTCTGGGGCTGACCGGCGGCTGGTATCTGATCACCCGCCCGCTGATTTCTGGAATGCTGGTCGGGATTATTCTCGGCGACATTAAAACCGGGATCATGATTGGCGTCGCGGTTCAGGCGGTGTATATCGCGATGGTAACGCCTGGCGGTTCGATGCCGGCCGATCTCAACTTTGTTGCTTACCCCGCAATCGCCCTAGGGATCCTTTCAGGAAAAGGCCCCGAGGTCGCGGTCGCGCTGGCTGCGACCATCGGTATCGCCGGAACCATTTTGTTTAACGCGATGATGGTACTGAACTCTTTCTGGAATCACCGGGCAGATGTGGCGCTGGAACGGGGTGACGAACGCGGTATTTACCTGAACAGCGCCATCTGGCCACAGGTGACAAACTTTGTCCTGCGTTTTGTGCCAACTTTTATTGCGGTTTACTTCGGCGCGCAATACATCAGCGGTTTTATGGACAGCTTGCCGAAAATAGTTCTGTCAACGATGAACGTACTGGGCGGCATTTTACCCGCCGTCGGGATCGCGATTTTGCTGAAGCAGATCATCAAAAACTACACCATGCTGATCTACTTCCTCGTCGGTTTTGTCTGCATCGTATTTTTAAAACTCAACATGGTCGCGCTGGTGATCGTCGGTTCGCTGTTGGCGTTGATCCATTACAACTACAAACCGGAACCGCCGCAGGCCGCGAATGCAAAGTCGGTAGCCGATGATGATGAGGATGAATTCTGATGGAAGAACGTACACTTACGCGTAAAGATCTTCGCCGCTGCTGGCGCGCATGGATGATGCACAACTTGTCATCGATGAGTTTTGAACGTCTGGAATCTTTTGGCTTTTGTCTGAGTATGCTTCCGGTGGCGAAAAAGCTCTATCCCGACGCAGCCCAACGTACTGAAATGCTGCGCCGTCATGCCTCATTCTATAATACGGAACCCCAGATAGGCGCGATCGTAAACGGCATGGTGCTGGGGCTGGAGGAGAAAAAAGCGAACGGTGAACCGATCGATGGGGAGACCATCAATACCCTGAAGGTTGGCCTGATGGGCCCTATTGCCGGGATCGGCGATTCAATGATCCCAGGCATGCTGATCCCTATCCTGCTCAGCATCGGCATGGCCCTGGCGGCCGGCGGTAACATTCTGGGGCCGCTGTTTTATACCGTTGCCTGGTTGGCCATCATCATTCCCGGTTCGTGGTTCTTGTTCCTGAAAGGCTACAAAATGGGTTCTGGCTCGGTGGAAATGCTGGTGAGCAGCAAGTCTGCCCGTCTGCGTGAAGCGTTATCGCTGCTGGGTGTGTTTGTCATGGGGGGCGTGGCGGCCAGCTACGTTAAGCTTGGCACCGGGCTGGAGTTTATTACCAAAGATGGGGTGAATATCCATGTTCAACAGATGCTGGACGGTATCTTCCCGCAGTTACTGCCGCTGATTGTGGTGCTTGGTACCTGGTATCTGATGGCCAAGCGCGGTGTATCACCAGTGAAAGCGATGATTTTACTGTTGATACTGGCCGCCCTCGGCGTTGCCACGGGCCTGTTTGCGGGATAACACACAGAAAACGGTAGAACCGGGGCTATGCCCCGGTTTTTTTATGGATGAAAGTTTTGCCATATCTCGGGGTGCTTGTCCGGGCGTGAGATAAATTGGAAACGCGCCGGGTCCTCGATGAATTGTTGATAAACAGGTGCGGAGGTAATCGAGAATTCCGTATATTGTCTGGGCGTAACGGCCTGCAGTCGTCCAGGGATGTAACGCGGATTATGCTGCCAGATAACGTTGTTGCCCTGCAGCAGCGGATACCATGCCAGTCCTTTATGCGCACGCACGGCGTCGTACTCAAAACCATATTCACGATCGCACCACGCGCCAAAGGTTAACGGTACATCCGGGTCTGCGGATATAGTCGCATGCCCCCAACCGGGTGGTACCAACACTTTCTCACCGGGTCCGGCAATTACAGCAAAACAGCGGCCTGGGTCATCCTCAACATATTCCTGCATATAAATGATCGCTTTTCCCTGCCAGATTTCATAAAGCTCTGGCGGAGACCAGCCGCTGTGCTGACTAATACGATGAATATGTCCCTGACTACGCACCGGCTCTTCTCCCAGCCGTCCCGCCGCATAGGTCACCACGCCAAACAACAGCATCCGCTTTTTCAACTCTTCGCGATCCTGCATTCGCGCCACATCCATCGCTATGGCATACACTTCTTGCGGCCCTTCACAGTGCGGATCGCGCAGCGAGGCGCGAATCTGGTCGAGTTGACGAATCTCCGGCATCGGCCCGGTAACCTCATCCCCATAGCTAAAACCAAGCGGGTGATGATGGACCGTCATATCCAGGCCGTAAGAATGCGCTAAGTCACCCATTCTGTACCTCCTTCGCCTGAACCGTCTTATTTTCCTCAAAGACCCTTATTCTGAAGCCGCTGGCGAGCGCTGCATAATCATGACCCGCAATCCCTGGCCATACGGCGAGCGCCGACAGAACCTCTTCCCCGGTGTTGATTAACCGATGCGCGGTAAAGCCGGGGATAATGTGGACAGATCCCGCAAATACTTTTTCCAGCCTCGCGTCGCCCTGCTCAGTTTGCAACAGCAGCAAACCGGTGCCACGCAGACCAAAATAGACTTCCCCCTGTTCGCGGCGCGCATGGAAATGCCCGCGGGTCATAAAATACTCACAGCCGACCCGGCCAGGGTAAAGATGGGTAACACCGGTGTAGAGTTCACCTTCAGCGGGAGAGGTATCCAGCATCTCGACGTCATACACGACCTGCTCGCCAACCAGCTGTTGACGGGCGTGTTCATCGGCAAAAACGTCTGGAAGATCCTCAATACGGGTGGATTTACGCAATAACAGGCCATCAGCTAAAGCGCCGCTTGCCCACGCCACCTGCGGTGGCTGGATAAAAGAAAGGTTCATATGTGTCTCCGGCCCGAGGAGAACAACAGGATCAGATTAGCAGATTAATCGATTAACCTGCTATCGCTATCTGCATATTGCGGGCCAGATCACAGCCTCAAGGTGCCAGCGTCAGTACTTCTGCCACCCACTGCTGGAACCCCTCAACGTCCAGCCCCAGCGCGACCTGGGCATTTGCCGGATGCCCTAAACGTCCTTCAATGTCCACCACCGTCGTACCCGAGGTATATTCCCCCTGGGTTTCAACCGCCACGAAGCACGGCTGCAGGGTAAACAGTTCCGGGCGCACCAGCCAGGCAATAGCGCACAGGTCGTGCATTCGTAGCCCCGTATTCATACTGCCGCTACGGTAATGGCTAAACAGCGCGTGCAGCATTTTTCCCGTCTGGTTAAGCTGCGGCAACGTCGCCAGGTAGTCAGGGGTGAGCATGGCCTGATTAGTGACATCCAGCCCGCACATCACAATCTCCAGCCCGCTCTGGAAGACTTTTGCGGCGGCCTCGGGATCAATAGCAATATTAAACTCGGCGTTTGGCGTGAAGTTCCCGCGCCCGGCAGAACCGCCCATAATCACCAGACGG
Organism: Citrobacter sp. Cb004; assembly: GCF_030337065.1. Taxonomy (NCBI): domain Bacteria; kingdom Pseudomonadati; phylum Pseudomonadota; class Gammaproteobacteria; order Enterobacterales; family Enterobacteriaceae; genus Citrobacter; species Citrobacter sp. Cb004. The sequence goes on along the minus strand of NZ_JAOWCH010000033.1, from coordinate 87,194 downwards.
TGAATGTTGAATATGCATTCAGGATAATGAGTCAGCAGCAGCGCAATGTTGGTCAGGGGGCCAATTGCCACCAGCGTCACAGGCTGCGGGGCATGCATCAACGCATCGCGAATGGCCTGGAAGGCAGGTTTTGCCATCACCTGGCGGTCGTGTTCGACAAATTCATACCCTTCCATACCTGATTCACCGTGTACGGAAGCGGCATCTCGTAGCGGTCTCACCAGCGGCATCGATGCCCCCTGCGCCAGTGGAATATCCGCATTCCAGAAGTGCAGCAGTTGCAATGCATTACGGGTGGTTTTTTCCACCGACACATTACCTGCTACCGTGGTCATCAGTTGTAGATCCAGCTCAGGGGCAAACAGCGCGGCGGCAATAGCGGCAGCATCATCAATGCCGGGATCGGTATCAAGAATGATCGGTAAGCGCATGGTTTCTCCATAAAAAAATGCCAGACGTTAAGTCTGGCATCTTCTCATAATCGTAACCGGAAAGACTTACTCTACTTCACGAACATCCACACGCAGCTCTTTCGGTACTTCGAAAACGATGTTTTCTTCACGCCCTTCCAGCGGAATAGCTTCCCCACCGCCAAGCTCCTGCAGGCGAGCAATCACATTTTGCACCAGGATATCAGGCGCCGAGGCACCGGCCGTCACGCCCACGCACCTGGCTTCTTTCACCCACGCTTCCTGGATATCGGTCGCATCGTCAATCAGATACGCCGCTTTCCCCATTCGTTGGGCCAGTTCAGCAAGACGGTTGGAGTTAGAAGAGTTTTTCGAGCCGACCACCAGCACAACATCGGCCTGCTCTGCCAGCGCACGGACCGCTTCCTGGCGGTTGGTCGTGGCATAACAAATATCGTCTTTGCGCGGCCCGACAATTTTCGGGAAACGGCTTCGCAGCGCGTCAATGACGTCAGAGGTGTCATCAACGGAGAGAGTAGTCTGCGTCATGAAGGACAATTTGCCTTCATTTTTTACATTCAGTTTCAGCACATCTTCAGGTGATTCGACCAGATACATTCCCCCCTGCGGGTTACTGTACTGGCCCATCGTGCCTTCAACTTCCGGATGCCCGGCGTGACCAATTAAAATTGACTCTTCACCGCGACGGCTGGCGCGGGCAACTTCCATATGCACTTTCGTTACCAGCGGGCAGGTCGCATCAAAAACCGTGAGGTCGCGGCCTTTGGCTTCGTTACGCACCGCCTGAGACACGCCATGAGCGGAGAAAATCAGGATCGCGCCATCCGGTACTTCGCTGATTTGCTCAATAAAAATAGCGCCGCGCTCGCGCAGGCTATCCACCACATAGCGGTTATGCACCACTTCATGACGGACATAAATCGGTGCGCCGTAAATAGCCAGCGCGTTTTCCACAATGCTGATAGCGCGGTCTACGCCAGCGCAAAAACCGCGCGGGTTGGCCAACAGGATCTGCATTTTACGCCTCCAGTGCCGGTTCGACTTCCAGCACTTCAATATCAAAATGAACGGTATGCCCGGCCAGCGGATGGTTGAAATCAACCGTGATCGAGTCACCGTTGATTTCGCGGATCACACCAGGCATCTCACTGCCGTCCATTGCGGTAAAGAGCATGATAGCGCCAATTTCTGGCTCGCCCGCGTCCATAAATTCCCGACGCGAGAAATACTGAATTAAGTCCGGGCTGGACACGCCGAAGGCGGCATCCGGCTCCAGAGCAAAAGTGGTTTTATCACCTTCTTTTAACCCCAGCAGGTGTTGTTCCAGTCCTTCAGACAGAGAACCGTCGCCCAGGCGAAACAGCGCAGGCTTGCCGTTATTGCGGGTTGACTCCGCGGTGGAGCCATCGTCGAGCTTAAGGGTGAAGTGCACCAGCACCGCACTGTTACTCTGTACTGATTTAGACATGCAGGTTGCTCTTTAAAATTGCTGCCGCCTGTTTGCCCGATAGCGCTACGCTTACCGGGCCCACAAGAATCGCAGTATATTGTAAGCCGGATTAGCATAGCGCCATCCGGCATTTTTTTATGCGGCTTTTTTCTCTTTCGACGGTAAGAAGCCTTCGAGGACAATCAATGCCGCACCGATACAGATCGCCGTATCAGCAAGGTTGAATGTCGCGAAATGCCAGTCACCGACGTAAAAGTCAATCATATCAACCACGAAGCCGTGCCACAGGCGGTCGAACAGGTTGCCCAGCGCACCGCCAATGATTAACGCATACGCGATGTTGTTTAGCTTCTGCGTCGCCTTCGAGCGATACATCATCACCATCAGGATAACGCAGATACCAATGGCGATACCGGCAAAGAACCAACGTTGCCAGCCACCGCTGTCGGCTAAGAAGCTAAACGCCGCACCATAGTTACGCGCATAGTGCAGATTAAGCGACGGGAACAGCGACACCGTATCCCCCAGAGCAAAATTCTGGAGGATCAGGTATTTGCTGCCTAAATCGATAATCAGCACGACTACCACCAGCCACAGCCAGCGTAGTCCTGTTGAACATAGAGGCTTACTCATCAGGCAAACTTACGTTGTTCGCCATCACCGGCGATGTTGCTGACACAGCGTCCGCAGATATCTGCATGTTCCGCCACCTGGCCGACATCGGTAGTGTAATGCCAGCAGCGCGGACATTTCTCACCTTCGGCTTTGCTCAGTACGATTTTCAGACCTTTGAGCAGTTCGCTCTGCTGAGCGTCAGCAGGAGCCGCTGCATAATCCGCAACCGTCGCACCGGAGGTCAGCAGAACAAAGCGCAACTCTTCGCCCAGAGCGGTCAGTTTCGCCGCCAGCCCTGGTTCAGAGTACAGGGTAACCGCCGCTTCCAGCGAACCACCGACTTTCTTATCCGCACGCGCCTGCTCGATGACCTTGTTCACTTCGCCGCGCACTTTCAGCAACTCGTCCCAGTAGGCGTCATTCATCGCTTCGGTTTCGCCTAAGCCAAACAGACCTTCGTACCATTCACCGGTAAAGACGTACTTCTCACGCTCGCCCGGCAGGTAACCCCAGATTTCATCGGCGGTGAAGGACATGATCGGCGCCATCCAGCGTACCAGCGCTTCTGCAATATGGAACAGCGCAGTCTGGCAACTACGACGCGCCACACTGTCCGCTTTCGCGGTGTACTGACGGTCTTTGATGATGTCGAGGTAGAACGATCCCATTTCTACGGAGCAGAAGCGCATCAGGCGCTGTACTACTTCGTGGAAGTCATAGGCTTCATAAGCTTTCAGGATCTCTTCCTGCGCCGCTTGTGCACAACCTACCGCCCAGCGATCCAGCACCACCATCTCTTCCGGTTTCACCATATCTTTTACCGGATCGAACCCATTCAGGTTCGCCAGCAGGAAGCGTGCGGTGTTACGGATACGACGATAGCTGTCGGCAGCACGTTTCAGGATTTCGTCAGAAACGGCCATTTCGCCGGTATAGTCGGTAGAAGCGACCCACAGACGCAGAATATCCGCGCCCAGTTTGTTCATTACGTCCTGCGGGCTTACGGTGTTACCGATAGACTTGGACATTTTGCGACCCTGACCATCAACGGTGAAACCGTGGGTCAGTACCTGACGGTATGGCGCTTTGCCCTTCATTGCAGTGGAGATCATCAGAGAAGACATGAACCAGCCGCGGTGCTGGTCAGAACCTTCCAGATACATATCTGCCGCATGGCCTGCAAACTCAGGACGCACGTCCACGACGGATGAGTGGGTTGAACCGGAGTCGAACCACACGTCCAGCGTATCCGGGACTTTGACATACTGGTCAGCTTCATCGCCAAGGATATCTTTCGGGTCGAGATCCCACCACGCCTGGATGCCGTCAACTTCAACGCGTTTGGCCACTTCTTCCATCAGTTCGATAGCACGCGGATGCAGCTCTTCGGTGTCTTTGTGAACAAACAGAGACATCGGCACACCCCACGTACGCTGACGGGAGATACACCAGTCAGGACGGTTGGCAACCATCGATTCAATACGTGCCTGGCCCCAATCCGGGATCCATTGCACGCCTTTGATCTCTTTAAGCGACTGCGCGCGCAGACCTTTCTGATCCATGCTGACGAACCACTGCGGAGTCGCACGGAAGATGATCGGCGATTTGTGGCGCCAGCAGCACGGGTAGCTGTGCTGCATCTTCTCAACGTGCAGCAGAGCGCCTTTATCGCTCAGCAGCGCAACGATTTTGTCGTTGGCTTTAAAGACGTTCACACCGTCCAGATCCGGATAGGTACCCGCCAGATATGCGCCGTCCGGGCCAACCGGGTTAGCGATTTCCAGACCGTATTTCTGGCTAATGACGTAGTCATCCGGACCGTGGCCGCCGGCGGTATGGACCGCACCGGTACCCGCATCCAGCGTAACGTGATCGCCAAGAATAGCCGGCACGTCAAAGCCCATAAACGGATGGGTAAAGCGCAGCAGTTCCAGCTCGGCGCCTTTTACGGTGCCCAGAATAGTGTATTCAGCCGCACCAATACGCTGCATGACGCTTTCAACCAGATCCTTCGCCAGAATCACAGCCTGCCCGTCAATCTGCACCAGCGCATAGTCAAAATCAGGCGCCAGAGAGATTGCGCGGTTCGCCGGTAACGTCCACGGGGTGGTAGTCCAGATAACCAGTGAGATCGGGCCATTGACGTCAGAAACGCCAAATTTCGCTTTTACCGCGTCCTGATCGACGGCGTGGAACGCAACGTCGATGGACGGGGAGGTTTTGTCATAATACTCAACTTCCGCTTCCGCCAGCGCGGAACGGCAATCAACGCACCAGTGCACCGGCTTCGCACCTTTGTGCAGGTGACCGTTACCGATGATTTTACCCAGCGCACGAATGATGTTGGCTTCAGTTTTGAAGTCCATGGTCAGGTACGGATGCGACCAGTCGCCCAGCACGCCAAGACGGATAAAGTCTTTACGCTGACCGTCAACCTGCGTCGCTGCGTATTCACGGCATTTGGCGCGGAACTCAGCGGCGGTGAACTTCTCGCCCGGCTTGCCGTATTCCTGCTCTACTTTCAGCTCGATAGGCAGACCGTGGCAGTCCCAGCCCGGAACGTAAGGCGAGTCGAATCCCGTGAGTCCTTTGGACTTCACGATAATGTCTTTCAGAATCTTGTTAACCGAGTGACCAATATGAATGCTGCCATTCGCATAAGGAGGGCCATCATGCAGAATGAAGGTTTTTTTGCCTTTTTTGGCCGCACGAATGATGCCGTACAGGTCATCATCAGTCCAACGCGCCAGCATTCCCGGTTCACGCTTGGCGAGATCGCCGCGCATCGGGAACCCTGTTTCCGGCAAATTCAGGGTTGATTTATAGTCACTCATCAGATTCTCGGTTCCGTATTTAAAACTCGTATAGGCATTAAGCCGGTTTTGTTAGCCCAAAAAATTCACGGGCAGTCAACTCATCACGCGCAATCTGCGCTTTTAGTTCATCCAGCGAGGCAAATCGCTGTTCGCTGCGTATTTTTTTACGCAGTACTACATCTATATGGCGACCATACAGGTCCATTACAACGTCCAATAGATGCACTTCCAACTGTTGGCGTACGCCTGCTACCGTCGGGCGTGTGCCGATGTTGGCGACGCCGGGTAAAGGTTTGTCACCCAGCCCCATTACTTCAACCGCATAAACCCCTTTCACCGGAGAAACCTGGCGACGAAGCGGTAAGTTTGCCGTCGGAAAACCGATAGTGCGCCCTAACTCGTCACCGTGAACTACGCGTCCTGAGATAGTAAAAGGATGCCCAAGCAGGCTTTCGGCCAGTTGCAGGTTATCTTCCGCCAGCGCCTGACGTACCGCGGTGCTGCTGATGCGCACACCGCCTTCACAGAAGGTTTGGGTGCTGGTGATATCAAAACCATACTCAGCGCCCGCTTCCTGTAATAACAAGAAATCGCCCGCACGGCTAGCGCCAAAGCGGAAATCATCACCAACGGCAAGAAATTGTACACCAAGGCGCTTCACCAGCAGATCGCTGATGAAGGTCTGCGCCGTTAATGCCGCGAAGCGCCTGTCAAAACGCACGCACAGCACGTAATCAACGCCGCACTCCGCCAGATAACGCAGTTTTTCCCGCAGACGGGTGAGGCGCGCAGGTGACTTGTCCGTCGCAAACAGCTCCAGCGGCTGCGGCTCGAAAATCATCACCATCACCGGTAAATTGCGTTTGCGCCCTTCTTCCCGTAAGCCCTGCAGCAACGCACGATGGCCACGGTGCACGCCGTCGAAATTACCAATAGTCAGCACACACCCATGCGGGGCCTGACTGAGATTATGTATGCCTCGTATCAGCTTCATGTCTGGCTCAAAACAGTGAAAATCGTGAAAGTATACCCTGTACCGCGTTCAACGTTAACCGGCGATTGTTTCTACGAAACAGAAAGAGGATGGTTTTCATCGTTATGAAACAAATTGACGCCCTTCACGGGCACACCAATGCAATTTTTCTCGTGGAAAGGCTGTATTCACGCCCCGCAAGCTGGTAGAATCCTGCGCCATCACTACGCAACGAGTGCTGCAATTTAAACGGCGCTTATTTGCACAAATCCATTGACAAAAGAAGGCTAAAAGGGCATATTCCTCGGCCTTTGAATTGTCCATATAGAACACATTTGGGAGTTGGACCTTGGCTAATATCAAATCAGCTAAGAAGCGCGCCGTTCAGTCTGAAAAGGCCCGCAAGCACAACGCTAGCCGTCGCTCTATGATGCGTACTTTCATCAAGAAAGTATACGCAGCTATCGAAGCTGGCGACAAAGCTACTGCACTGAAAGCATTTAACGAAATGCAACCGATCGTGGACCGTCAGGCTGCTAAAGGTCTGATCCACAAAAACAAAGCTGCACGTCATAAAGCAAACCTGACTGCACAGATCAACAAACTGGCTTAATCGCCTGCTTGTTGTCGCTTTGTGAAAAAACCCGCGTAAGCGGGTTTTTTTATGCCCGTCGTTTGCAGCCGGATTCGACAGCAACCGTCATTCACTAGGCATTGAGCTAATAGTCTCTGTCTGGCCGAAGGTGGATAACCGCCCCAAGAGATATCGGGAGATGCGTGAAAACGGCTGGCCACGGAACAGAATTCCGGTATTTATCCGCGAAAGTGGTAAATACCGGAATTTATTAAAGCTGTAGAATCCTTCCGGCTGTAGGCAACCACCGCAGCCGGAAGCATTACGACGATCAGGTTGATTGCAGCTTAAATAATGCCGAGTAGTCCGCATTGCAAATACGCTGCACCGCTGGATGCTGGATCATTCTTTCCGCAAATATGGCGTGATACTCCTCCATTACATTCTCTACGCGTCCAATTTCAACAATTGAATCATCGGCATAGAAATTGTGGGAATAAAGCGTAGGCGCAACAAAAATAGCATTATGCGTTGCGCCGAACGCTTTCATCAGCGCGGCGTCATCAAACTCGCCAAGGATTTCAACGTTCAGCCCTTGTGAGTTAATCCAGTTCAGCAGCTTACGCCCGAGCATCGAACGGCGCCCAGGGATCAGCAATCGACGCTCTTCGAGGCAGGCCGGAAATGGTTTCTCAGGCAATGGCTGGGTGCACCAAAAGCTCACGCTGCATTCGCCAATCCGCACTGAGAACAACCCTTCCTGCTGCGTAGAATCGATCGGGCAGTCGGAGATAATCATATCCAGTTTATGCTGGCTGAGCTGATCAAGCAGCATCTCGTGCGTTGATTCAAAACAACGCAGATGGATTTGTTCATCTTCAACGACTGCGGCATTCAGCACGCTGCTGACCAGCTGTTTGGACAACGCATCCGCTACGCCGACATCGAACAGTAAATTCGACTCTTTGCGATAGTTCACGATATCCAGCATTTCCTGGCTTAACGTGAACATCTTATCCGCATAACGAAAAACCAATTCGCCTAATTCAGTGGGCTCCAGTCCACGCCCCTTCCGCTTGAACAACTTTCCCTGTAAGCGTTCCTCAAGCGCTTTAATCTGCCCGGTAATGGTTTGCGGTGTCAGATAAAGCGCCTCTGCTGCACCAACCACCGATCCTTCTTTATATACATGCCAAAAGTAGTACAGGTGGTTGTAGTTTATATGAGACATACACTCTCCCTGAAAATTGTCACGAAAGGGTTATTCCGTCAGGCTGCTGCGTTCAACCGGGTGCGTAACCAGCAGTAACCTATTACCGCCGACAGCAAAGAACCGATCAGGATCCCCAGTTTCGCCCAGTTAATCAGCTCAGGATCGACGGTCCCAAACGCCAGGCTGGCGATGAAAATCGACATCGTAAAGCCAATGCCGCACAGAATGCCGACCGCCATAATTTGCTGGAAATTCGTTCCCTCCGGCAATTGCGCCATCCTGAAGCGTAACGCCAGCCAGCAAAAGAGGCTGATACCCAGTGGTTTCCCGATTAACAGGCCAGCAATGATCCCCAGCGGTAACACCGAGGTCAGTCCATCAATGGTGACGCCCTGCAGTGAGACACCCGCGTTAGCGAAGGCAAACAACGGTAGGATCAGGTATGCCACCCACGGGTGCAGAACATGCTCCAGACGCTTCGCCGGTGAACGCCCGTGTTTTTCCTTCAGCGGAATGAAGAAACCGACGATCACGCCCGCCAGAGTTGCATGCACGCCAGACTTCAGTACGGCCGTCCACAGCACTACGCCAACCAGAATATAAATACCGGTGCGTCTTACACCGCACAGATTCAATGCTGCCAGGACAAGGATCGCGCACGCGGCAACGCCCAGCGACAACAGCGAGAGATCGCTGGTGTAGAACAACGCGATGATCACAATAGCGCCGAGGTCATCGATTATCGCCAGCGCCATCAGGAAGATTTTCAACGCCAGCGGGACACGACTGCCCAACAGCGCCAGCACGCCTAATGCAAAAGCGATATCCGTTGCCGCCGGGATCGCCCAACCCTCACGGGTGATAGGGTCAGCATAGTTGAATGCCAGATACAGCAGCGCCGGGACAATCATGCCCCCGATAGCGGCAATGATCGGAAACGCAGCCTGGCGCAGACTGGCCAGCGAACCTTGCATTAACTCACGCTTCACTTCCAAACCGATCAACAGGAAGAACACCGCCATCAACGCGTCATTGATCCACAGCAGCATATTTTTGTTGATCTCAAGCGCGCCAACCCGCAGTTGAACGGGCGTTTCCAGAAAGGCGTGGTACCATCCACTGGTAACCCCGATATTTGCCATCAGCATAGCAACCACGGCAGCGATGATCAGAATGATGCCCCCCGAGGCGTCACTACTAAAAAAACGATGCAGATGTTTCACTTTTATTCTCTCTATTGGGTGAATACTTCGTAAATACTATCTTACACCTTCAGAAAGCTCGTTAAAATTAGATTATTCATGATGAATAAATCGGTTTTAACGAGCTATTAAAATAAAGTCGTTCAGGATTTTCCGAACGGAAAACAGAAATAAAAAAGCCTGAAACTTTTCAGTCCCAGGCTTTTTATCAAAGATAATTGAGTCGAGAATTAGCGCGTCAAATCGTCAAAAAATTTCTTCACACCGTCGAAGAAGCTTTTAGAGCGCGGACTGTTTTGCTCGCCGGTCGGGCCGCCAAAGCTGTCCTGCAAATCTTTCAGCAACTGCTTCTGCTTGTCGTTGAGGCCTACCGGGGTTTCAACCACAACACGGCACAGCAGATCGCCCTGTGCGCCGCCGCGTACTGACTTAACGCCTTTACCACGCATGCGGAACAGTTTGCCGGTTTGCGTTTCGCCCGGGATTTTTAACTTCACGCGACCATCCAGCGTCGGCACTTCAATCTCGCCGCCCAGCGCTGCCATCGCAAAGTTAATCGGCACTTCGCAGTACAGGTTATTGCCTTCACGTTCGAAAATTGGGTGCTGTTTTACCTGCACCTGAACGTACAAATCGCCTGCTGGCGCGCCATGTTCACCGGCTTCACCTTCACCCGCTAAACGAATACGGTCGCCAGTATCAACCCCAGCCGGGATCTTAACGGACAGCGTTTTGCTCTTCTCAACGCGACCATGACCATGGCATTTGTTGCACGGGTCTTTAATCAACGTACCGCGGCCCTGACAGTGTGGACAGGTCTGCTGTACGGCAAAAAAGCCCTGACGCATCTGCACCTGACCAGAACCGTGACAGGTTGGACAGGTCTGGGGTTGCGTGCCCGCCTTCGCACCGCTGCCGTGGCAAACATCACACTCTTCCAGCGTCGGAATACGGATCTCTTTGGTGACGCCACGCACGGCTTCTTCCAGAGTGAGATCCATGTTGTAACGTAAATCAGCACCACGTGAGGCGCGCTGACGACCGCGACCGCCGCCAAAGATATCGCCAAACACGTCACCAAAGATATCGCTGAAGTCGGCCCCGCCGCCAAAACCGCCGCCACCGCCCATACCGCCTTGCTCAAACGCTGCATGGCCGTACTGATCATAAGCCGCACGTTTTTGCGCATCGGTGAGGATCTCGTACGCTTCTTTGATCTCTTTAAACTTGGCTTCGGCCTCTTTATCACCCTGGTTGCGGTCCGGGTGATATTTCATGGCCAGGCGCTTGTAGGCCTTTTTGATTTCACGCTCTTCCGCTGATTTGGAAACGCCTAAAATCTCGTAATAGTCTTGCTTAGCCATCTCTTTTTATCTGCCCCTAACATGCGTGCACGGGCGGAGAGGAAACCTCTTCGCCCGTGCCAGTAATTACCCGTTCAAAGGGCGATTATTTTTTGTCTTTCACTTCTTCAAACTCAGCGTCGACAACGTCGTCATCTTTCGCGTTGTTTGCAGAAGCATCAGCACCTGCTGCGCCAGCCTGCTGCTGTGCGTGCTGCTGCTGAGCGATTTCCATCAGTTTCTGGGAAACCTGTGCCAGCGCCTGCATTTTCGCTTCGATATCCGCTTTGTCTTCGCCTTTCAGAGAAGTTTCCAACGCGGTCAGTGCAGACTCGATGGCAGTTTTGTCATCAGCCGGCAGTTTGTCGCCTGCTTCTTCAACCTGCTTGCGAGTGCTGTGCAGCAGATGGTCACCCTGGTTACGGGTCTGAACCAGCTCTTCAAACTTACGGTCAGATTCTGCGTTCGCTTCTGCTTCGCGAACCATTTTCTGAATTTCTTCTTCGTTCAGACCAGAAGAAGCCTTGATGGTGATCTTCTGCTCTTTACCGCTATTTTTGTCTTTCGCGGAAACGTGCAGGATACCGTCGGCATCGATGTCAAAAGTAACTTCGATCTGCGGCATACCGCGCGGAGCCGGGCTGATGCCATCCAGGTTAAATTGACCCAGATCTTTGTTATCAGCGGCACGTTTACGTTCACCCTGCAGCACGTGGATGGTTACCGCAGACTGGTTGTCTTCAGCGGTAGAGAACACCTGGCTGTGCTTGGTCGGGATAGTGGTGTTTTTCGCGATCAGTGCAGTCATCACGCCACCCATGGTTTCGATACCCAGAGACAGCGGGGTAACGTCCAGCAGCAGCACGTCTTTCACATCACCGGTCAATACACCACCCTGAACGGCAGCACCGATTGCCACAGCTTCGTCCGGGTTAACGTCTTTACGCGGCTCTTTACCGAAGAACTCAGCAACTTTCTTCTGTACCATCGGCATACGAGTCTGACCACCAACCAGGATAACGTCCTGAACGTCGGAAACAGACAGACCAGCATCCTGCAGAGCAACTTTCAGCGGCTCGATAGAACGGTTAACCAGGTCTTCAACCAGGCTTTCCAGTTTCGCACGGGTCACCTTGATGTTCATGTGTTTCGGACCAGTCGCGTCTGCAGTGATGTACGGCAGGTTCACGTCGGTCTGCTGAGCGGAAGACAGTTCGATCTTCGCTTTCTCAGCGGCTTCTTTCAGACGCTGCATCGCCAGCGGGTCGTTACGCAGGTCGATACCCTGATCTTTCTTAAATTCGTCAACCAGGTAGTTGATCATACGGCTATCGAAGTCTTCACCACCCAGGTGGGTATCACCGTTGGTTGCCAGAACTTCGAAGGTTTTTTCACCGTCAACTTCGTCGATTTCGATAATAGAGATATCGAAAGTACCACCACCCAGGTCATAAACCGCGATAGTACGGTTGCCGACTTCTTTATCCAGACCGTAAGCCAGTGCAGCTGCGGTTGGTTCGTTGATGATACGTTTTACTTCCAGACCTGCGATACGGCCGGCGTCTTTGGTTGCCTGACGCTGAGCATCGTTAAAATATGCAGGTACGGTGATAACTGCTTCAGTTACCGGTTCACCCAAGTAATCTTCAGCCGTTTTCTTCATTTTTTTCAGCACTTCAGCAGAAATCTGCGGCGGTGCCATTTTCTGACCTTTTACATCAATCCATGCATCACCGTTGTCAGCACCGATGATTTTGTACGGCATGATGGCTTCATCACGCTGCACTTCTTCGTCCTGGAAGCGGCGGCCAATCAGGCGTTTAATCGCAAACAGGGTGTTTTGCGGGTTTGTCACTGCCTGACGTTTAGCCGGCTGACCAACCAGAGTTTCACCATCCTGGGTATAAGCAATGATAGAAGGCGTGGTGCGATCGCCCTCGGCGTTCTCCAGCACACGTGCAGTAGTGCCATCCATAATCGCTACACAAGAGTTGGTAGTACCCAGGTCGATACCAATAATTTTACCCATCTAAACGTCTCCACTAAAAATTCGGTCATCATGTGGTTGTGAATCTGTAATAAGGGCGAAACGTGCGGTTTCAACTACCCTGAATCGTTTTTTTTCAGACTCACCACTGCGGTTGTCTACAAGATGGGGTCGTAACCCACGTCATCAAGGGGGGCATGAAAAATTTTTTTAGCCTTGTGGCAATAAATTCGCAGAAAAAAGGCAAAAAGAGATAAAAATGAATAGTCGCCAACCAGAATTAATTCATACAAGCAATTAAATCAGGAAAGTTATTCACATAAAAATTGTAATAAAAAGAAAAGATTACGAGCATGAATCGTTTTTATGACGACGGTAATATGGTCTGAAGTCACACACTTTTGCAGCCGTCAAAGAGAAACTCCATGAAATCTGTGTTAACCCTTTCCGCCAGCCTGCTTATGGGCCTTCTGCTGAGCAGCACCGCCGTAACTGGCAAGCGTGATGCCCATCACAGGGAAAATAATTCATTTTCCCTTCGTTAGATCATAGACAGTGCCTTCTCCCCTGATTATCATGCCGCGCCCCGAAGACAGCGATCGTTATTCGGGGAAACTATTTCACCATTCAATCAATGATGATTTTGAGGAATTATGGGCAACACTAAGTTGGCTAATCCGGCACCGCTGGGCCTGATGGGCTTTGGCATGACCACCATTCTGCTTAACCTGCACAACGCGGGTTTCTTCGCTCTGGACGTTATTATTCTGGCGATGGGCATTTTCTACGGCGGTATCGCGCAAATTTTTGCCGGACTGCTGGAATATAAAAAAGGCAACACCTTCGGTTTAACCGCCTTTACCTCCTACGGTTCGTTCTGGCTGACGCTGGTTGCGATCCTGCTGATGCCGAAAATGGGCCTGGCGGATGCAACCAATGGTCAGTTCCTGGGCGCTTACCTCGGTCTGTGGGGCGTGTTCACTCTGTTCATGTTCTTCGGTACGCTGAAAGCCGCGCGCATGCTGCAGTTCGTGTTCCTGAGCCTGACAGTGCTGTTCGCCCTGCTGGCCGTGGGCAACATTGCGGGTAACGAAGCGATCATTCACGTTGCTGGCTGGGTAGGCTTAGTGTGTGGCGCAAGCGCCATTTACCTGGCGATGGGTGAAGTGCTGAACGAACAGTTTGGCCGTACCATCCTGCCGATTGGTGAAGCGCACTAATCTGATGCTATCCCCCCTGACGGGGGGATATTCCTTACAAGCGCTGTAACTCTGCCTGTACGCTCGAATCGCGATGATAAAGATCCTGTCGCAGCCAAATCCCCAAACCTAGCCCTACCAGCGATAACGCCAGCACATACCAGGCCGGAGCCATTGGCGACACGCTCATTAACATCGTGACGGCGATTGGCGTCAGACCACCAAAAATGGCGTACGACACGTTGTAAGAAAAGGATATTCCGGTAAAGCGGACTTCCGCCGGAAACGCCCGCACCATCACATAAGGCACAGCACCCACCACGCCAACGCATAACCCCACCAGCCCGTATAACAGGAACAAATGCTGGGGATGGCTGCCGGTCAGGTGATAGAAAAACCAGCTTGAACAGGCCAGCATCAGGCTGCCGACAATAAAGGTTTTGCTGGCGCCGACCCGGTCGACAATAAACCCGGCCAGCAGACAACCGACGCACAGCATAATGGTAGCGACACTGTTGGCTTGCAACGTTAGCGCCGGCGCAAAGCCATACTGCTTCTGCAACCAGACTGGTGACATCAGGATCACCACCACAATCCCGGCTGAAAGCAGCCAGGTCAGCAGCATTGAAATAACCACCGCTTTTTTATGTTTGCTCACCACTGACTTCACCGGTAGCTCTTGCGCCAACGCTTTACGCTGCTGCATTTCGAGAAATATGGGTGTCTCCTGCAGCCAGCGACGCAGGTACATCGCCACCAGCCCAAACACGCCCCCCAGCAGGAAAGGAATACGCCAGCCGTAATCATGCACCGCCTGCTGCGTCAGGCTGGTGTTCACCAGCGTCGCAACCACCGACCCCAGCAGAATTCCCACCGTCAGGCCGGCAGTCAGCGTTCCGCAGGCAATGCCGATGCGACGCTCCGGTACATGCTCCGCCACGAACACCCACGCGCCCGGAACTTCTCCGCCGATGGCAGCGCCTTGCAAAATACGCATCAGCAGCAACAGCAGCGGCGCGAGGATCCCCATTGAGGCGTAAGTAGGCAACAGGCCAATCGCCAGCGTCGGTATCGCCATCAGCAAAATGCTCAGGGTGAACATTTTCTTGCGCCCGACCAGATCGCCAAAGTGCGCCATGATGATGCCCCCCAGCGGACGCGCCAGATAGCCGGCGGCAAAAATGCCGAAGGTTTGCACCTGACGTAGCCATTCAGGGATGTCTGCAGGGAAGAAGAGCTCGCCAACAACAGCGGCAAAGAAGACAAAGATAATGAAATCATAAAACTCAAGCGCACCACCAAGGGCAGCAAGCGTAAGGGTTTTATAATCCTGGCGATTCAGCGGTCGAGTGTGTTGTGACATAGCAAACCATGAGTCAGTGAAGTAATTGAATCTGTTCGTTGATATATGTAAAGAAAAAATTACTATATCGTAAACAATTCAATACTCCACTGTCATTGGTACTTATGCCACGATCGGGCTACTTTCAGGTATTTGTTTCGCGTATTGCGCTTTTAGGACGAAAAGATGCTACAACAGTCGGTGCGGTTTCCACATACGGCCCATCCAATAGCTGTATACAATACGGTACACTTGCAAAAATACCCGGCACGATAACCTTACCGTCGGCATCTTTCACGCCTTCCAGCGTCTCTTTGATCGATTTTGGCTGCCCAGGCAGATTCAGGATCAACGCCTGCTTGCGAATCACGCCAACCTGACGGGAAAGAATCGCCGTTGGCACAAAGTGCAGGCTTATCTGGCGCATCTGTTCACCAAAGCCCGGCATCTGACGGTCGGCTACGGCAAGCGTCGCATCAGGCGTTACGTCACGACGGGCCGGACCCGTTCCGCCGGTAGTCAGCACCAGATGACAACTCATTTCGTCTACCAGCTCGCATAAGGTCTGTTCGATGATCGCCTGTTCATCCGGGATCAACCGCGTTTGCAGCTCAAAAGGGGTGGTAAGGGCAGACGCCAGCCACTCTTCAAGGGCCGGGATACCTTTATCCTGGTAAACGCCGCTGGAAGCACGGTCAGAAATGGAAACCAGGCCAATGCGTAAAGTATTCATGATTATTCCGTTTAAACAGTCTCGTTAAACAGAATGATACACTGCGAAGGGAAGGACAGACAGGTTTCAGAAGAGGTAGCGTGACCCATATCAGGGCCACGCACTAATGATTACAGCAGATCGCCGATCATTTTTTCCAGTTTACCCTGGTCTACAGCAAACTTACGGATACCGTCCGCCAGTTTGTCTACAGCCATCGGATCCTGGTTATGCTGCCACAGAAACTCAGCTTCGGTGATGCGTGCAGGGCGCGCTTTCACTTCGCCGGAGAAAGACAGTTTACGTTCGATAGCACCTTCGCTTTCCGCCAGTTCTTTCAGCAGTGCCGGAGCAATCGTCAGACGATCGCAGCCTGCCAGCTCAATGATTTCGCCGATGTTACGGAAGCTCGCACCCATAACTACGGTTTCGTAACCGTGCTGTTTGTAGTACTCGTAGATTTCCGTTACGGAAACCACTCCCGGATCTTCTGCCGGTGCATACTCTTTCTTGTCGGTATTGGCTTTGTACCAGTCAAGAATACGGCCAACGAACGGAGAAATCAGATATACGCCAGCTTCTGCACATGCACGTGCCTGCGCGAAGGAGAACAGCAGAGTCAGGTTACAGTTGATGCCTTCTTTTTCCAGCTGCTCAGCGGCACGGATGCCCTGCCAGGTTGAAGCCAGTTTAATCAGGATGCGATCGTTGCTGATGCCAGCATCGTTGTACATTTTGATCAGGCGTTTTGCTTTAGCGATGGACGCGTCGGTGTCGTAGGACAGACGAGCGTCAACTTCAGTGGAGATACGACCTGGGACCAGTTTCAGGATCTCCAGACCGATATTTACTGCCAGCTTGTCGGTCGCGTCGACGACCTGCTGCGCACGGTCGTTGCTCTGCTGCTTAGCCCAGGCTACAGCGTCATCAATCAGCTTGCGGTATTCCGGGATCTGCGCTGCGTTAAGAATGAGAGAAGGGTTAGTTGTGGCATCCTGAGGCTGATACAGCTTCATTGCCGCGATGTCTCCGGTGTCGGCCACTACTGTGGTGAACTGACGAAGGGAGGTCAATTTGTCCGTCATGATAGCGATTCTCTTTAAACAGCTTGTTAGGGGGATGTAACCGATCTTCCCTGATGATAGCACGACGCACTCTCAGCGCAACCGCCTGGATTGTCCGACCAGCCGCTCAGCCCTGATTACGCATCGCCAAGCCTGTGATGCGCAATTAAGGGATATAACGATTGTTATGATAAACTCCCGCAATCAATCACCTTATAAGGTATATACTGGTCGATTATTGGTAGCGCTTACACGGGAATATTCGCGCTTACCGGCATCAACAAGAGGGATGTTAATGCCTGATTTTTTCTCATTTATTAATGAAATACTCTGGGGATCGGTGATGATCTACCTCCTGCTTGGCGCAGGATGTTGGTTCACCTGGCGTACAGGGTTTATTCAGTTTCGCTATATTCGCCAGTTTGGCAAAAGTCTTAAAAACAGCATCAGCCCGCAGCCGGGCGGTTTAACTTCCTTTCAGGCTTTATGCACCAGTCTTGCCGCACGTATCGGTAGCGGAAATCTGGCGGGCGTGGCGTTGGCGATTGCCGCTGGCGGCGCGGGAGCCGTGTTCTGGATGTGGGTCTCGGCGATCATTGGTATGGCGACGTCATTTGCCGAGAGCTCTCTTGCCCAACTGTATAAAGAGCGCGACAGCAAGGGACAGTTTCGCGGCGGTCCTGCGTGGTATATGGAGCGTGGGCTGGGCATGCGCTGGATGGGCGTTCTTTTTGCCATCTTTTTACTCATTGCTTATGGTCTGATTTTTAACAGCGTTCAGGCAAATTCGGTCTCTCATGCGCTGACCTTTGCTTTTGATATCCCTCCCCTCTTTACCGGTATCGCACTGGCAATAGTGTCATTATTGGCAATCATTGGCGGCATTAAAGGCGTTGCCCGCCTGATGCAATGGTTCGTTCCGATGATGGCGCTGTTGTGGGTCGGTTGCAGCATCGTCATCTGTCTGTGGCATTTCGGACAGCTCCCCGGCATTATCATGACCATTATAAAAAGTGCCTTTGGCTGGCAGGAAGCCGCAGCCGGTGCCGCCGGGTATACACTAAGCCAGGCCATTGCCAGCGGCTTTCAACGCGGTATGTTTTCTAATGAGGCCGGAATGGGATCAACTCCGAACGCGGCCGCGTCGGCAGCATCCTGGCCTCCGCATCCTGCGGCACAAGGCATTGTGCAAATGATCGGAGTATTAGTTGATACGCTGATTCTCTGTACGGCCAGCGCGATGATTGTTCTGTTGGCGGGTAATGACGCCAGCTATGTACCGATGGAAGGCATCCAGTTACTCCAGAAAGCGATGGTTTCAGTAACGGGAGAATGGGGTGCCGGATTCGTGGCGTTAATTGTGATTCTGTTTGCCTTTAGCTCTATCGTAGCCAACTACATCTATGCGGAAAATAACCTCGTTTTCCTGAAGCTGGACAATATCCGCGTCATCTGGCTATTAAGGATCGCCACCGTTAGCACCGTTATCGGCGGAACGTTAGTCAGCGTTCCGCTGGTCTGGCAGTTGGCGGACATCATTATGGCGTGTATGGCCATCACTAACCTGACGGCGATTCTGCTGCTTTCACCGGTTGTGCAGACTATCGCCTGCGACTATCTACGCCAACGCAAACTCGGGGTGCGCCCAGAATTCGATCCGCGCCGTTATCCTGATATCAGACAACAACTTGCGCCCGAAAGCTGGGATGAGACGCCGCGCGGATAGCGCGGCAATCGCAACCATCGATCAATTCTGTCGTTTTTTTTGCTAAAGTCGCAGTAAATTTCCTGCAAGGACTGGATATGCTGATTCTGATTTCACCTGCAAAAACGCTCGACTACCAAAGTCCGCTGGCAACGACACGTCATACATTGCCCGAACTGCTGGATCACTCTCAGCAGCTTATTCACGTGGCGCGCCAACTCTCTGCTCCGCAAATTGGCAAGCTGATGGGAATTAGCGACAAGCTGGCGGATCTGAACGCCACGCGTTTTCATGACTGGCAGCCTGACTTCACGCCGGAAAACGCGCGCCAGGCCATTCTGGCATTTAAAGGCGACGTGTATACCGGACTGCAGGCTGAAACCTTCAGCGAAGCGGATTTCGACTTCGCTCAGCAACACTTACGGATGTTGTCCGGGCTGTACGGCGTTTTGCGTCCGCTGGATTTGATGCAGCCTTACCGTCTGGAGATGGGTATTCGTCTGGCCAATGCGAAAGGTAAAGATCTCTACCAGTTCTGGGGAGATACCATCACCGATAAACTCAACGAAGCGCTGGAAGCGCAAGGCGACAGCGTAGTGATTAACCTCGCCTCGGATGAGTATTTTAAATCCGTGAAGCCGAAAAAGCTCAATGCGGAGCTTATCAAACCGGTCTTCCTCGACGAGAAGAACGGCAAGTTCAAAGTCATCAGCTTCTATGCCAAAAAAGCGCGCGGCCTGATGAGTCGCTACATTATTGAGAACCGCTTAACGCAGCCAGAACAGCTGACCGCCTTTAACAGCGAAGGCTATTTCTTTGATGAAGAAGCGTCAGGAAATGGCGAACTGGTGTTTAAACGCCAGGAGCAGTAGTAAAAAGGCCGGATGGCGGCGAACGCCCGATCCGGCCGACAGGTTTTGTAGGCCCGCTAAGCAAAGCGCCAGCGGGCACAACCGTTAACCGCGGGTCATCATCAGCTTGCGCAATTCAGCAAAATCAGCAGGCAGGTGATGAGAAAGCAGCGGCAGGTCCGCGCGTTCCGCCAGCGCTTTTGGCAGAGCCAGCGTCAGGTCAAGAATCTCTTCAACGCTTTCTTTAAACTTGGCCGGATGCGCAGTGCCGAGGAACAGGCCGTACTCGCCAGGGTTCAGTTGGTCACGCAGCGCACGGTAAGCCACCGCCGCATGCGGTTCTGAGGTGTACCCCATCTCATGCAGCTCACGCATCGTGTCCTGAGTAGTGGCATCGTCAACAGCGGCATAACCCAGCTCATTCAGACGCCAGATCTTACGGCGGAACAGTTCTTCCACCCGCGGCCAGTTATTTGGCTGGCTGACATCCATCGCATTCGACAACGTCGCCTGTGTCGCTTTCGGCACCCATTCACCTTGTGCAAGAAAGCGTGGAACCGTATCGTTGACGTTGGTCGCTGCGATAAAACGCTTCACCGGCAAGCCCAGTGATTTTGCCAGCAGCCCGGCAGTCAGATCGCCAAAGTTGCCGCTAGGAACGGAAATAACCAGTTGATTACGCGCCTCTTGCGGCAGTTGAGCCACGGCCTCAAAGTAGTAACAGATTTGCGCCAGCAGACGGCTGATGTTGATTGAGTTAGCCGAATTCAGCCCCAAAGCTACCTTCAGCTCTTCGTCATCAAACGCCTGTTTCACCAGCGCCTGACAGGCATCAAAATCGCCATCAATCGCCACGGTTTCAATATTGCCACCCAGTGTACAGAACAGTTTTTCCTGTAATGGGCTAATCTTGCCGTTCGGATAAAGGATCACCACGCGCACATTTTTCAGGCCATAAAAGGCATGTGCGACTGCCGCACCAGTGTCTCCAGAGGTCGCCGTCAGAATGGTGACCGGTTTGTCGCCGCTGATATGCGTCAGCATCTGCGCCATAAAGCGCCCGCCAAAGTCTTTAAATGCAAGCGTTGGGCCGTGGAACAGCTCCAGACAGCCGATATCCGCGGCAACCTGAGCAACCGGCGCCGGGAAGGCAAACGCCGCACGCACGCGCTGTTCCAGAATCTCCTGTGGGATTTCATCACCGATAAATGCGGAAAGGATCTTCGCGCTGCGGCTAACGAAATCCTGGTTCAACATCTCATCGACTTCTGACAGATTGAATTCCGGCAAATCGTGCGGAAAAAACAATCCCTGATTCTTGCCAAGCCCTTGTGTGACGGCCTGTGCAAAGCTGACCTGTTCGTTATGATCTTTCAGATTATACAGTTTCATTGATTATCCCAGTACCCGTGCGCCCGCCGTGTCCAACCGGCAAATATGAACAAAGCCTTCCTGATTTTGCAGATAATTTTTACCCAGCCAGTCTGCTACACGCTGCGCCGTATCCGGCTTGTCGCACAAAGCGAACAGCGTCGGCCCCGAACCGGAGATGCCGCTGGCCAGCGCCCCGATTTCCGCTACCGCCTGACGCGCCTGGCTAAAGCCTGGCAGCAGGCGGGTACGGTACGGCTCAGCAATGACATCTTTCATCAGCTTCGCGGCAAGCCCTGGCTGACGGGAATAGCAGGCATGGATAAACCCAGCCAGATGCCGCCCGTGGGCGATACAGTCCTGACGGCGATACTGCGCAGGTAAAATCGCCCGCGCTTCTGCCGTCGACACTTTAATCCCCGGATACGCGAGGACCCACAGCCACTCATCAAAGCCTGGCACCTGCTGGCTGATAATGCCGTTTTCTTCGATCATTAACTGCATGCCGCCCAAAAAGCACGGGGCGACGTTATCGTAATGAATACTGCCGGAGATACGCCCTTCCAGCTCACCCATTATCGCCAACAGGCGCGTATCGTTGAGCGGTTTACCGCAATGCTCGTTCATGGCGACCAGCGCCGCTACAACGGAACACGCGCTGGAGCCTAACCCGGAGCCAATCGGCATATTTTTTTCCAGCGTCATCGCCACCGGAACGCTTTTACCCAGCTCCTGACAGAATCGCTCCCAGCACTGGTAGACAATATTTTCTCGCGGCTCAGGCGGCAGCTTATTGGCAAAGCGACCAAGGTTGTTAAGGCTGAAATGGTCAGCCGCCTCAACGGATACCACATCGCCTAACAGCGAACCGTCCACCGGGGTTACCGCCGCTCCGAGCACATCAAACCCGACGCTCATATTGGCGCTGGAAGCCGGGGCATAAACTCTCACCATGTCAGACTCCTAACTTCCATGAAAGGGTGCGTAGCAGGTCAGCAAATACGCCCGCCGCCGTCACGTCGTTACCCGCGCCGTATCCGCGCAGAACCAACGGTAGCGGCTGATAATAGTGGCTGTAAAACGCCAACGCGTTTTCACCGTTTTTCACTTTGAACAGCGGATCGTTGCCGTCTACTGCCTCTATTTTCACGCGACAGACGCCATCCTCTTCAATATTGCCAACATAGCGTAATACTTTCCCCTCATCACGGGCTTTCGCCACACGCGCGGCAAAGGCGTCATCCAGCTGCGACAATTTCGCCATAAACGCGGAAACATCACCGGAATCATCAAACTCTTTTGGCAGGACCGGCTCAATGACAATGTCAGAAAGCTCCAGCTCACGACCGGTTTCACGGGCCAGGATCAGCAGCTTACGCGCCACGTCCGTACCGGATAGATCGTCACGCGGATCGGGTTCGGTATAGCCCAGCTCACGCGCCATGGTGGTGGCCTCGGAGAAGCTCATGCCTTCATCCAGCTTGCCGAAAATAAACGACAGCGAACCAGAAAGAATACCGGAGAAACGTTGCAGTTCATCGCCCGCGCTGAGCAGATTTTGCAGGTTCTCAATTACCGGCAAGCCCGCGCCTACGTTGGTGTCGTACAGGAATTTACGACGAGACTTCGCCGCAGCAAAACGCAGCTGATGGTAGTAATCCATCGACGACGTGTTGGCCTTTTTGTTCGGCGTGACCACATGGAAGCCTTCGCGCAGGAAATCCGCATACTGATCCGCGACCGCCTGACTTGACGTACAGTCGACAATCACCGGATTGAGCAGATGATATTCTTTCACCAGACGAATTAAGCGCCCCAGGTTGAAAGGCTCTTTCGCGCTTTCCAGCTCCGACTGCCAGTTTTCCAGATTCAGACCATGGACGTTGGTCAGCAGGGCCTTCGAGTTCGCCACACCGCACACGCGCAAATCGATATGCTTCTTTTTAAGCCAGGTTTGCTGACGTTTAAGCTGCTCCAGCAGCGCACCGCCCACGCCGCCAACACCAATGACAAATACTTCAATCACCTGATCGGTGTTGAACAGCATCTGATGGGTCACACGCACGCCAGTGGTCGCGTCGTCGTTGTTCACCACTACCGAAATGGAACGCTCAGACGAGCCCTGGGCGATTGCCACGATATTAATGTTCGCGCGAGCCAGCGCGGCAAAAAATTTCGCCGAGATGCCACGCAACGTGCGCATACCATCGCCAACGACCGAGATGATCGCCAGACGCTCAGTCACCGCCAGCGGCTCCAGCAAGCCTTCTTTCAGTTCGAGATAGAATTCATCCTGCATGGCGCGTTGCGCACGCGCGCAGTCGCCCTGCGGGACGCAGAAGCTGATGCTGTATTCAGAAGAGGATTGGGTGATCAGCACCACCGAGATGCCCGCGCGCGACATCACGGCAAAAACTCGCGCCGCCATCCCCACCATGCCTTTCATCCTAGGGCCGGAGACGCTAAACATCGCCATGTTATTGAGGTTAGAAATCCCTTTTACCGGCAAATCGTCATCATCACTGCAGGCACCGATAAGCGTGCCGGGCGCTTGTGGATTGCCGGTATTTTTAATCAGGCACGGGATCTGGAACTGGGCAATAGGGGTAATGGTGCGCGGGTGCAGCACTTTAGCGCCGAAGTAAGAAAGCTCCATCGCTTCCTGATAAGACATCGACTTCAGCAGTCGGGCGTCGGGTACCTGGCGCGGATCGCAGGTATATACGCCATCGACATCGGTCCAGATCTCACAACAATCGGCGCGCAAACAGGCGGCCAGTACGGCGGCAGAGTAGTCAGAGCCATTACGCCCCAGCACCACTAACTCTCCTTTCTCATTCCCGGCGGTAAATCCTGCCATCAGAACCATATGGTCCGCAGGAATACGGCTGGCGGCAATGCGGCGCGTAGATTCGGCAATATCAACGGTAGATTCGAGGTAATGGCCTACCGCCAGCAATTTCTCTACCGGGTCGATGACCGTCACGTTGTGCCCGCGCGCTTCCAGCAGGCCAGCCATGATGGCGATCGACATTTTTTCACCACGGCAAATAAGCGCAGCATTGATGCTGTCCGGGCACTGACCCAGCAGGCTGATACCGTGCAGGACGTGCTTAATCTGTGCAAACTCTTGTTCAACAAAGGCTTTGAGCGGAGCCTGCGGGAAACCCGGTTGCGCGGCGGCAAGACCCACCAACAGCTCAGAGAAAATGCGTTCGGCGTCGCTGATATTGGCTAAAGCATCCTGACCACCGATGGTCTTCTCAATCATCGCCACCAGATGGTTGGTAATTTTTGCGGGGGCAGAAAGAACGGTCGCGACCTGCCCCTGTCTGGCATTGCTTTCCAGAATATCGGCAACCCGCAGAAAGCGCTCTGCATTTGCCACTGATGTACCGCCGAACTTCAACACTCGCATGGTTTACCTCATTGCCTTTGGTCGAAAAAAAAGCCCGCACTGTTTAGGTGCGGGCTTTTTCTTGTGTTTCCTGTACGCGTCAGCCCGCACCGTTACCTGTGGTAATGGTGATGGTTGTGGTAATGGTGATGCTGATGCGTTTCATGATGTTGTGTGCTCTGTAATTATTTATTATCTGCCCTGTATTCTTTTAGGGTTAAAGTATCTGCTGATCTAAGTCAATAAATTTTTAAATTGGTCACATTCCGAAACTTGTTCACGAGCGACTGCTTGCCCTTTTAGTTTCGACCAATTCAGTATGTCACCCCTACTTGAATCCAGAATAAAACACCACACAATAAAAACAGTTCAATACTTTATTTCGTGATGCTTTTTTCTATATCATGTAAAAAACGGTGCAACATTGCTGTATCTCGCTGCCCTAACAGACCCATTCGCTGTTGCAACCAGTCCGTCAACTTGATGTCGTCAGAAACGTTCAGCGTGGCTAATAAACGCAAAACGCGCGCGCGCAATGCCTGTAGCTGAAGCTCATCCGTCACCTCAATGTTTTTGACGGGTTGTTGTATTAAACCTGCTAATTGATAGCAATACACCATCACCGCCTGCCCCAAATTGAGTGAAGGATAGTCAGCCACCATAGGTACACCGGTGAGTACATCCGCCAGGGCCAATTCTTCGTTGGTCAGCCCTGAATCTTCACGACCAAAAACCAGCGCGGCGTGATCCATCCACGTTGATTTTTCCTGCAGCAGCGGAACCAGTTCGACCGGGGTAGCGTAGTAATGGAACTTCGCCCGACTACGCGCAGTGGTCGCGACGGTAAAATCTACGTCATGCAGCGCCTCCGCCAATGTTGAAAAAACGCTAATATTATCAATAATATCGCCAGAACCATGCGCGACCCATCGCGTGGCGGGTTCCAGGTGGGCTTCGCTGTCAACGATGCGTAATTGGGTGAACCCCATGGTCTTCATAGCGCGGGCAGCCGCACCAATATTTTCCGCTCTGGCGGGGGCAACCAGAATAATTGTTAAACGCATTTCGATACTCTTTTTGGCCAGTCTGCAAGGAAAAATGTGACGTGCTTCAACATATTACGCAGTGCGAATTTACATATTTTTAACAGAAATCACTGAAAAAGCATTTCGCATCCATTAAAAAATGCTAAACTATTTCCCGGGTGTACTATTGCTTTTTATGTTAACAAAAGTTGCATATCCCTCTGTTTATCCATGATAATTTAATTTAAAATGGATCGCACCGGTTGGATTCATTACATTTATTAATTTGCTCGTGCAACTAGTTGTAATATTGCAATTTTGTGATGAAAGCAAACATTTGGATACGTTGATTTCATCAAACTGTTAACGTGCTACAATTGAACTTGATATATGTCAACGAAGCGTAGTTTTATTGGGTGTCCGGCATGTCTTAGCCTGTTATGTTGCTGTTAAAATGGTTAGGATGACAGCCGTTTTTGACACTGTCGGGTCCAGAGGGAAACTACCCACGACCAAGCTAATGATGTTGTTGACGTTGATGGAAAGTGCATCAAGAACGCAATTACGTACTTTAGTCATGTTACGCCGATCATGTTAATTTACGGCATGCATCAGGCAGGTCAGGGACTTTTGTACTTCCTGTTTCGATTTAGTTGGCAATTTAGGTAGCAAACATGCAGACCCCGCACATTCTTATCGTTGAAGACGAGTTAGTAACACGCAACACGTTGAAAAGCATTTTCGAAGCAGAAGGCTATGATGTATTCGAAGCGACAGATGGCGCGGAAATGCATCAGATTCTCTCTGAATATGATATCAACCTTGTGATTATGGATATCAATCTGCCTGGGAAAAATGGCCTGCTGTTAGCGCGCGAACTTCGCGAACAAGCTAACGTTGCGCTGATGTTCCTGACGGGCCGTGATAACGAAGTCGATAAAATTCTCGGCCTCGAAATCGGCGCAGACGATTACATCACCAAGCCGTTTAACCCGCGCGAACTGACTATCCGTGCTCGTAACCTGCTGTCCCGTACCATGAACCTGGGTACTGTCAGCGAAGAACGCCGTAGCGTTGAAAGCTACAAGTTCAATGGCTGGGAGCTGGACATCAACAGCCGCTCTCTGATTGGTCCTGACGGTGAGCAGTATAAACTGCCACGCAGCGAATTCCGCGCCATGCTTCACTTCTGTGAGAATCCGGGCAAAATCCAGTCTCGCGCAGAACTGTTGAAAAAAATGACCGGTCGCGAACTGAAGCCGCATGACCGTACCGTTGACGTGACGATCCGCCGCATTCGTAAGCATTTCGAATCAACGCCGGATACGCCAGAAATCATCGCCACCATTCACGGTGAAGGCTACCGTTTCTGCGGCGACCTGCAGGATTAATTCAATCCTCACTGGTATAAAAACGGCGCTTTATGCGCCGTTTTTCATTTCCCCTACTGCCCTATTTCCACAAGCGAAATTCCTCGCTCTGCGCAGGCTGAAGCTCTGGAAGTTCTGTAGATTTTGGCTTTGTTTTTGGCTGTGCCAGCGAGTGCCAGTCAAGATGACGCGTCAGGAACATTACCCCACACAGCGCGAACAACAGCACGCCGGTTCCCAGCAGTAAAGAGCTATCCTGTGAACGTAGCAGCACCCACATCACACCATCCAACCCCAGCAGCGCCACGGTGAACAAAATACTGTTCCGCCAGCCCTGCAATATCGCCTGCAGATACACACCGTTCATCAACGCCCCCACCAGACTTGCCGTAATCCACGCCGCCGTAAAACCAATGTGTTCCGACAGTGCCAGCAGCAGCAGATAAAACATTACCAGCGATAGCCCCACCAGCAGATACTGCATCGGGTGCAGGCGCAGATTGGTCATACTTTCAAGGACGAAGAAAGACATAAAGGTCAGCACAATCAGCAGGATGGCATACTTTGTCGCCCTGTCCGTTAACTGATACTGATCTGCTGGCGTGGCGACGGCGACGCTAAACGCTGGCATGCCCAGCCAACCAATCTTTTCGTCGTTAAAGCGCTCGCCGAGGTTGTTCGCAAACCAGCTGCTTTGCCACTGAGCCTTGAATCCTGATTCGCTAATTTCACGCTTAGCCGGGAGGAAGTCCCCAAGAAAGTTGGGATGCGGCCAGTTGCTGGTTAAGGTCATTTCACTGTTACGCCCAACCGGAACGACGGAGAAATCGCCGGTTCCGCTCAAATTAAGCGACAACGCCATGCTCAGATTTTGCTCAGCCCAGCTCGCATCGGGTAGCGGAATGTGGATCCCCTGCGCACGTCCATCCAGCCCCGTCCCAGGCTCAACGGCCAGCGACGTTCCATTGACCTGCGGCGCTTTTACCACGCCAATCCCGCGCGCGTCCCCCACGCCAACCACAATAAACGGTTTGCCGATGCTGATATTAGGATGATTTAAATCACTCAAGCGTTCGGCGTTAAACTCAGCCTTCACCGAAACATCATTGTGCCAGACCTGGCCCTCATAAATACCGATTTTACGCGCTTCAACGTTCTGATTCCCCTCAACTACCAACGACTCCGGCAGCCAGAAATGGATATAGCTACGCTTACGCTGGATTTCTTTGCCATCCTCCAGTGAGGTGTAAAGTTCCGTTACCGGAATGGCTATCAACGGTCCTACCATCTTTTGCGGCCCGCTGGTGCTCTGTCGGATAGCATCTTCGACTTCATCGCGGTAATCCGATCGCTCCACGATGATCTGCCTGACCATCGTCAGCGGGATTAACAGCAGCAGTATTGCGCCACCTAAGGTGACTATTTTCCAAAACAGGGGGGATTTAAACATAGCGTTCTCCTTTGCAATATCAGCAAGGTAGAACAGCTATGTGCGGAGAATTTGAAGTTATGTGAAGTGAGCGTGAAGCGTAAACGAGGCCTGTGCGCCGCCTTGTGGTCGGTTGCACAATGTCACCGTCCCCTCGTGCAGTCGCGCAACCTCACTGACAAACGCCAGCCCTAAACCGCTGCTCTTATGCCCATTTTCACGGGGCAGCGAATAGAAACGCTCAAAAATACGCGGCAACGCGAAGTCGGGGATCCCGCTGCCGCTGTCGATTATCTGCAACGTGACCAGTTCATCCTGCTGATGCGCGCTCAGCGTAATCGTCCCGTCCTGTGGCGTGAAGTCGATAGCGTTGTCGAGCAAATTCCCCACTGCCTGCTCCAGTAACGCAGGATCGGCGGCGACGCTAAGCGATGAAGGCATAATGGTAAGCGTGATGTTTTTTGCCGCCAGTTGCACGCTACGCGCCTCTTTGAGCTGAGCAAACAGCGCATCTACCGCCACTGCCGTCAACGTAATGTCCTGTCGATTCTCCAGTCGCGCCTGGCGTAACAGGGTTTCGACCAGCGCCTGCATACGCGCATTTTGCGTCAGAATATTATCGGTAAAGCGCGCAACCACGTTCGGCGGCGGACCTTCGCGCAAAATCTCAGCCGCGCCGCGAATGGCCGCCAGCGGACTTTTCAGTTCATGCGTTAACGCATAAACATACTGCTCAATGTAGTTTTTGCCCTCCAGCTTCAGTCGCATACTTTCCAGCGCCTGCGCCAGTTTACGTAGCTCGCTGCTGCCTAAATCAGGCAGTGGGACAGGACGATTCTCGGTAACGGAGTCGGCATAGCGCGCCAGCCGGGCGATGGAGCGGTTTATCCACCATACCATCCCGATGCCAATCACTAAGGCAATGCCCAGCAATACGGCGCTGGCCCACAGCATCCGCCGTTCACTGCGTTTAATCACCGGCGCCATCGCCGCGTTCGGTTTACCGACGCTAAGCACTCCGATAATACGTCCGCCGTCTACGATCGGCGCGGCCACGTACATCACTGAACTTTCCGGATCGTTCGGGTTTTGCGGCGTGCTGCGGGCGCCATATTGCCCACGCAGGGTTAACCACACGTCGTTCCAGCGAGAATAGTCCTGACCGACAGCCTGGTTTGCGGAATCAAACAACACTTTACCCTGCGCGTCCGTCATGTAGACATGGTATTCATTACGGACTTTGTTAATGCCGCTGATATTGGCGCTGAATGGGCGGTTATGCAGTTGCGAAAATGCCTGCGCCAGCTTGCCGTTGGCGGGAGAGTCAGAGAGCAAGTCATCGCGCGCCAGCGCAGCCAGCAGCGTGGCGGTATCAATCAAAGTGCCTTCGGTTGCCCGGCGGACGCCTGGTTTAATTTCCTGTACAAAGATCGACAAAACGAACCAGGCGGCGACGGCAACAATCAGAAAATAGCCGAGCAACAAACGCATGCCAATGCGCATCAGACGCTCCTCAGGCTATATCCCATACCGCGATGCGTATTGATGGGGGAAAGCTCAGGGTTGATCGCCCTCAACTTGGCGCGCAGCGTTTTGATGTGAGTATCGACCGTTCTGTCAAAGGTGTCCTGTGCATCGGCCCAGACTAAATCCATCAACTGCTGGCGTGAGTAAATGCGCCCCGGCGACAACAGCAACGTTTTCAGTAACAGAAATTCATAGCGCGTCAGGTTTAACGGCCTGCCTAACCAGGTAATCTGCGCGGCCAGCTCATTAAGTTCAAAATCGCCGCAACGCGTCGTCGATGAAGGAGCAGAGAATTTCTGCACCCGCCGCAGCAGCGTACGCACACGGGCGCACACCTCGCGCGGTGAGAAAGGCTTGGCAACATAGTCATCCGCGCCAATTTCCAGCCCCAGCAGGCGATCCACCTCATCGCTACGCGCGGTCAGAAACAGGATCGGCAACGCTGGATGCCGCTCCAGCAGGCGTCGACACAGTTCAAAACCGCTGATATCCGGTAGTCCGACATCCAGAATGATCGCATCAGGACAACGCTGGCGAGATTTCTCCAGCGCAGGTAATCCGCGCTCAAACGCTTCCACGCTAAAACCTTCCTGCTGCAGCATGTAGATGAGCGTATCGGCAATGCCCTGCTCATCCTCAACCAACCAGATCAACGGTTGTTGCATTTTGCTTCCTTGTTATTCCCGCCACGGCATGATGGGCACCGCGCTGATGGCATTTTTGGGTGATCCATCGACCACTTTATCTGAATAGGCCAGATAGGCCAGTGCATTACGTTTCGCGTCGTAAAAACGCACGACCTGTAAGGATTTAAACACCAGCGAGGTACGTTTTTTAAATACCACTTCGCCCTGCGCTTTGCCGTTCTTGATTCTGTCGCTCAGTTCTACCGGCCCCACCTGCTGACAGGAAATGGCGGCATCGGAGGTATCTTCCGCCAGCCCCAGCCCACCTTTGATGCCGCCGGTCTTCGCCCGGCTCACGTAGCAGGTCACGTTGGTAACATCAGGATCGTCAAACGCTTCGACCACAATTTTATGATCCGGCCCAAACATTTTGAACACCGTATCGACAGATCCAATCTGCTCCGCATGGGCGACCTGCGCTAACATCAGCAGAATTGAGGAAATGATTAAGCTCTTATATTTCATATTGTTACCATTTTTAAAAGTTACTCTGTGTAATTATTCGACATTCTAAGATAAAACGTATACAGATCACAGGATTACAATAATCACGCTTTCGAATGATCGAAAAAAGCATTTATGAGCAAAAAAAACACTGAATGCTAAAACAGCAAAAAATGCTATTATCCTCATACCTGACGTCAGGTACTCGTTGTTGAAAGGATGAGGATATTTTATGGATCAGGCTGGCATTATTCGCGACCTATTAATCTGGCTGGAAGGTCATCTGGATCAGCCTTTGTCGCTTGACAATGTGGCGGCAAAAGCAGGCTATTCCAAGTGGCACCTGCAGAGAATGTTTAAGGACGTGACGGGCCATGCTATTGGCGCCTATATCCGCGCCCGTCGTTTATCGAAATCCGCAGTGGCGCTGCGCCTGACTGCACGCCCAATTCTGGATATTGCGCTGCAATATCGCTTTGACTCTCAACAAACCTTTACCCGCGCGTTCAAGAAACAGTTTTCCCAGACGCCTGCGCTGTATCGCCGTTCGCCGGAATGGAGCGCGTTTGGTATTCGCCCGCCTATGCGACTGGGTGAATTTGCCATGCCTGCGCACGAGTTTGTCACGCTGGAAGATACGCAACTGCTTGGCACCACGCAAAGCTATTCCTGCTCGCTGGAGCAGATTTCAGATTTCCGTCATGAAATGCGAATTCAGTTCTGGCGCGACTTCCTTAGCCAGGCTCCTGCAATCCCACCGGTGCTGTACGGGCTGAACGAAACGCGTCCGAGCCTCGAAAAAGATGATGAGCAGGAAGTGTTTTACACCACAGCACTGACGCCGGAACAGGCCAATGGTTATGTGCCGTCGGCACAGCCTATCCTGCTACAGGGCGGCGAGTATGTGATGTTTACCTATGAAGGGCTGGGGACCGGCGTACAGGAGTTTATCCTGACGGTTTACGGCACATGCATGCCAATGCTGAACCTGACGCGCCGTAAAGGGCAGGATATCGAGCGATACTACCCGGCAGAAGATGCCAAAGCGGGAGATCGCCCGATCAACCTGCGCTGCGAATTCCTGATTCCGATTCGCCGCTAACGCTGTAGTTCGTCTAACGCAGGGGCGTCCAGATGTGAGATGTCCCCTGCCGTTTCAACTACCCATCCCGGCGCCAGCCACAAACTTTCCTGGTAATCGACGCGAGAAATAGAACAGTTGCGCAGACGCAGGCGACGTTCAGCCCATGCCGGTAATCCCAGAATCGTACTCACCAGGCAACCCAGTGCAATACCGTGACTGACCAGCAGCGGACGACTCCCCGGCGGCAACTCCAGACAGGATGCCAGCGCCGCGTGGACGCGATCGCTCAGTTCCTGCATCGATTCCCCTTCCGGAATACGCCCCTCCACCGTACCGTTCACCAACTGGCGACGCCAGCCCTCTTCTTCCGACGTCAGCGTATCGATATGGCGTTGCTCTAGCACGCCCATATTCAGCTCGCGCAAACGTGAGTCATAGGTGATATCACAGCCACAGGCCTGGGCGATGATTTCTGCGGTGCGTCGTGTACGACCTAAATCGCTGCTGATGACATGCGTAATACCAAAAGTGCGGGCGCGTTCGCCCACCTGCATGGCTTGCTGTTCACCTTTAGCGGTCAGTGGGCTGTCTGACTGGCCTTGAATACGTCGCTCGGCGTTCCACTGCGTTTCGCCATGGCGAACAAGGTATACCTGTAACATGCTTTTTTTCCGTTATACTGCGATGCGATGAATTTTCAAACTGAGCTTAATTATGCACAAGGTTATCTCTGCGACCACCAATCCTGCCAAAATTCAGGCAATTCTGCGGGCATTTGAAGAGATTTTCGGGGAAGGATCCTGCCATATTGAACCCGTCGCCGTCGAGAGTGGCGTGCCGGAACAACCTTTCGGAAACCAGGAAACGC
The DNA here is from genome assembly GCF_030337065.1 of Citrobacter sp. Cb004. Taxonomy (NCBI): domain Bacteria; kingdom Pseudomonadati; phylum Pseudomonadota; class Gammaproteobacteria; order Enterobacterales; family Enterobacteriaceae; genus Citrobacter; species Citrobacter sp. Cb004. Next base: position 54,516 of record NZ_JAOWCH010000033.1, on the reverse strand, counting down.
GCACTGGCGCACGAAATCGCGTTGATAATGCGCGCCGTCTGCACCCGCAGGCTGATTTTTGGGTCGCTATTGAAGCGGGAATTGACGACGATGCGACCTTCAGTTGGGTGGTGATTGATAATGGCGTCCAGCGCGGCGAAGCCCGTTCAGCCACGCTGCCATTGCCTGCTGTCATTCTCGACAGAGTCCGTCAGGGCGAAGCGCTCGGTCCGGTGATGTCGGACTACACGGGTATTGATGAGATTGGCCGTAAAGAGGGCGCTATCGGCGTCTTTACCGCGGGCAAGCTGACGCGCTCAAGCGTCTACCACCAGGCGGTGATTCTGGCGCTCAGCCCGTTTCATAACGCAGTGTATTTATAGCGTTGTGCCGGATGGCGGCTTCGCCTTATCCGGCCACAACCGCTCCACATAATTAGGCCTGAAAGCGAAGCGCCATCAGGCATTTTTTAGCAGCACCTGCTCCAGCCAGTGACGCAGATCCACCGGTGCAGATTTGAGGCTGTTCGACCCCCGTGTAATGGTGGCGATCCCCGCCCCGAGCTCGTTTTTAAGCTCGCGCTGACTCATCTCGCCGCGCAGCAGCTCTTCAATGATACGCACGCGCGTGCCCAGCGCTTCGCGCTCATCCGGCGTTAACATCAAATTGAGCAGGGGCAGGTGTAAGTCTTGTTCATAGGCGTGTTTAAGCAGATCGACAAAACGTAACCACTCCTGGTGACGCTGTTCTGCCATCTCTGCCGAATAGGGTGATTGCTGAGTCATAAGTTATCGCCATCGTTGCGGGGGGAAGCGTGCTTGCCTCCCCCTTTTGTACTCTTTAACGAGTACGATAGCATAACACAACCGACACGATCAGTAACGACGTTGCCATTCTGCGTCGCTCATCAACTCCGGTTTGTCACCGAGGAAATAGCGATAGTACGCATCATAAGCCAGCACGTTCTTCACGTAGCCACGCGTCTCAGAGAATGGAATGCTTTCGACAAACGCGACAGCATCAATACGACCCGCGCTATTGCCAAGCCAGGTGCGAACGCGCCCCGGTCCAGCGTTATAGGCCGCCGACGCAAAAATGCGGTTATTGCCGAATTGCTGATAGACATACTGTAAATAGCTGGTACCAATGTTGATGTTGGTATCAGGATCCAATAGTTGGCTCGGGCTGCTGTAACCTGGAATCGAGAACATTTTCACCGTATGCGTCGCCGTGCCCGGCATAATCTGCATCAGCCCGCTGGCACCAACCGGCGATTTTACTTTCGGGTTCCAGGCGCTTTCCTGACGCGCTATCGCCATCGCATAGCTTGGCGGAATATCCTTACCGCTGGTGTAGCGTGTAAACAGATCCTTGTAGGCCAGTGGGAAACGCTCTTCCAGATGATCCCACAGCTTACCGGCGATCGTCGCTTGTACGCTCAGATCCCACCAGTGATTATTGAACGCGTAACGCGCCAGCTGAGCCTGCTCAGACTTCGTGCGACTGGTGACCAGATTCGCCCATTCACTGCGCGCGGTATTGTCCAGGTTCCAGTACATTAGCTCGCGCACACGTGCCATTTCCGGTCCCTGAGTCAGCGCAGAGTCAACGTTTGCCGGAGCTTTATCCACTTTCAGCTCGTACTCTTCACCCAGACGCTGTGCCGCCACCATCGGATAGAAACCGCGCTGCTGCATGAGCTGGTGCAGGATCTCTTTGGCTTCCGCCTCACGCCCGCGCTCAAGCAGCAGATCCGCCTGCCAGTAACGCCACTCATCTTTCTCTTTTGCTTCCATTGGCAGACGCGCCAGCCAGGTATTCAGACCACGACGATCGCCGGTTCCCAGCGCCATGCGTACACGTCGCTCCACAAGCGAGGTGGAATTCGAGCGCATAATGGCGTCATCGCGCCATTTGGCCTGCTCATCGGTAACGTCATTGCCCATCAGACGCCAGGCGACGATGTCGCGCAGCTCCTGGGTTTGCTCGTCATTCAGCTGTTGCGCCTGCGCCAGAGACGGGATCATCAGGCGGGCGTTTTCCGCATCCTGACGCGCCACGCTGGAAAAAGCCACCGCCGCCATCTGTCGGGTGAAATCCGTCGCGCCAGTGGTGCGTGCAAAGGTCATCACCGAATTCGGATCGTTGGCCAGCGCGATGATCGCCGAAGCGATAGTTTGGTATTGCGCGGGCATTTGCCCAGCTAACGCCGTGACCAGACCGGTATTCCCGGCTTTCATCGCCAGACGAATACGCTCCAGATACGCCAGCGGATCCTGAGTTCCAGAGGCGCGCCATACGCCGAATAATTTGTCACAGGCGTTCGGCTGGCTTTTCCCACTCAACCACAGTTCTTTCGCGCCCTGCCAGGCCTCTTCGGTTTGCCCGGTGCTCCATTTCGCAAAGTAATAGTTGCATTGCGCTTCCGTGGTACCCGGTTTTTCTGGGCTGAACGCCAGCAGTCCACGCCAGTCCTCCCGTCGCGCCAGTTCATTCACGAAACGTGATTGTAGAGTACGCGCGGGGGGCAGCGTCGGGTTGGCGCGCACAAAATTGGTAACGGTAATGGTGGGCTGATTCATCAGATCGTCAGTAATCTGACGATATTCCAGATAAGGATACAGAGGATAATTCTTCAGGCCGGGCATCATCTGCTCTACGACATCCATCTGTCGGTTATCCCAGGCCTGTTTAATTTGCGCATAGCGACTGCGCTGCTCATCCAGGGAATCGGCTCGCGCCACTTGACTGACCGTCAGCAGACATACGCTGGCCGCCAGCAGGCGCCAGGTAAATTGATTGGCTTTGTCCACAAGCTCTTCCTCTTCTCATGTTACGTCTGTGCAGCATCATGCCGCTTAATTAGTTCATGCTAACCAGACATTGCAGAATGCGCCACGTCACGGACACTTTTTTACTTTTGTTGCGAGTGAGATCTGCTGGCTGGGATTGGGCAATGAAAAAGGCTACACTTCGCCTTTGATAACTATTTACCAATAATTAGCCCTAAATAATTCAAGTTGCAGCAAGGCGGCGAGGGAGTAAATCCCCTGAGCGTACAAAGTGCGTGACTGGGGGGAACAACAAATCTGTCAGGAACAGATTTGAACGCTGCGGAGCAGCGGCCCGCAAGGGCGAGGCTCATGGATGAGCCGAGTAACTCACAGCCAACGCATCTGCAGCTTGAAGTATGACGGGATAAATAAAGAGGCGAGTCCAACGTGGCCCAATTTGTTTATACCATGCATCGTGTCGGCAAAGTCGTTCCGCCGAAACGTCATATTCTTAAAAACATCTCACTGAGCTTCTTCCCTGGCGCCAAAATCGGTGTTCTTGGTCTGAACGGCGCGGGTAAATCGACCCTGCTGCGCATCATGGCCGGCATTGATACCGATATCGAAGGTGAAGCTCGCCCACAGCCTGGCATTAAAATCGGTTACCTGCCGCAGGAACCGAAACTAAACCCGGAACATACCGTTCGTGAATCCGTGGAAGAAGCGGTTGCCGAAGTGGTTAACGCGCTGAAAGGTCTGGATGAAGTGTACGCAAAGTACGCCGAGCCGGACGCCGACTTCGATAAACTCGCTGCGCAACAGGGCAAGTTTGAAGAGATCATTCAGGCGCACGACGGTCATAACCTGAACGTGCAGCTTGAGCGTGCCGCTGACGCCCTGCGTCTGCCGGACTGGGACGCTAAAATTGAGAATCTCTCCGGTGGTGAACGCCGCCGCGTCGCGCTGTGCCGCCTGCTGCTGGAAAAACCAGACATGCTGCTGCTCGACGAACCGACTAACCACCTGGACGCCGAATCCGTTGCGTGGCTGGAACGCTTCCTGCACGACTTCGAAGGCACCGTGGTGGCGATTACCCACGACCGTTACTTCCTCGACAACGTTGCGGGCTGGATTCTGGAGCTTGACCGCGGCGAAGGTATTCCATGGGAAGGCAACTACTCCTCCTGGCTGGAGCAGAAAGATCAGCGTCTGGCGCAGGAAGCGTCTCAGGAAGCGGCTCGCCGTAAATCCATTGAGAAAGAGCTGGAGTGGGTGCGTCAGGGCGCTAAAGGCCGTCAGTCTAAGGGTAAAGCCCGTCTGGCACGCTTTGAAGAGCTGAACAACACCGAATACCAGAAGCGTAACGAAACCAACGAACTGTTTATCCCACCTGGTGCACGTCTGGGTGATAAAGTCGTTGAAGTCACCAATCTGCGTAAATCCTACGGCGATCGCGTTCTGATTGACGACCTGAGCTTCTCCGTACCGAAAGGCGCCATCGTCGGCATCATCGGTCCGAACGGCGCGGGTAAATCTACCCTGTTCCGTATGATGTCCGGTCAGGAACAGCCAGACAGCGGCACCATCACACTGGGTGAAACCGTCAAGCTGGCTTCCGTTGACCAGTTCCGTGACGCCATGGACAACAGCAAAACCGTGTGGGAAGAAGTTTCCGGCGGGCTGGATATCATGAAGATCGGCAACACCGAGATGCCAAGCCGCGCCTACGTAAGCCGCTTCAACTTTAAAGGTGTTGATCAGGGTAAACGCGTAGGCGAACTCTCCGGCGGTGAGCGCGGTCGTCTGCACCTGGCGAAGCTGCTGCAGGTTGGCGGCAACATGCTGCTGCTTGATGAACCAACCAACGACCTGGATATCGAAACCCTGCGCGCGCTGGAAAACGCCCTGCTGGAGTTCCCGGGCTGCGCGATGGTTATCTCGCACGACCGTTGGTTCCTCGACCGTATCGCAACCCACATTCTGGATTACCAGGATGAAGGTAAGGTTGAATTCTTTGAAGGTAACTTTACCGAATACGAAGAGTACAAGAAACGCACGCTGGGCGCAGATGCGCTGGAGCCGAAGCGTATTAAGTACAAGCGTATTTCTAAGTAATTACCGTTAAGCGCCGGATGGCGGCGTTACGCCTCATCCGGCCTACGAGGTTAGTGCGACTTGTAGGCCGGATAAGCGCAACGCCATCCGGCATTTACGCTATCTCTGCTCGCCCATCAACTCTTTCACCAACTCCACGCAGCGCAGAAATCGACCGTCATAGTCGGGCTCCTGAACGTGCACAAAATTGATATTGTTTTCCTGCAGCATCTCGACCAGCAGCGACTGAAACGCTTTTCTGTCAACTGAACTGCCGAGACTGCGTAAGCCATCCGCCACCCATGGAGTGTTGTTCTCCAGCAGGATCACCAGGTCAAAGCGATACTCGTCAATCAGGGCCTGCACAAACGGGTGTTCACGCCCTTCATACTTTTTGCAGAAGGCCTGAGTGGTAACGAAATCGGTGTCGATAAACGCCACTTTATTGGCATACTTGACAGCAAAATCAATGTATTGGGCTTGTCCCAGGGCGATTTTATCGTAGTCGGAATACTGCAACGCCATCTCATCACCGCCCAAATGGGAGAAGACGTAATCACGCCCATATTCCCACGCACTGGTAGTGTTAAAGATATTGGCGAGCTTGTTCACCAGCGTCGATTTTCCGCTCGACTCTCCGCCGAGGATCGCCACAGTGCGTACGAAAAACGGCTTCACTTCTGTAGGAATATACTCCCAGTAGCGAAACGGGTTCTCACGGATTTGCCCGCCGCTGATGTTCATAAACGTCCGTTTGGGATCTACCAGCACGGTTTCGATCCCCAGATGTTCCAGATACTGCGGGGCATCTGACTCTTCAGAGGTGTAAATCCAGTTAGGCTGGATCCCTTTCTCCTGCATAAACGTTTTGATCCCGTTGCTCCACACATCCCAACCGTGTGGATACGGCTCCATACCCTCTTCGTTGAAGGCATGAATACGGATATTTTTCTGATATTTAAAGGTTTGCAGCAGCCAGCGTAGACGATCGGGTACCGTGGGCTGTTGCGACATAGCGCTGTCTTCAAACAGGCTGCGATCGCGCGTGTCGTCATACCCCATGATGATATGCAGTTCATCGACCTGACTACACGCGCGCTGGATAAGATAGATATGGCCGGTATGCAGCGGATAAAACTTACCGAATACCACACCGATATTCTTCTGCTGGCGCGGAAACTCCAGCCCGAGAAACCGGTGCAACGCCTCCAGCTTTTGCGCGCTGGGGCTTTTAATTTTGGCATTCAGCAGTTGGCTTAAATATCCCTTGGTCATGCCACTGGCATCTGCCACCTGTTGCAGGGTACAGCCCTTTTGCTTAATGGCAGTTTTCAGATAATCAAATGACACAAGAGCCTCCTGCTGTAAAAATAAACGTAATACCCAATACCGCCGGAAAGACGACGGGTATTTTATTATAGGTCGTCAAACACGCTTAAAGCATCCGTAAGCTTCTTAACGCCAAAGACCTGCATCCCTTCCGGCACTTTTTTCGGCACGTTGGCGGCAGGAACAATCGCCCGACGAAAGCCGTGCTTCGCCGCTTCCGAAATACGCTCCTGGCCGCTGGGTACCGGACGGATTTCGCCCGCCAGTCCCACTTCGCCAAAGACCACTAAGTCCTGCGGCAGCGGTCGGTCGCGCAGGCTGGAAACCATTGCCAGTAGCAGTGCCAGATCGGCGCTGGTTTCGGTAACCTTCACGCCACCGACCACGTTGACGAACACGTCCTGATCCGCCATCTGCAAGCCGCCGTGACGATGCAGCACGGCCAGCAGAATCGCCAGACGGTTCTGCTCCAGGCCGACCGCCACACGACGCGGATTCGCCATCATCGAATGGTCGACCAGCGCCTGAATCTCCACCAGCAACGGGCGCGTGCCTTCCCAGACCACCATCACCGAACTGCCGGAGGTGACTTCATCGCCACGGCTTAAGAAGATAGCGGAAGGGTTGCTAACTTCACGCAACCCCTGTTCGGTCATGGCAAAGACGCCCAGTTCATTCACCGCGCCAAAGCGGTTTTTATGGCTACGCAGAGTACGAAAACGAGAATCGGCGTCGCCGTCGAGCAGCACCGAGCAGTCAATACAGTGCTCCAGCACCTTTGGACCGGCCAGCGAGCCGTCTTTGGTGACGTGGCCGACCATGACAATCGCCACGCCGCGCGTTTTGGCAAAGCGGGTCAGGTAAGCCGCGGTTTCGCGCACCTGTGCCACGCTGCCCGGCGAAGACTGAATGTCCGCCATGTGCATCACCTGAATGGAGTCGATAACCATCAACCTCGGCTGTTCTTCTTCGGCAATCAGGCAAATTTGTTCGATACTGGTTTCCGACAGCATATTCAGATTCGCCGTCGGCAGACCGAGTCGATGCGCGCGCATCGCCACCTGTTGCAAGGACTCTTCGCCGGTGACGTACAGGGTTTTCATCTGCTCAGCGAGCTTGCACAGCGTTTGCAGCAGCAGCGTTGATTTCCCTGCGCCGGGGTTACCGCCAATCAGGATGGCGCTGCCGGGCACCACACCGCCGCCCAGCACGCGGTCAAACTCTTTAAATCCGGTGGAAAAACGCGGCAACTCTTCAAGGCTGATATCAGACAGCTTCTGCACTTTTGCGATGCCCGCATTCCCGGCATAGCCGCTGAGCCGCTCGTTACGCGCCACCGTTGGTGACGCGGCAAGGCGTACCTCGGTAATGGTGTTCCAGGCCTGACAGGCGCTGCATTGCCCTTGCCAGCGCGGGTAATCGGCCCCGCATTCGTTACAAACAAAGGCGCGTTTTGGAGCTTTGGCCACGTTTTACCTCTTTCGTTAGCGCGTTTACCGGACAGCGTGGGCGCTTATCCGGCCTACGGTCACTTTGCCATCAGGCAATTAAATCATTTCTGGTTCATGCTGCCAGAGAGAATGCAGAACACGCCCATCAGGTCAGCGTGACGGATCGTAATCTCCGTCTTTTCATTCACTTTGGGTTTGGCATGATACGCTATACCCAGTCCAGCCGTTTTGATCATCGGCAGATCGTTGGCGCCATCGCCGATCGCCACCGTCTGCGCCATCGGGATCTCATACTCCTGCGCCAGGCGGGTCAGGGTGTTGGCTTTGTACTGGGCATCGACGATATCGCCGATCACGTTGCCGGTGAATTTACCGTCCATGATCTCCAGCTCGTTTGCCACAGCCGCCGTCAGACGTAGTTTGTTACGCAGATAATCGGCAAAGAAGGTAAAACCGCCGGAGGCAATTGCCACTTTCCAGCCGAGCGTTTCCAGTTTTAACACCAGCTGAGTCAGGCCAGGCATCAGTGGTAGCGTTTCGCGCACTTGGTGCAAAATATTGGCATCAGCGCCCTTCAACGTCGCCACGCGGCTGCGCAAGCTGGCGGTAAAGTCCAGCTCGCCGCGCATCGCGCGTTCGGTAACTTCGGCTACCATTTCGCCGGTTCCCGCCAGTTTGGCAATTTCATCGATACACTCGATCTGGATAGCCGTTGAATCCATGTCCATCACCAGCAAACCCGGCGTGCGCAAATGCGGAATTTTACCCAGTGGCGCAACATCCAGTTTGGCATCATGCGCCAGTTTTGCCGCACGCGGCGTTAACGAGCCCGCCAGACGAATCACCTGATAATCCTCAACGCACCACGCCGCCACGATCACCATCGCCGCACCCAGTTTGCTCTGGTATTGCGTTAACCGTTGTTTATCCAGCCCACGACCGTACAGCAGCCAGCCACTGCGGCCCGCGTGGTAATCCAGCGGCATGACTTCATCACCGCTTAAAGAGAGAGGCAGACCTGGCCACAGAGAAACATCTTCAGGTAGATCGCACCAGGTAATGTTAGGCATTAAAGCTCCTGTAAAATCGTTCGGGTCGGAATCATCAGGGGAAAATAACGCATGAGGCTACCCTGTAACCAGCGCTTCTGGCAACATTAAGTCTCAAATTTTCAGCAGGTGGAATATGGCTCGCACAAAACTGAAATTCCGACTTCATCGTGCAGTGATTGTATTGTCCTGCCTTGCGCTGCTCGTTGCCCTGATGCAGGGCGCGTCCTGGTTTAGTCAAAGCCACCAACAGCAGCGTAATCCGCAGCTCGAAGAGCTGGCGCGCACGCTGGCTCGCCAGGTCTCCTTGAACGTCGCCCCGCTGATGCGTACCGAAACGCCGGATGAAAAGCGCATTAAAGCGGTACTCTCGCAGCTCACGGAAAGTAGCCGTATTCTGGATGCGGGCGTCTACGATGAAAAGGGAGACCTGATTACACGCACCGGTGAGAGCGTCAACGTTCGAGACCGACTGGCGTTGGACGGCAAAAAAGCCGGGGGCTATTTTAACCAGCAGATTGTCGAGCCCATTCAGGGAAGAAATGGTCCGCTGGGCTATCTACGCCTGACGCTGGATACCCACACGCTCGCCACCGAAGCCAAGCAGGTGGATAACACCACCAACATCTTACGCCTAATGCTGCTTCTGTCACTGGCAATTGGCGTGGTGCTCACCCGTACCTTATTGCAAGGCAAGCGCACCCGCTGGCAGCAATCCCCTTTCCTGCTGACCGCCAACAAACCGGTACAGGAAGAAGACAACGAGAAGAAAGAGTAATAACAGAAAGGAAATCGACCATGACGACACTACGCCTGCTTATCTCAGACTCTTACGATCCGTGGTTTAACCTCGCGGTCGAAGAGTGCATTTTTCGCCAGATGCCCGCCACGCAGCGCGTCCTGTTCTTGTGGCGTAACGCCGATACGGTGGTGATTGGCCGGGCGCAAAACCCGTGGAAAGAGTGTAATACCCGCCGTATGGAAGAAGACAACGTGCGGCTCGCCCGTCGCAGCAGCGGCGGCGGCGCGGTGTTCCATGACTTAGGCAATACCTGCTTTACCTTTATGGCCGGTAAACCGGAGTACGACAAAACCATCTCTACCGCTATTGTCCTCCATGCCCTGAACGCGCTGGGCGTAGACGCCGACGCCTCCGGGCGTAACGATCTGGTCGTGAAAACGCCAGACGGCGATCGCAAAGTTTCCGGCTCTGCTTATCGGGAAACGAAAGACCGCGGATTCCACCACGGCACGCTGTTGTTGAACGCCGATCTCAGCCGCCTGGCAAACTATCTCAATCCGGATAAAAAGAAACTCGCCGCCAAAGGCATCACCTCGGTTCGCTCACGCGTAGCGAATCTAACGGAGCTGTTGCCGGGCATCACCCATCAACAGGTCTGTCAGGCCATCACGGAAGCCTTTTTTGCCCACTACGGCGAACGTGTCGAAGCGGAAATTATCTCGCCGGACAAAACCCCGGATCTGCCGAACTTTGCCGAAACCTTTGCCCGTCAGAGCAGTTGGGAGTGGAATTTTGGTCAGGCGCCTGCGTTCTCGCACCTTCTGGACGAGCGTTTCACCTGGGGCGGCGTTGAGCTGCATTTCGACGTGGAAAAAGGTCATATCACCCGTACGCAGGTCTTTACCGACAGCCTCAATCCCGCGCCATTAGAAGCGCTGGCGGGTCGTCTGCAGGGGTGTTTGTACCGTGCGGATATGCTGCAACAGGAGTGCGAAACGCTGCTGGTTGATTTCCCACAGCAGGAGAAAGAGTTACGCGAGCTGTCAGCGTGGATTGCCAGTGCAGTGAGCTAAACGCTGGTCTGAAAATGCCGGATGGCGGTCCGGCATACATCGATTGTAGCCCGGTAAGCGCAGCGCTACCGGGCATCACAACACTTACTCTTTATCGCCCAGCAGAACGGATTCCAGTGCGATTTTGATCATGTCGTTGAAGGTCGTCTGACGTTCAGCAGCAGTGGTCTGCTCGTGAGTACGGATATGGTCGGACACGGTGCAGATGGTCAGCGCTTTCGCACCAAACTCAGCCGCAACGCCGTAGATACCCGCCGCTTCCATTTCCACGCCCAGCACGCCGTATTTTTCCATTACGTCGAACATTTCGCCGTCCGGAGAGTAGAACAGGTCAGCGGAGAACAGGTTGCCCACGCGCGCGTCTACGCCCAGCGCTTTTGCCGCATCAACTGCATTACGCACCATGTCGAAGTCAGCGATAGCTGCGAAGTCATGATCTTTAAAACGGATACGGTTTACTTTGGAGTCGGTGCAGGCGCCCATACCGATAACCACGTCACGCAGTTTAACGTCCATACGCACAGCGCCGCAGGAGCCTACGCGAATGATTTTCTTCACGCCAAAATCGGTGATCAGCTCTTTGGTATAGATAGAGCAGGACGGGATACCCATCCCGTGACCCATAACGGAGATCTTACGGCCTTTGTAAGTACCGGTGAAACCTAACATGCCGCGAACGTTGTTCACTTCACGAACATCTTCGAGGAAAGTTTCAGCAATATGCTTTGCGCGCAGCGGGTCGCCCGGCATCAATACGACGTCAGCGAAATCACCCATTTCTGCATTAATATGTGGAGTTGCCATCTTCAGTTCCCTTTTGATTTATTGTTTTTGTCGAGGGGGTAGCAATGCCTTACCCAACCGACAAAACGAATTCAAATACCCTAAGGATTTCGCGTTGTAGGAAGGCGACGAATTCGGAACCCCCGGGAACATAGATTACCTATGTGACCGGGGTGAGCGAATGAAGTCAACGCATCTACAGCGCGAAAGACAACGGGTATCACAGCATGTTTTTACCGTAGTCCATCGGCGATGTACCAAAGTAGCTCGCCAGCGTCTGGCCAATATCCGCGAAAGTTTCACGGTGACCTAAAGAACCTGGTTTCACTTTCGGGCCGTAAACCAGCACCGGAATGTGCTCACGGGTGTGGTCAGTGCCGGTCCAGCTCGGGTCACAGCCGTGGTCAGCAGTCAGGATCAGAATGTCATCTTCACCCACCAGTTCCATCAGTTCAGGTAAACGGCGGTCGAACAGTTCCAGACCTGCAGCGTAACCAGCGATATCGCGACGATGTCCCCAGGAAGAGTCGAAATCAACGAAGTTAGTGAAGACAATGGTCTTATCACCCGCTTCTTTCATCTCTTTGATGGTGGCGTCGAACAGCGCGTCCAGGCCGGTAGCTTTCACTTTTTTGGTGATGCCGCAGTTAGCGTAGATATCCGCGATTTTACCGACGGAAACCACGTGACCGTCTTTCTCGTCGACCAGTTTCTGCAGCACGGTCGGTGCTGGCGGCTCAACGGCCAGATCGTGACGGTTACCGGTACGCTGGAAATTACCCGCTTTATCACCGATAAACGGACGCGCGATAACACGACCGATGTTGTAACCACCTTCGGTCAGTTCTTCACGAGCGATTTCACACAGTTCGTAGAGTTTATCCAGGCCAAAAGTCTCTTCGTGACAGGCAATCTGGAACACGGAGTCTGCGGAAGTATAGAAAATCGGCTTGCCGGTTTTCATATGCTCTTCACCCAGTTGATCCAGGATCACGGTACCGGAAGAGTGGCAGTTGCCGAGGTAGCCCGGCAGGTTGGCACGTTTGACCAGTTTATCCAGCAGTTCCTGCGGGAAGCTGTTGTCATGATCGGAGAAATAACCCCAGTCAAACAGAACCGGAACACCCGCGATTTCCCAGTGGCCAGACGGCGTGTCTTTCCCGGAAGAGAGTTCATGCGCCCAGGCGTAGGCACCAATCACTTCCGCGTTACCGTCCATACCAGCAGCAATTTTACCGGTAGAACCTTCGTGAGCTTTCACCAGGCCCAGACGGGTCAGGTTAGGCAGATTCAGTGGACCTTTGCGACCCTTGTCAGCTTCGCCTTTCGCACAGGCTTCTGCAATGTGTCCCATAGTGTCTGAGCCTACGTCGCCAAAGCGATCCGCATCTTCAGTCGCACCAATACCAAAGGAGTCCAGCACCATAATAAATGCACGTTTCATCTTGTTCTCCAACATCTGCGCCGCAAAAAAGCGATCAGATCAGTATACAGTTATTCGGTAATACGACGATAGACTGTCGGTGTAATTTCTGGCGCTTTATCGTCAAGGCTAATTGCCGCTTTGACCGCTTTCGCCGCTTCCTGCCAGCTGGCTTCGTCTTTGGCGTGGATCACCGCCAGCGGACGCTGTCCGTCTACGCTGTCGCCCAGACGCGCCATGTCGCTAAAGCCAACGCTGTAATCAATGGTGTCCGAAGCCTGACGACGACCGCCGCCCATGGAAACAACCGCCATTCCCAGCGCACGGGTATCCATAGCGCTGACAAAACCTTCGGTATCAGCATATACCGCTTTGCTGAGCATTGCCGTCGGCAGGTACTTCGCATAATTTTCGACGAAATCGGTCGGGCCTTTCTGCGCCGCAACCATGCGACCAAAAATCTCTGCCGCTTTGCCGTTATCCAGCACCGCCTGCAATTTCGCACGGGCTTCGGCATCATCTTTCGCCAGATTGCCGGAGATCAGCATTTCCACGCACAGCGCCATCGTGACGTCTAACAGACGTGGATTGCGGTATTCACCTGTCAGGAACTGCACCGCTTCGCGGACTTCAACCGCATTACCTGCGCTGGATGCCAGTACCTGGTTCATATCGGTTAACAGCGCGGTGGTACGTACACCCGCCCCGTTCGCCACGCCGACAATCGCTTCGGCAAGCGCTTCAGAAAGCTCATAGGTCGGCATAAAGGCGCCGCTGCCGACTTTCACATCCATCACCAGCGCATCCAGCCCTTCCGCCAGCTTTTTCGCCAGGATAGAGCCGGTAATCAGCGGGATGGAATCCACCGTCGCGGTAATATCGCGGGTGGCATAAAAACGTTTATCCGCCGGTGCGAGCGAGCTGGTTTGCCCAATAATCGCCACACCCACGTCTTTAATAATTTCACGGAAACGCGCATCGTCCGGGAAGATGTCAAACCCTGGGATGGCTTCCAGTTTATCGAGCGTACCGCCGGTATGACCCAGACCACGTCCGGAGATCATCGGAATATAGCCGCCACATGCAGCGACCATCGGGCCTAACATCAGTGACGTTACGTCACCCACGCCGCCGGTAGAGTGTTTATCCACAATCGGGCCGTTCAGCTGCAGGCTTTTCCAGTCCAGCACGGTTCCTGAATCACGCATTGCCATGGTCAGCGAAACACGCTCAGGCATTGTCATATCGTGGAAGAAAATGGTCATCGCCAGGGCGGCGATTTGCCCTTCAGAGATGGTGTTGTCGCGAATCCCATTGATAAAGAAACGAATCTCTTCATCGCTCAGCGCATGACCATCACGTTTTTTACGAATAATTTCTTGTGCGAGAAACATGGTAACCCCCGATAAATCAGGTTAAATGCAGCGGAAAACCCACTGCAATGAATGATTACTCTAAACAATTCGAGTCGCAGGAAGCGGCAAGGAAGCTCATCCCCAGGCGCTTACTACAGTAAGTGACTGGGGTGAGGGAGTGCAGCTAACGCACCTGCGGCTTGCAGTATGACGAGTAATTAGTAGCTGCTTGCGCTCTTACCGTCGCCGTGACCCAGCGCTTTCAGCAGGCTCGCCAGCAGGCTGGATGCGCCAAAACGATAGTGACGGGAATCGGCCCAGTCAGCGCCAAACAGTTCGTCAGCAATCGCCAGGAACTGCTGTGCATCTTCTGCGGTACGCACGCCGCCTGCCGGTTTGAAACCTACAGTTTTAGAAACGCCCATGTCGCGGATCACTTCCATCATGATGCGTGCGCTTTCCGGCGTCGCATTTACCGGCACTTTACCGGTAGAGGTTTTGATGAAATCAGCACCCGCTTTGATGGAGATTTCAGACGCTTTACGGATAAGACTCTCTTCTTTCAGCTCACCGGTTTCGATGATCACTTTCAGCAGCACGTTTGCCGCCGCACACGCATCTTTACATGCTTTAACCAGATCAAAACCAACCTGCTCGTTACCGGCGATCAGGGCACGGTAAGGGAACACCACGTCAACTTCATCCGCGCCGTAGGCAATCGCCGCGCGGGTTTCAGCCAGCGCAATCTCGATGTCGTCGTTGCCGTGCGGGAAGTTGGTCACGGTTGCAATACGGATGTCCGGAGTGCCTTGCTCTTTCAGCGTCTTACGCGCGATAGGGATAAAACGCGGATAGATGCAAATAGCGGCAGTGTTGCCTACCGGAGTCTTCGCCTGATGACACAGCGCGATCACTTTTTCATTGGTGTCGTCGTCATTCAGGGTGGTCAGGTCCATCAGTTTCAGTGCACGCAGGCTGCTTGCTGTTAAATCGGTCATAACATTCTCCAACGGCATCGCCGTATAAAATTTCACCTTGCGAGTTTGTTAGTATTCTAACATCCGCTCGCTATTACACTTCGATATACATCACAGTTAATGAAAACCACATACAGATTTGCATTACTCTAATGAGATCTACTTCAAATAAATCACCTTTCAAAAAGGGATGCGGTGGCATCAGGCGCATCCGGATCAAAGGTTGTGGCGGCGTTGCTTTCTACAATGGCGTTACACCTTCGGGATAAAAAGGAATCAACGATGCCCACTTCAAGCGAACTCGCGCTGCAACAGCGTTGCCAACAAATCGTGACCAGTCCGGTGCTCAGCCCTGAGCAGAAACGCCACTTCCTGGCACTGGAGGCTGAAAACGCGCTGCCTTACCCGCAACTACCTGCTGAGGCTCGCCAGGCGCTGGATGACGGGGTGATCTGCGATATGTATGAAGGTCATGCCCCGTTCAAACCGCGCTATGTTTTACCCGACTACGCGCGTTTTCTGGCTAACGGTTCCTCATGGCTGGAACTGGAAGGAGCCAGGGATCTTGATGACGCGTTATCCTTACTCACCATCCTGTATCACCACGTTCCGTCAGTCACCTCGATGCCGGTCTATCTCGGCCAGCTCGACGTTCTGTTGCAACCGTATGTTAGAATTCTAACACAAGATGAGATCGATATTCGAATAAAACGTTTCTGGCGTTATCTCGACAGAACCCTGCCAGACGCATTTATGCATGCCAATATCGGCCCCGCTGATACGCCTGTCACCCGTGCAATTTTACGCGCAGACGCAGAGTTAAAGCAGGTTTCGCCTAATTTGACGTTCATTTATGATCCGCAAATTACACCTGACGACCTGCTGCTCAACGTGGCGCAAAATATCTGCGAGTGCAGTAAGCCGCACATTTCCAACGGCCCCGAAAATGATAAAATTTTCACAAAAGGTCAGTATGGCGTCGTCAGCTGTTACAACTCGTTGCCGCTCGCCGGGGGTGGAAGCACGCTGGTCAGGCTCAATCTGAAAGCCATCGCAGAGCGCAGCACCTCTGTCGATGACTTCTTTACGCGCACCCTACCGCACTATTGCCAGCAGCAAATCGCCATCATTGATTCACGATGTGAATTCCTCTATGAAAAATCACATTTCTTTGAGAATAGCTTCCTGGTGCAGGAAGGGTTGATTGATCCCGAACGTTTTGTCCCTATGTTCGGCATGTATGGCCTGGCGGAGGCGGTGAATCTGCTGTGCGATAAGGCGGGGCAGAATGCTCGCTACGGAAAAGACGAGGTCGCCAATCAGCTCGGCTATCGCATCAGCGCCCAACTGGCGGAGTTTGTAGAAAGTAGCCCGGTGAAATTTGGCTGGAAGCAGCGCGCAATGCTGCACGCACAGTCAGGGATCAGTTCTGACATCGGCACCACGCCGGGCGCGCGTCTGCCCTACGGCGATGAGCCGGATCCGATCACTCACCTGCAAACCGTCGCACC
This sequence comes from Citrobacter sp. Cb004, assembly GCF_030337065.1. Classification (NCBI taxonomy): domain Bacteria; kingdom Pseudomonadati; phylum Pseudomonadota; class Gammaproteobacteria; order Enterobacterales; family Enterobacteriaceae; genus Citrobacter; species Citrobacter sp. Cb004. The sequence continues at coordinate 37,976 of NZ_JAOWCH010000033.1, read as the reverse complement.
GCATCATGCGTATTATCACGCTGGGATCAGCGACATTCTCACGCTGGATGAAACCATCAAGCGCAATCCTCAGGCGCTGGTGCAATTGTGCCTCGGGGCGTTTAAAGCTGGGATGCGTGAGTTTACTGCCAACGTGAGTGGTAACGATCTGGTCCGCGTCACCGGCTATATGGTACGCCTGTCGGATCTGGAAAAATATCGCGCCGAAGGTTCACGCACCAACACCACCTGGCTGGGCGAAGAAGCCGCGCGCAATACGCGCATTCTGGAACGACAACCTCGCGTGATTAGCCATGAACAGCAGATGCGCTTCAGTAAGTAAGATCATTCCTTTCTCCTGCGTCGACGGGCCGGGCAGTCGCCTGGCTCTGTTTCTGCAAGGATGTAACCTGCGCTGTAAAAATTGCCACAATCCGTGGACTATGGGACGCTGCAACGACTGCGGGGAATGTGTCCTGCATTGCCCGCATGAAGCGCTGAGCCTGAGTGCGGGGAAAGTGAGATGGCAATCCGACGTATGTCAGCAGTGCGATACCTGCCTGCACATGTGCCCACAGCAGGCCACGCCGATGGCGCAAACCCTGAGCGTTGATGAAGTGCTGCAGCATATTCGCAAGGCGGTGCTGTTTATTGAAGGAATTACGGTCAGCGGCGGCGAAGCGACCACCCAGTTGCCGTTTATCGTGGCGCTGTTTAACGCGATCAAAACCGATCCGCAGTTGCAACACCTGACCTGCATGGTAGACAGCAACGGCATGCTGAGCGAAACCGGCTGGCAAAAACTACTGCCGGTATGCGACGGCGTAATGCTCGATTTAAAAGCCTGGGATAGCGCGTGTCATCGACAGTTGACTGGCCGCGATAACACGCTGATTAAACAAAGCATTACCTTTTTGTCTGGGCAGGGAAAACTTGCGGAACTGCGCCTGCTGGTTATTCCTGACCACGTGGATTATCTACAGCATATCGATGCGCTGGCGGCGTTTATCAAACGTTCAGGTGATGTTCCGGTGCGGCTAAATGCCTTTCATGCGCACGGGGTGTACGGCGAAGCGAAGGACTGGCCGAGCGCCACGCCTGAGGATGTGGAGCAACTGGCGCAAGGATTGCGCGAGCGCGGAGTGGATAATTTGATCTTCCCGGCGCTGTACCTGTAATTGCCGGATGCGACGTATCCGTCGTCCGGCAATTAAAAATCAAATAACGCCGTCGTATTGCGATACAGCGCATCAGCGATAACATCCGCAGGTTCCAGGCGCAGCTCGCAGAGGACATTAAAGACTCTGACCACCTGCTCCGGGCGATTGGGCTGTCCCTGAAAGCCGTTGAGCGGCATATCCGGCGCGTCAGTTTCCAGCAGCAGTGAGTCCAGCGGCAGTTGCGCCATTACCTCGCGGGTTTTACTGGCGCGCGGATAGGTAATGGTGCCGCCCACGCCAATTTTGTAGCCCAGTTGCACAAAACGTTCGGCCTGCTGCACGCTCCCGGAAAATCCATGCACCACGCCGGTTCGCGGTAAAGCATGGCGTTTCAGGTGCATAGCCAGCTTGTCATGAGTGCGCCGCGAATGCAGGATCACCGGCAGTTCGTAACGCTTCGCCAGCTTAAGCTGCGCTTCCAGCAGCCGCTCTTGCTTATCGAATTGCGGATCGTCCCGATAAAGATCCAGCCCAATCTCGCCTACCGCCACCAGCTTTTGCGGGCGCTTATCCAGCGCCTGCTGCAACTGCTCCAGGCAGTCATCGCTATGTTGTTCAATAACAATGGGGTGCAGCCCCAGGGCGGCAAACAATGGAGGGTAATTTTCTGCTAACGCCAGTACACGGGAAAAATTTGCCGCCTGGGTGGCCGGAACGATAATGCTTTGCACGCCGACGTCAGCCGCGCCCTGAATACTGGCAGATTCATCGCCAGTAAACGGCGGAAAATCAAAGTGACAATGCGTATCAATAAAACGATAACTCACGCCAAATCCTCATTATTAAACGTCGTGTCGTTAGCCTGAGGCGCATTGGTCACCACCGGCGCGTGAGCATCGTTAGCCACCGGCGCGGGAGGAACCACGACCGGTCCCGGCACCACAATCTTCGGCGTCTGACGAGGCAGCGGCGCATTTCTCGCCAGCAGCTTGCCGACGGTTGCCAGGAAGTAACGACCACACAGGCGTCCGGTCTTGTAATCTTCCCGCAGCGCCGGAATACGGCTTCCTAATGCCATGCTATGGAGCGGTTTGGGCGGGTAGATCTCAAAGATACGCAGCTTGCCCGGCGGTTTCTCAATAAAACTCTGAATCGCGCGATAGCTGGCTTCATGGTGCTGGACCAGATTCAGCAGCGGTTGCAGGCTGCTTTCGCCCAGCCAGCGTTCCATACGCTTGAACCACTGCGGGGTGTAATACATTTGCGAAGGCACGGTGCGGATAACCACCAGCGTTTTTGCCCCCTGCTTCGCCGCTTCCTGCACGGGAATGGCGTCGCTGACTCCCCCATCGAGATAATTCACACCATCCAGCGCAACCCCTGCGCGGTAGAACCCGGGAATCGCGCTGGAGGCACGAATAAGATCGAGCCAGTTTTGCCGGTTCGGCGAAAAATAGCCAGGCGTGTAGTCATCGCCCCGACAGGCGCACATATAAAACGATTTCCCTGCGGCAAACAGGCGCTCGGCGTTATCCATCGCCAGCGGCATCTGAGACGCAGTCGAATCCACCAGCCAATCGAGATCGATTAAGTTTCCCCCGCGCACAAAGCGCACCGGGTCAAAAAATTCACGTCGGGTAGTGTAACGCATGATGACTTTACGACCGTAACCCGGCTGGTTACAAAGATAGGCTGAAAGGTTTTGCGCACCAGCGGAGGTCCCATAGAAGAGATCAAAAGGATTGAACTGTGCGCGCATGAATTCATCCAGTACGCCAGCGGTGAAGATGCCTCTTTGTCCGCCGCCCTCACACACCAGCGCCATACTGCCTGGTTGAAACGGACGTAACGATAACGGCGCAATATTGCCGAGCGTGACGGGTATTCTCTGCCCCACCTCTGCCTTCCTGTTGTTTTTGTAATAGAACAACAAAGTAACGCAAATTGCCTGATGCTAAAACCGTAAAAGCCAGTCCGGTGGACTGGCTTAGTAGCAAGTTATCTTTACGGTTAATCCCCAAAATAATTCGAGTCACAAGAAGGCGGCAAGGGCGTGAATCCCGATCTGCTTACTCTGGTAAGTGATACGGGCGAGCACGCGTAGCCAACGCACCTTTAACTTGAAGAATAAAGGGGATGTCGCTAGGGCCGTTTACGACCTGTAAACAGGCTGACCAGAAACAGAATGATCCCCACCACAAAAACAATTTTCGCTGCGCCAGCAGCGGTACCCGCCAGTCCACCAAAACCCAGTGCAGCGGCAATTAACGCGATAACCAGAAATATGATGCCCCATCGAAACATGCGCTTCTCCTTTACCATAGTTAATGTCACCGCTTGATATGAGCACTCAGGCTGCCCATCGGCGATATTTTCAGTGTGGTGCACAACACGCCTCCCGACAAACGTCGGGAGGACGAATTAAGTCTAATTAGTGAGTTTTAAGATCGTTTTTGACGCTTTTTACGCCATCAATCGCTTTGGCGATGCTCTCAGCGCGATCGCTTTGAGCCTGTGATTCAACGGTTCCTGAAAGCTGTACCACGCCATCGGTGGTTTCAACTTTCACTTTGCGGGAAGGGACAATATCATCGGCCAGCAGCTTGGCTTTTACCTCACTGGTGATTGCCGTATCGCCCGCATAGCCTTTTACAGAAGAGTCTTTGCTATCACGTACGTGCAGTTTGTCGCTAACGGAGGTCACACCCTCAACGCCTTTGGCGACTTTAACTGCCTCTTCGGCTTGTGCCTGGCTTTCAACAAACCCGCTTAGCGTCACCACCTTCTGGTCGGTTTTAACGGAAATGTCGGTGCTCTTAATGCTATCGTGATCCACCAGCGCGGCTTTTACTTTCGCAGTGATGGTGCTGTCATCCATGAAATTACCGACTTTGTTCATGGAGCTATCGACTTTCTGCCCCGCACTTTCGACGCCGGATTGCGTTTTATCCGTCGTGGAGTTTTCTGCATAAGCAGAACCCGTTGCAACAGCGGAGGTCAGCATCACGGCCAGCAGCGTTTTAGAAATCTTAAGTCCTGTCATTGTCATCGATGTATTCCTGTATGTTTGCTAAAAGCTGCGCTCTGCCGTAAAACGGCTTGAGCCAGCAACTAATCTTGTAAGTGGAATAAATATCAGCAATAGAAGCTGCAACAGGCAGCCTAAACAGCATTTAACGCCGACATTTATGTCATCACATTGTTAAATATAGTTCAGGATTTCGTGATCGCAGTCCAGATTGACTAAAAAACGTGCAAACAAAAGAAAAACGAGAGGTTTTAAGAACATTCCGCAAGGGATTTAAAAGACAGGAAAAGTTGTAGGGCACGGTGGATACCGTGCCCTGAAGGTCGATTAGTGTTCGCGCGTTTTGCGGAACTGAACGTCAGGGTAACGTTCCTGGGTGAGATTCAGGTTAACCATGGTCGGCGCGATATAAGTGAGGTTATCGCCGCCATCCAGCGCCAGCTGAATTTCGTTTTTACGCTTGAATTCTTCGAATTTCTTCACGTCAGAACACTCTACCCAGCGTGCTGTCGCTACGTTGACCGACTCATAAATCGCTTCAACGTTGTATTCGCTCTTCAGGCGTGAAACCACCACGTCGAACTGCAGCACACCAACAGCGCCCACGATCAGATCGTTATTAGCGATCGGACGGAAAACCTGCACTGCGCCCTCTTCGGACAGCTGAACCAGCCCTTTCAGCAGCTGTTTCTGCTTCAACGGATCCTTCAGACGAATACGACGGAACAGCTCCGGCGCGAAGTTCGGAATACCAGTGAACTTCATCATTTCGCCTTGGGTAAAGGTATCGCCAATCTGGATAGTGCCGTGGTTGTGCAGACCCAGAATATCGCCCGGATACGCTTCTTCCACGTGAGAACGGTCACCGGCCATAAAGGTCAGCGCATCGGAGATAACCACGTCTTTACCAATGCGCACCTGGCGCATTTTCATGCCTTTCTCGTACTTGCCGGACACCACGCGCATAAACGCCACGCGGTCACGGTGTTTCGGGTCCATGTTGGCCTGAATTTTAAACACGAAGCCGGTGAACTTCTCTTCTGAGGCTTCAACAACGCGGGTGTCGGTTTTACGCGGCATCGGCGCAGGCGCCCACTCCACTAAGCCATCCAGCATATGATCAACGCCGAAGTTACCGAGCGCGGTACCGAAGAATACCGGGGTGATTTCGCCCGCGAGGAACAGCTCATGGTCGAACTCGTTAGACGCGCCCTGCACCAGCTCCAGCTCGTCGCGCAGCTGCTGCGCCAGGTCTTCCCCCACGGCGGCATCGAGTTCCGGGTTGTTCAGACCTTTAACAATGCGCACTTCCTGAATTGTGTGGCCTTTACCCGTCTGGTACAGGTAAGTTTCGTCTTTATATAGGTGATAGACGCCTTTGAACAACTTACCGCAGCCAATCGGCCAGGTGATCGGCGCACAGCCGATTTTCAGCTCATTCTCGACTTCATCCAGCAGCTCCATCGGATCGCGGATGTCACGGTCGAGTTTGTTCATAAAGGTCAGGATCGGGGTATCACGCAGACGGGTAACTTCCATCAGCTTACGGGTCCGGTCTTCAACACCTTTTGCGGCGTCGATGACCATCAGGCAGCAGTCCACCGCCGTCAGAGTACGGTATGTATCTTCAGAGAAGTCTTCGTGCCCTGGGGTGTCCAGCAGGTTTACCAGGCAGTCATGATATGGAAACTGCATCACAGAGGTGGTAATGGAGATACCACGCTGTTTTTCCATTTCCATCCAGTCAGATTTCGCATGCTGGCTGGAGCCACGGCCTTTTACCGTACCGGCGGTCTGAATCGCCTGTCCGAATAACAGTACCTTTTCAGTAATTGTCGTTTTACCGGCATCCGGGTGAGAAATAATGGCAAAAGTGCGGCGTTTGGCCACCTCTTGCAAATAAGGAGACAACGTCATAGTCAAATCTTCTTAGGTAAGCACGGCAACAGGCCGTGCAAGTTGAATACGAAAAATTGCGGCTATTTTACCCATCAACGGGGGGGAGGCAATCAGTGTTTACACAGGAGCCGCTCCAGTTCACTTAATGACGCCACGGTCCAGGTCGGCTGAATGCCCGCTGGCTGCTCGCGGTGGTGCGTATTTAGCCAGCAAGTGGATAGCCCGGCGTTAATGCCGCCAAGAATATCGGACTCTGCGGTGTCGCCCACCATCAGTACGCGAGAACGCTCAGGATTGCCCGCCTGCTCCAGTGCATGGTCAAAAATACGGGGATCGGGTTTTGCCACGCCAACCTGCTCAGAAATCACCAGCAGGTCGAAATAGTCGCGCAGCCCCGTCCGCTCAAGGCGGATTTGCTGCAACGCCGTAAAGCCGTTAGTAATAATACCGATTTTTGTTTTATCACGAATCGCATTGAGCAGAGAAACCGCCCCTGGCAACGGCGAGCAAATCTCCGCCATCGCATTGATAAAGGCGTCATTAAGCTGGCCTGGCTCAACCTTCAGGCGTTCAGCCCAGCTCTGAAAACGAGCGTGCTGGAGTTGTAATGAGGTAATCGCACCGTTTTGATAATCCACCCACAGCGGTTTATTTACGGCCTGGTAGTCCTGAAAATCTTCAGCGGTAAAGGTAATGCTATAGTCGAGAAACATCCGCTGTAAGCCGGTAAACGAGTCAAACGTAAACAGCGTTTCGTCGGCATCAAAGAAAATCCAGTCCCACTTCTTCATCATTACACCTTGTCTTACATGCTGATTGGCAATGCCATTATAATGGCGTCTTCATGACCATCGGCCGTCGGATAGTAATTGCGCCGGATCGTCGCCTCATTAAAGCCCTGGCTTTCGTACAGCGCGATAGCGGCAGCATTTGAGGCGCGCACTTCAAGCCACAGTGTCAAAATGCCACGCTTTTCCAGCTCATCGATCAGGTATTCCAGTAGCTCACGCCCCAGGCCCCGGCGCTGAAAGTCAGGATCGACGGCAATATTGAACAGCGTAGCTTCATCCAGCACGACCTGTGTAATCGCAAAGGCGGCCATTACGTCGTCAACCCTCAACTGAAAATTGAGGTAGCGATCGCCCTGGTTGCTGGCAAATGTTTTTTCACTCCACGGAAAAGCGTGGGCGCGTTTTTCAATCTGAAATGCTGCAGGTAAATCAGTCGGTTCGAGGGAAGAAATCGTGTTCATATGCGCAGATTTGTTGCCATAACGCGGCGCGGGCCGCGGGGTTTTCCCGTAATTCATTAAACGCAGGACTCTCGACCTGAGCGCCCTCCAGCAGCAGCGGCTCTTCGGTTCCCAGCCGCCAGCTATTACAGCGACTGCCCTGCGGCAGCATGGCGACACGGTCAGGCGTCAGTTGTAAAACCTGATCCGGGCTGACGGTTAATGCGCGTAAAATATCGCTCATCAACGGTTCAGTTAGTGCGGGTAATTGTGCAGCAACCATCACCAAACGGACGTGCGCAGGAATTGAAATCGCGATCTCGCCCTGCAGTGCGCCGGGACGACGCAATGACCACTGCGTAATGCCCAGTTGCTGTAACTGCCAGTCTCGTCGGGATGTCATAGCGAAACACTCCTGTCTATCAGGGGCGCAAATATAGCAAATTTGTCGAATCCGTGCCATCAAACAACTATAATCCCCCGCTGTACAATTTAAGGAGCACTCCATGTCTGCTTTTACCCCGGCAAGTGAAGTCTTGCTGCGCCACAGTGATGATTTCGAACAAAGCCGTATTCTGTTTGCCGGTGATTTGCAGGATGACCTGCCTGCCCATTTTGAATGCGCCGCCAGCCGTGCGCACACTCAGCAGCTTCACCACTGGCAGGTGCTTAACCGCCAGATGGGTGACAACGTTCGCTTTAGCCTCGTCGCGCAGGCCGATGACGTTGCCGATAGCGATACGCTGATCTACTACTGGCCGAAGAATAAGCCGGAAGCCCAGTTCCAGTTGATGAACATTCTGTCGCTGTTACCGGTGGGCACCGATATTTTTGTTGTTGGTGAGAACCGCAGCGGCGTTCGTAGCGCAGAGCAGATGCTGGCCGAATACGCGCCGCTGAACAAAGTCGACAGCGCGCGTCGCTGTGGCCTGTACCATGGTCGTCTGGAAAAACAGCCGGTCTTTGATGCAGAAAAATACTGGGATGAATACCAGACCGAAAATCTGACCATCAAAACGCTGCCGGGCGTATTCAGCCGTGACGGCCTGGATGTTGGCAGCCAACTGCTGCTCTCCACGCTGACGCCGCACACCAAAGGCAAAGTTTTGGATGTCGGCTGCGGTGCAGGTGTACTCTCCGTCGCCTTAGCCAGCCACTCGCCAAAAGTGCGCTTAACCCTGTGCGATGTTAGTGCCGCCGCCGTTGAAGCCAGCCGCGCAACGCTTGCTGCCAACGGTATTGAAGGAGACGTAATCGCCAGTAACGTCTTTTCTGACGTGACGGGTCGCTTTGATATGATCATCTCCAACCCACCGTTCCACGATGGGATGCAGACCAGCCTCGATGCCGCGCAAACGCTGATTCGCGGCGCAGTGCGCCACCTCAACAGCGGCGGTGAACTGCGTATCGTGGCGAACGCCTTCCTGCCTTATCCGAAGGTACTGGATGAAGTGTTTGGCTTCCACGAAGTTATCGCGCAGACCGGTCGCTTCAAGGTCTATCGCACCATCATGACGCGTCAGGCGAAGAAGTAGAACGGCCATCCGGCAGGGTTTGCTAAATGCGGGGTGGCACTTCGTTTACACGGCCTGCGTTTAGCGCCCATTTTTACATCAATTAAGCGCGTCCTGGGCAATTAACTATTGACGAAAAGTTGAAAACCACTAGAATGCGCCTCCGTGGTAACGATACTTTTTTGAGTGTCGATGGTATGCGAAGGTGGCGGAATTGGTAGACGCGCTAGCTTCAGGTGTTAGTGTCCTTTCGGACGTGGGGGTTCAAGTCCCCCCCCTCGCACCATAATCCACGTTGATATTGCTCGCACTGGGCGAAGGTGGCGGAATTGGTAGACGCGCTAGCTTCAGGTGTTAGTGTCCTTAGGATGTGGGGGTTCGAGTCCCCCCCCTCGCACCAACGAGGCGATATCAAAAAATAAGATGACTGTGCGAAGGTGGCGGAATTGGTAGACGCGCTAGCTTCAGGTGTTAGTGTCCTTAGGATGTGGGGGTTCGAGTCCCCCCCCTCGCACCAATTATCTTATTTCCCTCTCGATTTTCTTCCCTGTTTTGTTCATCCCTGATTCCCGTTCATCATCACCAGAACAATGCCGCCGATCAGCGCCGCACATGAAGGCAACAGGACAAAATGCCGCAAACGCTTGTGGTACAGCATGAGTGAAGTCAACAGTAATCCTAATACAATCATCGCCTTCCATACGTAGACCGACAGGTCGCTAAATGCCATCCCGGCAATCAGTATTCCCGGCAGCAGAACACCCCATCCACTGCCCAGCGTACGTTGCAACATGGTACCACCTATGACATTGATAATGATAACCAATATCATATGATAAATTTTCTCATTTGTCAGCTGGGAGGCACTATCAATTATATGAGTTTTACTTAACGATTGATGACATGAATAATTTAAGGTGATAAATTGCTCGCCGGCTAGCTTTTCAACTAAAAACAATAAAAACCTCTGCGAATGATACCCCGTTCGTTATTTGTTTTATTTACCAACACACCTTCGTACATTGCAGATAACTAACAATATTTACCTATGACAGTACAATCCTGGCGAGCTCTGCGCACCAAAAAATACCAACTCTCTTTACGATTGTTTCTGCTACTCAACGCAGTCTCCGCGTTGTTTACGCTTTTTTTTCCCCTGTTTGCCGTCAAAGCGTTGTCAGTACCGGCATTGCTGATTCTCGTGATGAGTACATTGTTGCTGGCATGGCATAGGAAATATGTGGATAAAAGAATTAATCTTCCTTTTATTTCAATCGTTTTTGGTTTGCTATGGGCATTACATATTTTCCTGAAATATAACGCACTGGGTCATAATGATTATTATTTTCCATTAATCGCGCTTCTCAGCGTGCTGTTTATTGGATCTATCGCTTTTGCCAATAATATCATCGCGTTTACGCTTCACTCATTGCCTTCCGTCGCCGTCTGTTTATGGCTGAATGGCAGCGAGCATGGTTTGCGAATTATCTATTTTATGGCGCTGCCCATGGCCGGGATCGCCATCCAGCATGTGATACAAAAGCGCTACGATGGCTTCGCCCAGCAGCTGATGTATAAACTGCTGGAAGAACGGGAAACCCTGAACGGGCTCAGCATGCTCGACCCGCTAACCGGTTTGTACAATCGTCGGGGGCTGCAACACCGACTCGATACACTGTTGGCCTTGAGCAACGCGAAGCACTACGTCTTGCTGCTGGATATCGACCATTTCAAAGCCTATAACGATCACTACGGTCATATGATGGGAGATCAGGCGCTGATCCGCGTCTCTGCCGCGATTCGTGACTCCGTGCGCTCCCGGGACGTGGTGGCGCGCTTTGGTGGGGAAGAGTTTATGGTTTTGCTGACCGCGGTCGATCCCCAGCAGGCCCAGGCTGCCGCCGAACGTATTCGCCAGAAGGTGTACGACCTTAAAATTCCTCACATGTTTAACGAGAGCGTGGCAACCAACGTAACCGTGAGTATTGGTATTGCGCCTCTGGTCGAGCAGGATATTGATGCCGCTGTTGCCCGAGCGGATAAAGCCCTTTATGAGGCCAAGAGCCTTGGGCGCAACAGTACGCTGGTCAGCGATGACCTGCGAGTAAACTGCCCTTCTGCCTGAGCTATCTGTGCGGTGTCGCCCGGGATGGCGACAAAGATCTTGCCATCGCTCAATGTCAATTATAGGATTAGCAATCATTATCATTAAGATTAACATCCTTATATCGACATGGCTTATCGTTCCGCACCGATCGTTGAAGATGTCATCTGGCGTAGCCCTCTGCCTGCAAAGATACCCTCGCTGGCTGCTGCCGTACGCGCAACGATAGCCAACACCCGTGAGCACCTGCTGGACTTCATTCGTCTTGACGAAACACCCGTGCCAGGTGCGATGACGCTACATGAATGGACGCAATCAACGACGCTAAGTTCATTGCTGGCTGTCTATTCAGACCATATTTATCGCAATCAGCCCACGCTGCCACGCGAAAATAAGCCGCTGATTTCTCTCTGGGCGCAGTGGTATATCGGCCTGATGATGCCTCCGCTCATGGTGGCCCTGCTGACGCAAAAAGAGGCCATCGACGTCTCTCCTGAACACATGCACGTAGAATTCCACGAAACAGGCCGTGCTGCCTGCTTCTGGATCGACGTGCATCAGGATCACCAGGTCACGGCCCAGTCTCCTCAGCAACGCATGGAAACACTGATTCTCTCGGCGCTGACGCCGGTTGTGCAGGCGCTGGAAGCGACGGGCGAGATCAATGCGAAGCTTATCTGGAGCAACACCGGATATTTAATTCACTGGTATTTAACGGAAATGAAGCCGTTATTAGGTGAAGAACTGCTGACCACACTGCGCCAGACCTGTTTTTTTGAGAAGCAACTCTCCTGCGGTCAGGATAATCCCCTGTGGCGTACCGTTGTTCCGCGCGAGGGACTGTTAGTGCGCAGAACCTGCTGCCAGCGCTATCGCCTGCCCGATGTCCAGCAATGCGGTGACTGCACGCTGAAGTAAGCGAGGAGCCGTAGCCCCTCGCCCGTCAGTTATGCAACCTGCTGATTTTCTTCTTCTATACGCTGTGCTTCTTCTTTTTCCTGCGCTAATAGCTGCTTTTCGTAAACCTTAAAGAATGGGAAGTAGATGACGGCAGACACCAGTGCCAGCAGGACAACCAGAATGGCCGCACGATAATCCCAGCCTAACGCCCATGCAGCGCCAACCGGTGCTGGGGCCGTCCAGGGAACCACTGAAATCACCCGCCCAATTAAATCCAGCTTCATCGCCGCCCAGGCCAGCACCGCGTTCACCATCGGGGCCAGCAGGAAGGGAATGAAGAACACCGGGTTCATGACAATCGGCGTACCAAAAATCACCGGTTCGTTAATATTAAAAATGCTCGGGACAACGCTCAAACGCCCGATCGATCGTAGATGGGCCGAACGGCTACGCAGATAGCAAATCACCAGCCCCATCGTCGCGCCGGAACCTCCAACCACAATAAAGAACGTCCAGAACGCCTCCATAAAGATATGCGGTAAAGGCGCGCCCTGCGCCAGCGCCGACTGGTTCATCCCGAGATTGGTGAGCCAGAACATTTGCAGCATTCCCGACACAATTGCCGCGCCATGAATACCGGCAAACCACAGCAGATGGCCGATCAGCACCGCCAGCAGTATCGCTGGCAGAGAATCCGCTGCAGACACCAGTGGTTTAAAGATGGCCATGATGGCCTGCGGGATCAGCATGTCAAACTGCGACTGAATCACCAGACTCAGCGGGTACAGCGTCAGTACCACCACCAGCACAGGGATCAGCAGATCGAAGGAGTTTTTGATCATCGGCGGCACCTGATCGGGTAAACGAATGCCGATGTTGTGCGCCTTCAGGAAGCGCATCATTTCAACGCAGTAAATAGCCACCAGGATGGCAGTGAAAATCCCCGTACCGCCAAGGCTATCAACCGGCATCGTGCCTTTAGTTTTCGGTGCAGCAATCAGCAAAAAAGCCATGATCGATAGCATCGCGCACATGAAGGGATCTAGCTGATGCGACTTCACATAGTGCTTGCCCAGGTTATAAGCGATAGCCGCACATATGTAGACTGACATGATCCCCATCGTCATATCAAACGGTGTGAGGATTTGGCCTTCAAACTGTTTCGCCATATCCAGCCACGCACGTGCAAACCCCCAGGTGGTATCCGGAGAAAAAGGCGGATAGGCGAAAACCAGCAGAAACGAGCCTACGATCATGAAGGGCATCGCCGAAATAAACCCATCACGGATAGCCATCACATGACGTTGTGAAGAGATGCGCCCGGCAACAGGGCTGACGTAATTTTCAACGAAGCGGAAAATCGCATTAAACACAGCATGATTAGTAGACATAGCCGTTCTCCCGTTGTGCAAAACCCTGCAACCGTGCTGGTATCAACACCACCACGTAAAGCCCATTACTGCTTTTCGCAACCGTGCCGGGAGGAACGCCAGCGCTACTGTATTTTGAGTTCAGTTTCATAGATGGCTCTTATTATGTAATACAGAGGAAGTGACAACTTCAGTATTAATCGCCATTTGAGCATTCTGCAACCGGTTACTGTAACCGGTTTCTTTGATTGTGAAGATGATCGAAAAACTGCCAATGTTGCCATGTTGTTATATTAAAATATTTACAGCGAGCTTGCCCCTATGACAAATTACGCCATGCGGTTTTCTGCTGGATGGAGCTGCCTGTAGGCGATTTGGAGAGAAGAATGAGTTTGCAATCAGTACGCCAATTTTTAGCGCAATATGCACCAGATATTGAGATTATCGAATTAGATCAGAGCACAGCTACCGTCGATCTGGCAGCGAAAGCCCATAACGTCGAACCTGGCCAGATCGCGAAAACGCTTTCTCTGAAGGTCAAGAACGACATTATTCTGGTCGTCGCCAAAGGTGATGCCCGACTGGATAACAAAAAGCTAAAGAGCACTTTCGGTGCCAAAGCCCGGATGTTGAGTAGCGATGAAGTGGTTAACGCGACGGGCCATCCCGTTGGCGGTGTTTGCCCTTTCGGACTGGAAACGCCGATTTCGGTGTACTGCGACGTTTCGTTGAAGCATTACGCTGAAGTGCTTCCCGCCGCAGGCGCCATCCACAGCGCCGTTCGTATCACGCCAGAAAGGATGGCTGAGCTGACTTCCGCCACCTGGGTGGATGTGTGTCAGGGATGATTCACGTTCCGTGCCGATAACGAAACCCGGCACGAAACGATCTAACATTACCCGTTAAGAAGCCGCCTGTAGAAAAGGTGCAGGTTCACCTGCACGCAGGTACAGCAGGATATCTGCAGCATCCAGCAGTCCGGCATCTGAGCTCACGCCCAGCTTGGACATCACATTAAATTTATGTGCCCGAATGGTTTTAATATTCCGCTCTAACTGAGCAGCGATCTGCGGCATTGAATAGCCATTCGACATAAAGCGCAGTATTTCTCGTTCTGTTGGACTGAGCATACGGCTTTGATTGATATACCAATGGTTTTTAGAACCTTCGGTTCCCCGGTTGGGACCGTTCAATACCGTAAATAACGCGTCCTGCAGTACCGTTAATGAAGAAGATTTGCTCACAACGCCATCTAACGGCAACGGCGACAAAGAGCCGATTAATCGCGCTTCAGCGTCATCATCAGCAATCACCACCCGGCGAATACGCGGAAAATTTACCGCCAATTCCGTCAGATAAGCTAACCCGGCCCTGCGATCGGTTCTGATTGCAGAGAGGGAGAAAATAACCGCCGAAAACGACGTTTTTAACATCACCTGACTAAATGCAGGCTGGCTCGAAAAGATATGAAGTTCGTATTGGTTATCCGGCATGGTATTAAACAGGCTCTTAATACCGACGCTACTCATCGCGCACTTCTCTACCAGCGCAACGTTTCTTTTGATGCTTCGGCTTTCCATTCCGTGGTTTCTCCATAAACTGAAGGTAAATTCAATTCTCGCGATCCTTGAGAACTGTTTATCCAGGCGTACATTTCTGCATTGCTATGTATCGACAAGCGGCGCATAGCACTGTTCTTTTGGGCGCTAATCGTTTTATTGCTTTTCTTCAGCAATGTCGCAATCTGATTAATTCCCCAACCTTTTCCCAGGAGTCTCAGCACTTTCCTCTCCGAGAGGGTAAGTACAATTGAGCGGGCGCTATGGTCTGCTAATTCTGGCATCACGGGCGGAGAGAGCAGCGACTTGCTAATTCTCTCGGCACGGCTATTTCCTGCGTGAATAACATTCACCAAACTTTCAATCGTCTCGGCATCAGATAACAGCGAACTGACAGGGCACATCAGCAATTCAATGGCCAGCGGATAAAAAACACGAGAAACGAGAAATACCCAGTGAATATCGCGGTATTGAGATAATAAAGAATAATACTGTTCGCAGACTGAACGTGGATGATTACAGTCTCCGGATAAATCAGCAATCACCAAATCAGCACAACGCAGCTGCAGCAACGTCAGTTCTTCGACGGAGCGGCAGTAGGTAAGTTCATAATCAGCGAACTGCCCCTGCATTACACCTTTAAGTCCGGTTTGTACGATCGGTAATTTACTAATAATAATTGCGTTTTTGCAGCGTCCTGGCAACATATCTCCTCCACATTCACCAGTCCGTATTCGCACGTATTAAAAATCCCCTGATAAATTAAAAACATTAATTAACAGGAAACCCTAAACAATAGACGAGGTGAATTGTTTATCCTTGGCTTTTATTTATAAATAAAGTTACACCGCTACAATCCCAGTAGCATCAAACTATTGAACCATCATGCCAATAATTACTCATAAATACACTCTTTGTACAATTAAAAGAACTACAATAGATCGTTAGCGTTGCTTACGTATTTTCCATCCTGATAAATAGCACTACATTTTCATAAGCGCTGTCTTTATTGATAAGCAAGTGAGGTATGCAAACGCATCAGACGTACAATCTGCATCTTTTTTCGACGCAAAGATTGATCTTAGCCAGAGCCAACAGGATCATGCTTCATGATAAAAAGAAGACATCCGCCACGCAAAGAGATCCTTTTCAGTCAGAGCGAGTCATGCAAACAGAGCAGTCGTCACAGCGAACGGTTACACGGTTATGTATTCAATGCGGTCTTTTTTTACTGCAGCATGGGGCAGAAAGTGCGCTGGTTGACGAGCTATCCACCCGCCTCGGGCTGGCGCTTGGCATGGATAGCGTAGAAAGCGCTATCTCCTCTAACGCCATCGTCCTGACCACCATTAAAGACGGGCAGTGCCTGACTTCAACGCGAAAAAATCAGGATCGCGGAATTAACATGCACGTCGTGACGGAGGTGCAGCACATCGTTATTCTGGCGGAACACAAACTGCTGGATGTTAAAGGCGTTGAGAAACGCTTTAGCCAGATTAAGCCGCTGCGCTATCCAAGATGGTTGGTCGCCTTTATGGTCGGCTTGTCCTGCGCCTGCTTTTGTAAACTCAATAATGGCGGATGGGATGGCGCGGTGATCACCTTTTTCGCCAGTATGGTGGCAATGTATATTCGCCAGATTCTGGCGTCCCGGCATTTGCACCCGCAAATCAACTTCTGCATTACTGCGTTTGTGGCAACCTCGATTTCTGGTCTGCTGCTGACCTTGCCGACGTTTAACCACACACCAACCATCGCCATGGCCGCCAGCGTGCTGCTGTTGGTTCCGGGGTTTCCGTTGATCAACTCCGTCGCGGATATGTTTAAGGGACACATTAATACTGGGCTCGCTCGCTGGGCTATTGCCAGTCTGCTGACGCTGGCGACCTGCATTGGCGTAGTCATGTCGATGACCTTATGGGGGCTGCGCGGATGGGCGTGATCGATTTCATTTTGGCGCTAATGCAGGACATGATCCTGTCGGCAATACCTGCGCTTGGTTTTGCCATGGTATTTAACGTACCACATCGGGCGCTCCCCTGGTGCGCGTTACTCGGCGCACTCGGCCACGGTTCACGAATGGTGATGATGAGCGCAGGATTTAATATCGAATGGTCAACCTTTATGGCGTCGCTACTGGTGGGCTGCATTGGGATCCAGTGGTCACGCTGGTATCTGGCGCATCCGAAAGTCTTCACCGTTGCGGCAGTAATCCCCATGTTCCCTGGGATCTCTGCCTATACCGCCATGATCTCGGCGGTAAAAATCGGCCATT
This sequence comes from Citrobacter sp. Cb004, assembly GCF_030337065.1. Classification (NCBI taxonomy): domain Bacteria; kingdom Pseudomonadati; phylum Pseudomonadota; class Gammaproteobacteria; order Enterobacterales; family Enterobacteriaceae; genus Citrobacter; species Citrobacter sp. Cb004. Next base: position 20,957 of record NZ_JAOWCH010000033.1, on the reverse strand, counting down.
TTGGTTACAGCGAAGCGCTGATGATCACGCTGTTGACCAATTTCCTGAAAGCCTCATCGATTGTCGGAGCGCTCTCCATCGGGCTATCCGTACCGGGATTATGGCTGTATCGCAAACGCCCGCGCGTTTAGCGGCACGCTTTGTTAGCCCTCGCAGAGAGGGGAATCGCCCCCTCATCTGCTGCTCTCCTTCTTCTCTGTGTTACTATAAAAGCAGTCCCCTTCTCGGTTGTTGTTCAGTATTGAGAAACATTATGCCCAGCAAAATTTTGACGCCGGACGTCACTAGCATTGACGCCTTACTACACGATCACCATACGGTGCTGGCCAGGTCTGCGGGCGGCGCCGTAGCCGTATTCGCCAATAACGCGCCAGCATTTTACGCGGTGACGCCTGCACGACTGGCCGAGTTGTTGGCGCTTGAAGAGAAACTGTCACACCCGGGTAGCGATGTGACGCTGGATGCACAATTTTATGAAGAGCCGCAAACCGCTCCCGTTGTCGTGCCAATGGGGAAATTTGCGATGTACGCTGACTGGCAGCCCGATGCCGACTTTCAGCGCCAGGCCGCCCTGTGGGGCGTGGCGTTAAGAGAACCGGTCACCGCCGAGGAACTGGCCTCATTTGTCGCCTACTGGCAGGCCGAAGGCAAAGTCTTTCACCATATTCAGTGGCAGCAAAAACTGGCACGCAGCATCCAGATTGGCCGGGCCAGCAATGGCGGAATGCCGAAGCGCGATGTGAACAGTGTCAGCGAGCCTGACAACCATATTCCACCGGGTTTTAGAGGATAACGATGAAAAACGTTGGCGACCTGATGAAACGTCTGCAAAAAATGATGCCGGCTAATGTCGAGCCAGCCTTTAAAACGGGCGAGGAGCTGCTGGCATGGCAAAAAGAGCAAGGTGAAATTCGCGCCGCAGCGCTGGCCCGTGAAAACCGGGCTATGAAAATGCAGCGCACATTCAACCGTTCCGGTATTCGTCCACTGCATCAGAACTGTTCGTTCGATAACTATCGGGTGGAATGCGAAGGTCAGATGAACGCCCTGAGCAAAGCTCGCCAGTACGTTGAAGAGTTTGACGGCAACATCGCCAGCTTTATTTTCTCTGGCAAGCCCGGCACCGGCAAAAACCATCTGGCCGCCGCTATCTGCAACGAACTGCTGCTGCGCGGCAAGTCGGTGCTGATTATCACCGTTGCGGACATTATGTCAGCCATGAAAGATACCTTCAGCAACCGTGAAACCAGCGAAGAACAGCTACTCAACGATCTCAGCAATGTCGATTTGCTGGTGATCGACGAAATCGGCGTGCAGACCGAATCCCGCTATGAAAAGGTGATCATCAACCAGATCGTCGATCGCCGCTCGTCTTCAAAACGCCCGACCGGTATGTTGACCAACAGCAATATGGATGAAATGAACAAACTGCTGGGCGAGCGGGTAATGGACCGTATGCGCCTTGGCAACAGCCTGTGGGTGATTTTTAACTGGGAAAGCTACCGTAGTCGGGTAACCGGTAAAGAGTATTAACGTATTAGGACCACTCCTAAGACTGCCGGCGCTATACTGCGCTGAAAAGGCATAACACGAGTTGCATATAATGATGAAAACAACCAAACGTCTGCTGTGCTGTGCGCTTGCCGCCAGCACGCTCATCTCGACCAGCGTTTTCGCCGCCTCCTGGCAGGATTCGCTCTCCAGCGCGGCCAGCGAACTAAGCAAACAAAGCTCCGGCTCGCAGGGCGGCTCGTCGCTCTCTTCCCTGACCAGTCTACTGAATGGCAGCAATCAGTCGCTGACCTCCAGCAGCATGAATAACGCCGCCGGGATCCTGGAATATTGCGCGAAACAGAAACTGGCCTCGGTCACCGACACGCAGAACGTCAAAAACCAGGTGCTGGATAAACTGGGCCTCAGTGCTCCGGAGCAAAAACAAGACACCAACTATATGGACGGCATTCAGGGGCTGCTCAACGCCAAAGATGGTCAACAACTGGACCTGAACACAATTGGCAACAGCTCGCTGGCGAAGCAGGTAAAAACCAAGGCCTGCGATCTGGTGTTAAAACAGGGTATGAACTTCATTTCCTGACGCACGACATGCCGCGTATACCCTGCGCGGCATCAACCTGCTCCCCATAAAATTCACACGTCAAATAATCAGTAAATCCCCCGCAAAAAACACGCATATCTAAACCAATTCTGAATAACAACGTAATTTAATGTCACTACAATTGCAGCAATGCAACATCGCTATTACATTGTGCTTTCCCAAAATCATTAGCCTGCCTGGCGTTTGCCCGGTTTACTGAGGATCGATCGTTGTCAGAACTCATCTCCATTACTCTGTTTCTCGCTTCAGTGCTGATTTACGCCTGGAAAGCGGGTCGCAACACCTGGTGGTTTGCTGCCACGTTAACGGTGCTGGGGATTTTTATTGTCTTGAATATCACGCTGTATGCCAGTGACTATTTCACCGGCGACGGTATCAATGACGCAGTTCTGTACACGCTGACCAACAGCCTGACCGGCGCGGGAATTGGAAAATATATCTTACCTGGCGTCGGGATTGCGCTGGTCCTGACGACCGTTTTTGTCGCTCTCGGCTGGATTCTGCGCCGCCGTCGCCATCATCCGCATCATGTGGGTTACAGTCTGCTGGCCCTGCTGCTGGCGCTGGCCTCCGTAGATGCCAGCCCGGCGTTTCACCAAATAACCGAACTGGTAAAGTCGCAGTCGCGCGATGGCGATCCGGATTTCCCAACCTATTATAAAGAGCCGTCAAAAACGATTCCCAACCCGAAGCTGAATCTGGTTTATATCTATGGCGAAAGCCTCGAGCGCACCTATTTTAACAACGACGCGTTCCCGGATCTGACCCCGGAACTCGGTGCGTTGAAAAACGAAGGTCTGGATTTCAGCAATACCATGCAACTGCCGGGTACCGATTACACCATCGCTGGCATGGTCGCCTCCCAGTGTGGTATTCCGCTATTTGCGCCGTTTGAAGGCAACGCCTCGGCGTCGGTCTCCAGCTTCTTCCCCAACAATATCTGTCTGGGCGATATCCTGAAAAACTCCGGCTATCAAAACTACTTTGTGCAGGGAGCCAACCTGCGCTTTGCCGGCAAAGACGTGTTCCTGAAATCTCACGGTTTTGATCATCTCTACGGTGCGGAAGAGTTAAAAAGCGTGGTTGCGGACCCAGCCTATCGCAACGACTGGGGCTTCTACGACGATACCGTGCTGGATGAAGCATGGAAAAAATTCGAAGAGCTTTCACGTTCGGGCCAACGCTTTTCACTGTTTACGCTGACTGTGGATACCCATCATCCAGATGGATTTATCTCACGTAGCTGCAACCGTAAACGTTATGACATCGACGGGAAGGCCAACCAGTCCTTCAGCGCAGTCAGCTGCAGCCAGGAAAACATTGCCGAATTTATCAATAAGATCAAAGCCTCACCGTGGTTCAAAGATACCGTTATCGTGGTTTCTTCCGATCATCTGGCGATGAACAACACCGCATGGAAGTATCTGAACAAGCAGGATCGCAACAACCTGTTCTTCGTGCTGCGCGGCGACCAGCCACAGCAGGAGACGCTGGCGGTGAAGCGTAACACGATGGATAACGGGGCAACGGTACTGGATATTCTCGGTGGCGATAACTTTATCGGTCTTGGCCGCAGCAGTTTGTCGAGCGAATCCGTGTCTGAAGTGTTCCTGAACATCAAAGAAAAAATGCTGGCGTGGAAGCCCGATATCATCCGCCTGTGGAATTTCCCGAAAGAGATGAAAGAGTTCACCGTCGACCAGGACAAAAACATGATCTCTTTCTCCGGCAGCCATTTCCGCCTGCCGTTGTTGCTGCGCGTATCGGACAAACGCGTCGAGCCGCTGCCGGAAAGCGAATACTCGGCCCCGCTGCGCTTCCAACTGGCAGATTTCGCGCCGCGAGATAACTTTGTCTGGGTTGATCGCTGCTACAAAATGGCGCAGCTATGGGCCCCGGAGCTGGCGCTCTCCACCGACTGGTGCGTATCGCAAGGCCAGTTAGGCGGACAGCAAATCGTGCAGCACGTCGACAAAGCTAAATGGAAAAGTAAAACCGTGTTTAAAGACACGGTGATCGACATGGAGCGCTACAAAGGTAACGTTGATACGCTGAAAATTGTCGATAACGACATTCGCTACAAAGCCGACAGCTTCGTCTTCAACGTGGCGGGCGCGCCGGAAGAGGTTAAACAGTTTAGCGGCATATCACGCCCCGAATCCTGGGGGCGCTGGTCCAATGCGCAGCTCAGCAAAGAGGTGACCATCGAGTACAAGGCCCCGCTGCCGAAGAAATTCGATCTGGTCATCACCGCGAAAGCCTTCGGCGACAATGCCAATCGTCCTATTCCCGTGCGCGTTGGCCGCGAGGAACAGACGCTGGTGTTAGGCCATGATGTCACTACCACAACCTTGCATTTTGATAACCCGGCAGATGCCGATACGCTGGTGATTGTCCCGCCCGATCCGGTCGCCACCAACGAGGGCAATATTCTCGGCCACTCGCCGCGTAAGCTGGGGATCGGGATGGTTGAAATCAAAGTGGTCGCTCAGGGCTCGTAACATGAAATGGCTGATGGCGCTTCGCTTATCAGCCTTACAGCCAGCCGCATTTATTGTCTGAAAAAAAACAGCGCCCAACACCACACCGGGCGCTGCATGGCAACCTTATTCCAGACTTTTCACTGTCTGGCGCATACCCTGCACCAGAATCATTTCCAGGTTTGCCGTCACCTGCCCGGCAAGCCCCGGCAGCAACGTCAAATCTTCACCCCAGTGCGCCGCATCGCCGAGCACAGTATCCACCAGTTCACGCAGCGTTAAATCTTTGCCAACTCGCGGCCACAGACTGGCATACAGGCTAACCCACTGCTCATCATCCTGTATCGGATAGCGTTCTCCCTCCCGCTCTGCGCGATAAAACGCCAGCAGCGCCGCGAGGGCGAACGTTAACCGCACGGGCCAGCGCCCATTTTGCTGGCCCGCCAGCAGTTGCGGCAAAATTCGGGTACGGAATTTGGTCATCCCGTTAAGCGCAATGGAAAGCAACTGGTGACGGATGTAGGGGTTTTGAAAACGCCCGCTCACCGCGTCGGCAAATTCACGCAGTTCATCCGCCGGGAGATCCAATACCGGTATAATTTCCTCGCTAATCGCCCGCTCGATAAAGTGACGGACATCGGCATCCTGCATCGCTTCGCCGACGGTCTCCAGGCCACACAGCCAGGCCACCGGCACCAACGCCGTATGCGCGCCATTGAGAATGGCGACCTTACGCTCTTTGTACGGTTTAATATCGCTCACTACCCGAATGTTCAGCGGGCACTGCGCCAGATTCAGCTCCTCGGCCAGCCACTGCGGCCCCTGAATCACAAACAGGTAAAAATGCTCCGCGGTATCGAGAAACGCATCGTGATAGCCAAGCGTAGCTTCCAGCGCGGCGGCTTCTTCTCGCGGGTAGCCGGTGACAATGCGGTCGACCAGCGTGGAACAGAAGGTGTTTGCCGTCGCCACCCAGTCGGCAAACGCCGGGGGAAGCTGCCACTCCTGCGCATACTGCAGTACCAGCGTTTTGAGCGCCTCGCCGTTATAGTCGATAAGCTCGCACGGGATAATGACCCACCCCTTATCCACTGCGCCCTCAAAATGATTAAAACGCTCCAGCAGCAGACGCGTCAGTTTAGCCGGAAAGCTTACCGGCGGCGCATCATCGACCCGGTCTGCCGCGTGATAGCTAATTCCGGCTTCGGTGGTATTTGAAAACACAAAGCGAATATCCGCATTGTGGGCCAGCGCCAGATACGCCGCGAAGTCCTGATACGGATTGATTTCGTTATTCACCGAACGGATCAGCCGCGCCTCGCTCACCGCTTCGCCCTGCGAGTTTAGACCGCGAATAAGCGTGGTATACAGCCCGTCCTGGGTATTCAGCGACGGTGGAAAATCACTATTGATCGGGCGAACGATGGTCACGCCAGCGTTCAGAAAGGTTTGCTCGTTGAGGATATCCAGTTGCCAGTCGACAAACGCTCGCAGGAAATTCCCCTCACCAAACTGGATCACGCGCGTTGGGTAGCTTGCCCCCGGAAAATCACGTCGATTCAATGTCTTCATCGCATTTACCCTCTCAGAACGTGATCACGCCTTTAATCAGCTCACGGTTGTTAATCACATCCCGTTCGTAGATTTCTGCCAGTGTGGCAAACGCGTAACGGTGCGTGAGCATCATGTCGGCGGTCAGTTTGCCTTCCGACATCAGGCGGCCCACTTTGGCGAAATCTTCCGGTGTGGCGTTGCGACTGCCCATCATGGTGGTCTCTTTCTTGTGGAACTCCGGATCGGAGAACTGCAAATCGCCTTTGAATAGCCCAACGAAAACAATGCTGCCGCCATGGCGAATCAAATTCACCGTGTTGTTCATCGCATGCTGATTGCCCGTGGCATCAATGACCTTTTGCGCCAGCGAACCGCCAAACTGGTCACGCAACTGCGCATCAAAATCTTCTGCAGACGGATCGATAACCGGGAGCCCCAACCGGGAAACCACATGCTCCCGGCGAGCCGGACTGGTATCGGCGACCACCACCTGTGCGCCATCGGCTTTGGCAATCGCCGCCGCGCCCAGACCAATCGGACCGGCACCGACCACCAGCACCTGCTCACCCGGAGCCACCACCGCCCGGCGTACCGCATGCGCACTAATGGCATAAGGCTCAATCAGCGCCGCCGCCTGCGGATCAATTCCCTGCGCATCCAACAGGTTGGTGACCGGTACGGACAGGTATTCGCTGAAGCCGCCATCCTGATGCACGCCAATCACCGAAATCTTCTCGCAGCAGTTAGTGCGCCCGCTCAGACAGGCCGGACACTGCTGGCAGGCCACGTAAGGAATAACCGCCACCTGCTGACCATTTTTCAGATTCTGTATATTTTTGCCCAGCCCGACAATTTCCCCACATATTTCATGACCCAGCACACGTGGATAGCTGAAAAATGGCTGATTGCCGCCCCAGGCATGAATATCGGTACCGCAAATCCCGACTGATTTAATTTTTATTAATGCTTCACCCTCACCCGGAATAGGTATTTCACGCGTTTCCCAGTGCATTTTTTTGGGTTCCTGACACACCAGGACATTCATTGTTGCCATCATATTCTCTCCCATATTTTCTGTTGCAACAGATATCCTGGAAAAAGCCTCTAAAAATAAACGGGTGACATAACTTGTGAAACTCAACGCATTAAAATGTTTTAAATCGGGTTTTAATGCTCAAAAAGGAGGGAGCCATGAGTCGTTCGCAGAACTTACGTCACAATGTGATTAACCAGATGATTGACGATATGGCACGCGGTCATATTCCTTCACCGTTGCCATCGCAAAGTGCGCTGGCCGAGATGTACAACATCAGTCGCACCACGGTACGCCACATGCTGAGCCATCTCAGCGAATGCGGTGTGCTGACGCAGGTCGGCAGCGATTACGTCATTGCCCGTAAACCCGATCATGATGATGGCTTCGCCTGTACCACCGCCTCCATGACTGAGCAAAACCGGATTTTTGAGCAGGCTTTTTTCACCATGATCAACCAGCGTCAGCTACGCGCAGGCGAGAGTTTCTCCGAACTACAGCTTTCCCGCGCGGCTGGCGTAAGCCCAGTCGTTGTCCGGGAGTTTCTTTTAAAATTTGGACGTTACAATCTAATCCAAAGTGAAAAACGTGGTCAGTGGAGCATGAAAAAGTTTGATCAGACCTATGCCGAGCAACTGTTCGAACTACGTGAAATGCTGGAAACGCACGCGTTACAACGTTTCCTTAACCTTCCAGCCGATGACATTCGCTGGCAGAAAGCCCGCGATCTTCTTGACCATCATCGCACCCTGCGAGACACGATTGGTGACAACTATCGTATGTTTTCCTCACTGGACAGAGAGTTTCACACGCTACTGCTGAGCGCGGCAGAAAATGTTTTCTTTGACCAGTCGCTGGAGATAATCTCGGTTATTTTTCATTTTCATTATCAATGGGATGAAAGCGATCTTAAACAGAGGAATATTATTGCGGTCAATGAGCATATGACCATTCTTAGCGCGTTAATCTGCCGTAATGATTTTGGTGCCACCACCGCTTTACGCCAACATCTGCAAACAGCCAGACAGACCATGGTTCACTCGATTAATACCTCTGGTTAAATACCGATTAAAAACAATAAAGCATTACCACTACCACAAAATCACCCAAAAAACGCCACCTGGTGGTGATGAGATAATAGGCTCTAAATCTTCACATAGAAAATAGACCTGCGAGTTGGGCAGTATAACAAAATAAGCATCAACCTGACCGGACTATCATTCCCCTATCGTAATGTGAATTAATTCCGCAGTTCCCACGAAACTGGAGAGCAATGATGAGTAAAATGATAAAAAAAGGAAATAAGTTACTGGCATTTGCAATGGGTTCAATAATCGCAACAGCCTCCCTTACGGGTTCTGCCTTTGCCGCGGCTGAATATACATTAAAAGTCGCTTATGAAAACAACCCAGGAGAACCTTTTGATCAAGCCATTCATGAATGGGCGCGCCTGTTCAGTGAACAAACTGCCGGAAAAGGTGAATTAGTCCCTTATCCCAGCTCTCAGTTAGGTTCGAAGAAAGATGTAATTGAACAAATGAAGCTGGGAAGCCCGTTGATAACCTTGGCCGATGGTGCCTTCTTCTCTGACTATGTGCCGGATTTCGGCATCATGTTTGGCCCTTATCTGGGTAATGATTACCAGGATATTTTCAAGTTGAATCAGTCGGACTGGTACAAGGATTTGGAAAGCAAACTGGATGCGAAGGGACTCCATATCATCACGAAAGACTGGTTATATGGTTCCCGTCACATGTTAACCAACAAAATGGTTAATAAGCCGGAAGATCTGCAAGGGCTGAAAATCCGGGTACCGAATAACCGTATTCAGATTGAAGGGATGAAAGCGATGGGCGCAACGCCAACGCCACTCCCACTGGCAGAAGTTTATACCTCGTTAAATTTAAAAATTATTGATGGCGCAGAAAATCCAATTCCCGTGTTATATGGACAAAAACACTATGAAGCGGCCAAATACCTTATCCTGACAGGGCATGTCGAAAATGTGACGAATCTGGTCATGGGAAGTCGCACATACAAAAAGCTGCCACCTGACATTCAAATCGCGTTGATCGACTCGGGTAATAAAGCAGGTCAGTATCTGACAAATCTGGTCCTGAAAGAAGAGAAGAGCCTGATAGAAAAAATGAAAAACGAGGGTGTTACCGTTGTTGAAGTCGATCGCACGTTATTCCGCAACGCTTCAAAATCTTTCTACACGAAATTTCCGGAATGGACCCCCGCTCTATACGAGAAAACGCAAGAAATCATTGCTAAATAACCGTCAGGTTGCGCAGGTTTATCACCTGCGCAACCCCCAAAGAACCGGGATAAAACTGACAGAGAGGCGGTCGAAGAGATACCGCGCCTATCTGATAAACATGTCATTTTAAAGGAATTGCTATGTTCGGTTTTTTCAACAGATTTAGCGATATATTAGCCGGTGTTGCAACCAGCGGAATTGTACTGATAACAATCCTGGCCGTTTTCATGCGCTGGTTGCTAAACTCTCCGCTAATCTGGGGAGAAGAAGTACTCATTATTTGTTATATATGGCTCATTATGTTAGGTGCCGCTTCTGCCATGCGGTTGCGTATGCATGTGAGTATCGATGCATTAACTGCAATGCTACCCGAAAAATTACAGCTTATCTGCACCCTCTTCACGCACATTATTTCTATTATAGCGCTATCTACATTCGGTTATTTGGGCTATGAGCTGTCTTTAATCGCAGAGGATAAGATAACCCCTATCCTCGGGGTTTCTTATTTATACATTGACTTTGCCGTGCCAACCGGAGCTGGGATCATGGTCATTTTCTGTCTACAACATCTTTGGCAAGATATTAAAAAAATGAAAAACAGGGAGGTCGCATGTCAGTAGCCATTGCCTGTATTGTTTTACTATTTCTGTTCATATTGAACACGCCAATTTTCATCAGCGTTCTGGTTGCGATTCTGATTTATTTCTTCATGGCAGGTGATATATCGCCCTTAATTGCGATTCAGCGCATCATCGGCGCAGGTGAAAACGTCACGCTATTGGCAATTCCCTTTTTCATTCTGCTGGGTAATCTCCTCAACTATACGGGAATTACTCACCGGATGTTAAAGTTTACGGGAGTTCTCTCAGGTCATTACCCTGGCGGACTGGCGCAATCCAACGTCCTGCTGAGTACCATGATGGGAGGGCTATCAGCCTCAAACCTCGCCGACTGTGCGATGTTGTCAAAAATGCTGGTACCCGAAATGACGAAACTGGGATACAGCAAAGGATTCTCTACCGCAGTAACGGCCGCAGGATCGTTAATAACGCCGATTATTCCCCCTGGCATTGCTTTAATTATTTATGGCTTTGTCGCCGATGTTTCTATCGGCAAGATGTTTATGGCGGCGATTATTCCCGGCCTGCTGTGCTGTGTCGCATTGATGACTGCCATCTACCTGATATCGAAAAAGCGCGGTTATTTGCCCGCGAGAAGCCACGGCCCAACCGTCCGTGAACTTTGGGAGGCGGGAAAAGGCGCAACATCAGCGCTGGTACTTATCCTGGTGATTATTGGCGGGATTCGTTTTGGTATATTCACACCGACAGAAGCGGGTGCTATCGCCGTACTTTTTGTCATTATCGTCGGTACCCTTTTCTATCGGGAAATGACCTTAAAAGATATCGTTGCTTCTGTACTGGAAACAGCACGCTCAACGGCAAGCGTAATGCTCATCATTATGACCTGTTCTGCATTAGCATGGATTTTGACCAATGAGCAAATTGCGCAGAATGTTGCTGTCCTGATGACAGGATTCTCAGATAATCCTTATCTGTTTCTTCTGATCGTTAATGCGGTACTGTTATTTCTTGGTATGTTCATCGAAGGGAATGCGGCGATTATCGTCCTGGTGCCGCTCCTGATGCCCACAGTAAAAATGCTGGGAATCGATCCTATTCAATTTGGTGTCATGATGATCCTAAATTTAGCCGTGGGATGCCTGACACCGCCTATGGGTACGGTTATGTTTGTGGCAACGTCGATCACCGGAACCAAAATTTCAGAATTTATTCGCGAAGTGATACCGTTATTTATTGCGCTCCTGGTCGTACTCTTGATGGTGACGTTTATTCCGGCCCTCACCACTTTTTTACCCAGTTTGTAAAAGTGCCCTCAGCAGAGGGCACACAGAGTGAGCGCAAAAATCGCCTGATGGGCCTGGCTCTTAGAACGTTTCCCAGTTATCCCCGGCATCCGTTGCCGCAGCTTTACGCGGCTGGACCGTTGAAACTGTTTTAGCAGCAGCAACGTCACGCGCGCGCTGTTGGTCATGCTGAATACGGAACACGGCAACGGCCTGGGTCAGACGGCTGGCCTGCTCTTCCAGCGCCGCAGCGGCGGCGGCGGATTCTTCCACCAACGAGGCGTTCTGCTGCGTCACACGATCCATCTCAGCAACGGCCAAACCAACCTGGTCGATACCGCGGCTCTGTTCATCAGAAGCAGAGGCAATTTCACCCATGATATCGGTCACGCGGGTTACCGCATTGACGATCTCATCCATGGTTTCACCAGCGCTTTCTACCAGCGTTGAACCCACATCCACACGACTGACCGAGTCTTCAATCAGGCTCTTGATCTCGCGCGCGGCCTGCGCACTACGCTGGGCCAGGTTACGAACTTCACCCGCAACCACCGCAAAACCACGGCCCTGCTCGCCCGCACGCGCAGCTTCTACCGCGGCGTTGAGCGCCAGAATGTTGGTCTGGAAGGCAATGCCGTCGATGACGCTGATAATGTCGGCGATTTTCTGCGAACTGGAAGCGATGTCACGCATGGTTTGCACCACGTTATCCACCACTTTCCCGCCTTTCTGCGCGGTTTCAGAAGCGCTCAGGGCCAGATGGCTAGCCTGACGCGCGTTTTCGGCGTTCTGCTTCACGGTCGCCGTCAGCTGTTCCATGCTGGCTGCGGTTTCTTCCAGAGATGCAGCCTGCTGCTCGGTACGCGAGGAGAGATCGTTGTTGCCCATCGCAATCTCGCTGGCCCCGCTATAAATCGCGTTGGCACCGTTACGCACATCACCCACGGTGTTCATCAGCTCACCCTGCATATGACGCAGGCTTTCCGCCAGTTGGCCAATCTCGTTGGAACCTTCCACCTCAATACGCTTCACCAGGTCGCCGCTGGCGATATGACGAATGCTGTCGATCAGACGGTTCATTGGGGAGATAAGAGTCAGTTTGATGCCGAACCAGACCGCAATAATTGCCGCCAGTACGGTAATCAGCACACAGACCAGTACCCACATCGCCTGACTGTAAGAGCTGTTGTTATCTGCTACCGCAATGTCATACAGGTGATCGTTCTGCTGCATGTAGTTGATGTATGTCTTCTCAAAACCATCCTGATAGCTCTGCGTGGGTTGATCAAAGAACGCGTTGATCTTCCCGTCACCCAGTAACTGGATCAGCTCCGCCAGCGCGCCGTGATAGATGTCATAGGTGCGGTTGATCTCCTGGAACGCGGCTTCGCTTTGACGCGGATCGCGCGGGAGCGACTCGTAAATCGCCCAGTTTTTTTCCGTCAATTTCAGCGCCGTGCTGGCTACCTGCATCAGCTCAGCAACGGTCGCACCGCTGCCGATATTGTTCTGATCCATCATGTAGCGAATACCCGCCCGGTTCAGGGTATTACGCGTTTGCAGCAGCTCAACCCAGGTGGCGTTCAGCGCAGACTGCTGCTGGCGAATGGTTTGCAGAACGGTAAAGTTCTCTTTGTCATTCTTAAGTGAGTTAAAAAACAAGCCGCCGGAGGCGAGCTGTAAAAGGCCAAATAGCGCCAATACCAGCAGTAAGCTGGTAACAATCTTCATTCGTTTTAACATGTTTTCTCTTTCCGCTAGACAGATGTCAGAATTTTCGGCCTGGAAAGGGAAAACTTTATGAAATTTGTGCTAGTTGAATCGATCTCAGCATCGACGATTCGTCGATCCACGCCGTCTGCCAAAGCGCTAAGCGGGTTTATTAGTGATCTCAATCACATAAATTCCCCCACTCTCCCCCATTGCTTACCGCTCACTGACACTTGGGACCGCTTAAGCTGACATATAACCGCTCACTTATTTACCTTACTTTACGCGCGTATTTCTCTGGCAAGATCCCCCCAACATAGCAGTCAATTTACCTCCTCAAACACAAGATCAAACCCACGCGGCTTCGGCCAATTATTAATTAGATACCAGGTTTTACTATGGATACGAAAAAGATATTCAAGCACATACCCTGGGTGATTCTCGGAATCATCGGTGCATTCTGCCTCTCGGTAGTGGCATTACGTCGGGGTGAGCACATCAGTGCCCTGTGGATCGTGGTCGCCTCAGTTTCTGTTTATCTGGTGGCCTATCGTTACTACAGTCTGTACATCGCCCAAAAGGTGATGAAACTTGACCCGACGCGTGCCACGCCGGCGGTCATCAACAATGACGGTCTGAACTACGTTCCAACCAACCGTAACGTATTGTTTGGCCACCACTTTGCCGCTATCGCAGGTGCGGGTCCGCTGGTTGGGCCGGTACTGGCCGCGCAGATGGGCTATCTGCCCGGTACGCTGTGGCTGCTGGCGGGTGTCGTGCTGGCCGGTGCGGTGCAGGACTTCATGGTGCTGTTTATCTCTTCACGCCGTAACGGCGCATCTCTGGGTGAGATGATCAAAGAAGAGATGGGCCCGATCCCGGGAACCATTGCGCTGTTCGGCTGCTTCTTAATTATGATCATCATCCTTGCGGTACTGGCGCTGATCGTGGTGAAAGCGCTGGCTGAAAGCCCGTGGGGTGTGTTCACCGTCTGCTCAACCGTACCTATCGCGCTATTCATGGGGATCTACATGCGATTCCTGCGACCGGGTCGTGTGGGCGAAGTGTCGGTGATTGGTATTGTGCTGCTGGTTGCGTCTATCTACTTCGGCGGCGTGATTGCTCACGATCCGTACTGGGGCCCGGCGCTGACCTTTAAAGACACCACCATTACCTTTACCCTGATCGGCTACGCGTTTATCTCTGCGCTGCTGCCGGTATGGCTGATCCTCGCGCCGCGCGACTATCTGGCTACCTTCCTGAAAATCGGCGTTATCGTCGGTCTGGCGGTGGGGATTGTTATCCTCAACCCGGAACTGAAAATGCCGGCAATGACTCAGTACGTTGATGGTACTGGTCCGCTGTGGAAAGGCGCTCTGTTCCCGTTCCTGTTCATCACCATCGCGTGTGGTGCGGTATCTGGCTTCCACGCGCTGATCGCTTCTGGTACCACACCGAAGCTGCTGGCCTGTGAAACCGACGCGCGCTTTATCGGTTACGGCGCCATGCTGATGGAATCCTTCGTGGCGATTATGGCGCTGGTTGCCGCGTCCATCATCGAACCGGGTCTGTACTTCGCAATGAACACCCCGCCTGCGGGCCTTGGCATCACCATGCCGAACCTGCATGAAATGAGCGGCGAGAACGCCCCGTTGATTATGGCGCAGTTGAAAGACGTAACCGCACATGCGGCGGCGACCGTCAGTTCCTGGGGCTTCGTCATTTCGCCTGAGCAGATCCTGCAGACCGCGAAAGACATCGGTGAACCGTCCGTTCTGAACCGCGCAGGTGGCGCGCCGACGCTGGCCGTTGGTATCGCTCACGTGTTCCACAAAGTGCTGCCGATGGCTGATATGGGCTTCTGGTACCACTTCGGTATTCTGTTTGAAGCACTGTTCATCCTGACCGCACTGGATGCCGGTACCCGTTCTGGCCGCTTTATGCTGCAGGATTTACTGGGGAACTTCGTTCCGTTCCTGAAGAAAACCGACTCTCTGGTTGCGGGTATCATCGGTACTGCGGGCTGTGTTGGCCTGTGGGGTTACCTGCTGTATCAAGGCGTTGTTGACCCGCTGGGCGGCGTTAAGAGCCTGTGGCCGCTGTTCGGTATCTCTAACCAGATGCTGGCTGCCGTGGCGCTGGTTCTCGGCACCGTGGTACTGGTTAAAATGCAGCGCACCAAATACATCTGGGTTACCGTTGTTCCGGCTGTATGGCTGCTTATCTGCACCACCTGGGCGCTGGGTCTGAAACTGTTCAGCACAAACCCGCAGATGGAAGGCTTCTTCTTCATGGCGAATCAGTACAAAGAGAAGATTGCTAACGGCGGCGAACTGACCGCTCAGCAGATTGCCAACATGAACCACATCGTCGTCAACAACTACACCAACGCAGGCCTGAGTATTCTGTTCCTGGTGGTGGTGTACAGCATCATTTTCTACGGGTTCCGTACCTGGCAGAAAGCCCGCGCCATCAACGGTCGCTCTGATAAAGAGACGCCGTATGTACCGGTGCCGGAAGGCGGCGTGAAGACCTCTTCACATCACTAACCGTATTCAGCCCCGCTTCGGCGGGGCTTTTCGCTTATCAGGATTGTTTATGTTTGGTACTTTAGGTCAGGCAAAAAAATACCTCGGTCAGGCGGCAAAGATGCTGATTGGCATTCCGGACTACGACAACTACGTCGAGCACATGAAGACCAACCATCCCGATAAGCCGTACATGACCTACGAAGAATTCTTCCGCGAGCGCCAGGAAGCCCGCTACGGTAGCGGCGGAAGCAGTTGCTGTTAGAAGGAGAAATGAATGACCCCGATTGCAGTTACCCTACTCACCGGTTTTCTTGGCGCGGGTAAAACCACCCTGCTGCGCCATATTCTCAACGAGCAGCACGGCTATAAGATTGCCGTTATCGAAAACGAATTCGGCGAAGTCTCGGTGGACGATCAGCTAATTGGCGACCGCGCCACGCAGATCAAAACCCTGACCAACGGCTGCATTTGCTGTACACGCTCCAGTGAGCTGGAAGACACACTGTTAGATCTGCTCGACAACCTCGACAAAGGCGCCATCCATTTCGACCGTTTGGTGATCGAGTGCACCGGCATGGCCGACCCCGGCCCGATTATCCAGACCTTTTTCTCCCATGAAGTGATTTGCGAACGCTACCTGTTGGACGGTGTGATTGCGCTGGTTGACGCGGTACATGCCGACGAGCAGATGAACCAGTTCACCATAGCCCAGTCGCAGGTGGGCTACGCTGACCGCATCCTGCTGACCAAAACCGACGTGGCGGGTGAAAGCGAGAAACTGCGTGAGCGCCTGGCGCGCATCAACGCCCGCGCCCCGGTGTATACCGTCACGCATGGTGATATCGACCTCTCCCTGCTGTTCGATACCAACGGTTTCATGCTTGAGGAGAACGTGGTCAGCGCCAAACCACGCTTCCACTTTATCGCCGACAAGCAAAACGATATCTCCTCGATCGTCGTCGAGCTAGATTACCCGGTAAACATCAGTGACGTGTCGCGGGTAATGGAAAATCTGCTGCTGGAATCCGCCGAGAAGCTGCTGCGCTACAAAGGCATGCTGTGGATTGAAGACGAGCCAAACCGCCTGCTGTTCCAGGGCGTTCAGCGTCTGTACAGCGCCGACTGGGATCGCCCGTGGGGCGACGAACAACCGCACAGCCTGCTGGTGTTTATCGGCATTAATCTGCCGGAAGACGAGATCCGAGCAGCGTTTGCGGGGTTGAAGAAGTAACCCTCATTCTGGATTGCCCGATGGCGCGCAGCTTTCGGGCCTACAATTCCCCACCATGTCTCAAAACCTACGCCCACAGGCCGGACAAGGTGCAGCCGCCATCCGGCATATATTCCCAACCGTTTGTCGCACTCTTACCGACGGAGAACGCTATTTTTTCTCCCCCCTCATAAAACATTCATTAGGATGATCATTAATGCCCAAAAATCACCGAAAATTATAAAAAACCTTTATAAATGATCAACTTACGAATTTCTGGTAAAAAGGAGACTATCTAACCATTGAAAAAAAGCCTCACAGCAGAGGCCAGGATTGTATTTATGACATCAGGAAGTTTTTCCCAGACGGCCGCCTTTCTCTGGTCGGTAGCAGACCTGCTGCGCGGCGATTTCAAACAGTCACAATATGGCCGCATCATTCTCCCTTTCACTCTTCTGCGCCGCCTGGAGTGCGTACTCGAAAGCAGCAAACCATCCGTGCTTGCTCAGGTCGAAAAAATCCAGTCAATGAACCTGCCGGAAGAAGCACAAGAGAAAATGATCCTGCGAGCGGCGGACAATCTGACATTCTTCAACACCTCACCGATGGACCTCAGCAAAATGGGGCAAAACGGTATCAAGGCCAACCTGGAGAAATATGTTCAATCGTTCTCCACGGATGCCCGCGAGATCTTCGATCACTTCAAGTTCAGCGAGTTTGTTGGGCAACTGGAAGACGCGAATCTACTGTATAAAGTGGTACAAAAATTCGCGGCCACCGATCTGAGCCCTGAAGCGATTTCCAACCATGAAATGGGCTTTGTGTTTGAAGAGTTGATCCGTCGCTTTGCTGAAAGCTCAAATGAGACAGCGGGAGAACACTTTACCCCCCGCGATATCGTGCGCCTGACCACCTCACTGGTGTTTATGGAAGACGATGATGCGTTAACCAAAGACGGTATTATCCGCACGATTTACGACCCGACCGCCGGTACTGGCGGGTTTCTCTCATCGGGTATGGAATACTTGCACGAACTAAACCCGAATGCGGTCATGCGTGCTTTCGGACAGGAGTTAAACCCGGAGTCTTACGCCATCTGTAAAGCCGATATGCTGATCAAAGGTCAGGATGTCAGCCGCATTAAGCTCGGCAACACCCTCTCTAACGATCAGCTTCCGGCCGATCGGTTTGATTACATGCTTTCTAATCCGCCGTTCGGCGTGGACTGGAAAAAGATTGAAGGGGAGATCAACGACGAGCATCTACAGAAAGGCTTTAGCGGTCGTTTCGGCCCCGGCCTGCCGCGCGTTTCCGACGGTTCACTGCTGTTCCTGCTGCACCTGATCGGCAAAATGCGCGATGCGCAAAACGGCGGTGGACGCATCGGCATTATCCTCAACGGCTCGCCGCTGTTTACCGGCGGCGCAGGCAGCGGTGAGAGCGACATCCGACGCTACATCCTTGAAGCCGACCTGCTGGAAGGGATTATCGCCCTGCCAACGGACATGTTCTACAACACCGGCATCGCCACCTATATATGGATTTTATCCAACAAAAAGATCGCAGAACGTAAGGGCAAGGTTCAATTGATTGACGGCAGCAACCTGTGCGACAAGATGCGCAAATCGCTGGGGTCGAAGCGTCATCAAATGGGCGATGAGGATATCCGGCTGATTACCCGAACCTTCGGGAATATTGAGTCAGTTAGTGCGACCACGCTGGACGTATTGGGTCTGGGAAAAGCACCAGAGCAAAAATCCAGCCGCGGTCGCCAGTCTGCTACCGCGAAAAGCGAAGCGCCAAAAACTTTCGCCAGCAAAATCTTCAACAACACCGATTTTGGTTACCGCCGGTTAACCATTGAGCGTCCGCTACGCCTGTCGACACAGATTACCGATGAGGCCATTGCTACTTTGCGCTTCGCGCCGAAGCCGTTTAACGCGCCGATGGAACGCCTGTGCGAAGTATTT
Organism: Citrobacter sp. Cb004; assembly: GCF_030337065.1. NCBI lineage: Bacteria > Pseudomonadati > Pseudomonadota > Gammaproteobacteria > Enterobacterales > Enterobacteriaceae > Citrobacter > Citrobacter sp. Cb004. Next base: position 2,223 of record NZ_JAOWCH010000033.1, on the reverse strand, counting down.
GCCTCGCAGTGGCGGGATGAGAATTATGGTGATTTCACCACACTGGCAACCGAAGCCCGCGCCATTATCAAAGCTGAGTTTGCCGAGCTGAAAGAGAAGCAAATCAAAGACCTGTTCGACAGCAAACTGTGGCAATTCCAGCGAGAGTTAATGGAAAAAGCGCGGCGTATTCGGGCAGCGGTAGGCGCTCAGGCGGGGGGAAAAGAGGTCATCAGCAACGACTTTAACCAGTTCCAGCTGACGCTGAAGGGCGCGCTCAACACCGCAGGCGTGAAGCTGGATGCCAAAGAGAACAAGCAGCTTATCGACGCCATCACCCGCAAAAATCCGAATGCCGAACCGGTGGTGAAAAAGGTGCTGAAAGAGGCCGCTCAGCCGCTGTACGGCGCGTTTGATTACCAAGGAAAAGTTGTTGAGTTTGAGCAGGATGGCGACCTGCGCGATAACGAGAATGTGCCGCTGAATCCGGCTATTTCCACCAGCGAGCTAATCGAGAGCTACTTCAAAGCGGAAGTCCTGCCGCACGTGGCGGATGCGTGGATCAACGCCGATAAGCGTGATGCGAAAGACGGCGATATCGGGATTATCGGTTATGAAATTCCATTTAACCGTCATTTTTATATTTATCAGCCGCCGCGCCCACTGGAGGAGATTGATGCGGATTTAGATGCGGTCAGCATCGAGATTATGCAACTGCTGCGGGAGGTACATTCCTGATGGCTAAATATAAGGCGTATTCAGAATATAAGGATTCTGGGGTGGAGTGGCTACAAACGTTACCCGCTCGCTGGAGCACAGTACCACTGAAATTTCTTTGCACCTGTAATGATCAAGTTATTTCTGATTCAACAGACAAAGATTACGAGATCGAGTATGTTGACATAGGCAGTGTGTCTTCTTCTCTGGGGATAACAACTACAGAGAACATGTCGTTTTCAAAGGCTCCATCAAGGGCAAGACGCTTGGTAAAAGATGGCGATATAATTATCTCGACAGTTAGAACATACCTAGAAGCTATCGCTCCTATCATTAAACCGCCAGCTAATATGGTTGTATCCACTGGATTTGCCGTAATCAGACCATCTTCTAATCTTGATAACAGATTTGCCTCATATTGCTTACGCGCAAGTGGTTTTATAAAAGAAGTAGTATCTCGCTCAGTAGGAATAAGTTACCCCGCAATTAATTCATCAGATTTAGTTAATATCCCAATTCCTAACTGTACATTACATGAACAATTAAATATCGCGACGTTCCTTGATCACGAAACCGCAAAAATCGACAACCTGATCGAGAAGCAGCAGCAACTGATTGAACTGCTAAATGAAAAACGTCACGCAGTGATTAGCCATGTGGTGACCAAAGGGCTAAATCCTGATGTACCGATGAAAGATTCTGGTGTTGAGTGGTTGGGGGAAGTACCAGAGCATTGGTCATACACGAGAATAAAATATGGGTGATGCTGCCAACTTACTGATTTAGTGTATGATGGTGTTTTTGAGGTGCTCCAGTGGCTTCTGTTTCTATCAGCTGTCCCTCCTGTTCAGCTACTGACGGGGTGGTGCGTAACGGCAAAAGCACTGCCGGACATCAGCGCTATCTCTGCTCTCACTGCCGTAAAACATGGCAACTGCAGTTCACTTACACCGCTTCTCAACCCGGTACGCACCAGAAAATCATTGATATGGCCATGAATGGCGTTGGATGCCGGGCAACCGCCCGCATTATGGGCGTTGGCCTCAACACGATTTTCCGCCATTTAAAAAACTCAGGCCGCAGTCGGTAACCTCGCGCATACAGCCGGGCAGTGACGTCATCGTCTGCGCGGAAATGGACGAACAGTGGGGATACGTCGGGGCTAAATCGCGCCAGCGCTGGCTGTTTTACGCGTATGACAGGCTCCGGAAGACGGTTGTTGCGCACGTATTCGGTGAACGCACTATGGCGACGCTGGGGCGTCTTATGAGCCTGCTGTCACCCTTTGACGTGGTGATATGGATGACGGATGGCTGGCCGCTGTATGAATCCCGCCTGAAGGGAAAGCTGCACGTAATCAGCAAGCGATATACGCAGCGAATTGAGCGGCATAACCTGAATCTGAGGCAGCACCTGGCACGGCTGGGACGGAAGTCGCTGTCGTTCTCAAAATCGGTGGAGCTGCATGACAAAGTCATCGGGCATTATCTGAACATAAAACACTATCAATAAGTTGGAGTCATTACC